>JAGGWK010000053.1 GCA_021157525.1 Candidatus Cloacimonadota bacterium | reverse complement strand
AATGCAGCACAATAAAAGTGACAATATTAATCGCAACGCTACCTGTTTTTTCCCCATTTTCATATCATCTCCGCTTCGGGATTTACTTGGTCTAAAAAGGTTTCCGAATTTATGCTGTCAAGTCTTTATTTTTGGATCATCTTTATGTGTTACGTTTGGCTGAGTAAACTCGATCTCCAGCGGAAGAATATATCAAAAAAGGCCGGAATTAACCGGCCTGTTTTTTCTCAAAATTCTATTTCAATTCGAGGGTGACATATTTATACGAGCCGCGATAGCTCTTGATATAGAGCAATACGATGTCCCCTTTAGCCTCTTTTACGGCAGTCCGATATTGTTTTTCGTTGCCAATGGGTTTGTTATTCATTTCCAAAATCACATCACCAGCTTGCAAACCGGCTTTTGCTGCTGCCGATTGCGGCTGAACCCGGGTAATCACCACACCTTCGGATTCCTGGATATTGTAGCGCCGGGCAAATTCCCCATCCAGATTTTCCACACTCAAGCCCAAAGAGGTTGCCACTTCCTTTGCCGGTTCGTCAACAGCGTCCGCTTCGTCTGGCCGACGGCTCAGTTTCACCTGGAGGTTTTTGCGTTTACCATCCCGAATAATCGCCACCGGGGTTTTCACGCCGATTTCGCTATTGGCCACACCGATGCGGAATTTTGCCACATTGGGCACATCTTTGCCATCAAAAGAAACAATCACGTCACCTCGTTTGAGGCCGGCTTTATCGGCGGGAGTATCCTTTTCTACCTTGGCCACCAAAACGCCGGAAATTGTATCCAGATTGAGGCTTTGGCGCAGGTCAGCATCGATTTCCTGAGGGATGATGCCGATGTAGGCGCGTACAACTTTGCCTTCCCGCAGGATGTCGTCGGCTACTTTTTTTGCCAGATTTACCGGAACGGCAAAGCCGATGCCCACATTACCACCGCTGGTGCTGGTGATGGCGGCATTTACCCCTACCACTTCACCATGGATGTTCAAAAGCGGGCCGCCGCTGTTACCGGGATTAATCGCAGCGTCGGTTTGAATATAATCTTGATATACCGGTGAGCTGCCGCCAAAGCGGAGATTGGCTCGGCCTTTGGCAGAAACCACACCCACGGTCACAGTTCTGTCCAATCCCAGCTGACCAAAGGGATTTCCGATGGCGATCACCCAGTCGGCAATTTCAATGGCGTCGGAATCACCAAGAGGAACTACCACAACTTTTTCATTTTTATCTACTTCTATTTTGATCACTGCCAAATCTGTCTGTTCATCCAGTCCCACGATGGTGGCTTTGTGCTTTGCTTTGTCTGCGAGAGTAACGGTGATCTCACCTTTTTCACCCTTTTCTACCACGTGATTATTGGTGAGGATGTACACATTACGTCCATCCTGCTTAAAGATAAAACCGCTGCCCATAGCCATGGATGTGTGACTTCTGGGTTGGGATCCCCGGGGTATTTCGGGGAAAAAGAAGCGGAAAAAATCATCATTAAGCGGCGTTTGGTCGCCAAAGCGACCTGCTCCAACTTCGTATTCCACCTGGATGTTTACCACCGAAGCACGGGTATTTTTTACCACCTGCACAAAGGGGCTCTGGTAATCCTGGTTCACCGGATATTGGGCCAATAGCCCTGCGGCAAAGAGCATCAATGCCATTAAGATAATAATTCGTTGTTTCATTGCTCCTCCATATTGTTTCGTTTTTTAATAGTATGGTGCCCAATAATGTTGTTACACCTCCTTCATAAATACTGTTTTTTCTCTAAAACCCATACAAATGAAAGAGAGGCTGCGGAGTGATATCCGCAGCCGCAAATTGCTGTGTGAATTATGCAATGGGAATTTCTTTTGCCGGTTTTGGTGCAATCTTGGGAATTATCAGACTCAGCACACCGTCGGTGTAGGATGCCGAAATGTTTTCTACATCACACAAATCATTGAGGGTAACAGTTCGCCGATAATTGCCGGAGTAGCGCTCGCACCGGTAGAGATTTGGCTTTTTCTCTTCCTTTTTTTCCTCACGCTTTGCTTCGATAGTCAGCTCGTTACCATCAAGGGAGAGGCTGATGTCCTTCTTTTTAAAGCCCGGCAGATTAGCCAACACTTCATAGGTTTCCTCATGCTCCAGGATGTCAAGAGCCATGGAACGGATGGTCTCTTCCCGATCTTCATTTTCATAAAAGTCTTTTACAAACTCGTCAAAAAAAGAACGCATCGGGAAAAACTCTCTGTGATGTTTTGCTGGTACTAGTTTCATTTTTCTTTCCTCCTTTTTAGCACTCTATCTTCTTGTCTGCTAAAAACAATAATCAAGAGTTTCAGTCAAGCAAATTTTTTTTAGCACTTTTTTGCAGAGAGTGCTAATTTTTTCTGTTGACATCCAAATCCTTCCCTTTATCTTATCCACCATCATTAACGAAAAGGAGGAAGATATGTTACTTTCTGCAATAAAAAAACGCTACAGCCTAAGAAAATTTTCGGATCAACCCATAGAAGAGGAGAAACGTACCGCCCTTCTGGATGCAGCCAGACTGGCACCATCGGCACGCAATGTGCAGCCCTGGAAGTTTGTGGTGATAGACGATCCAGCCAAACGCGCCGCCCTTACGGACATCTGCAAAGGCCAGAGCTTTGTCTCTCAGGCTCCCATCACCATTGCCCTGTGTGTAAACAATACCGACTACACCATGACCTGCGGTCAAACCGCCGCTATCATCGATGCAGCCATCGCCGGAGCATATATCGGACTGCAGGCCACCGAGATGGGCCTGGGCAGTTGCTGGGTCGGCGCATTTTATGCAGATCAATTGGGCGATCTCATCAACATGCCACGGGACTACACCGTGGTTGGCCTCCTCCCCATCGGTTACCCGGCCGTTGCCAAAGGTAACCGCATTCTCAAACCAGTGGAGGATGTGATTGTAAAAAACAGTTTTTAAGGAGTAATTATGAATACTAATCGATTAACGATAAAATCTCAGGAAGCGGTGGAGCGAGCCCAGCAAATCGCCATAGATATGGGACATCAGGAGATCGCATCTTTGCATCTTCTGGCAGCATTGGTACAGGATGCAGACGGCTTTGTGGTGGCGCTGCTCCGTAAACTGGAGATCGACACCGCAGCCCTGACCGCAGCCATCCATACCGAACTGGGAAAAAGACCCCGGATATCCGGAATTCATCAATCCACCCTTTCTCCGGAATTGAACGGCGTGTTTCAAAAAGCCGAGAAATTGGCATCCCAGCTTCAGGATGACTACATCAGCGTGGAGCACCTGTTTCTGGCCATCGTGAAAGTGGGTAAATTACCTGCATCAATCAGTCGATTTGGCTTCGATACCAACGCTATTCTCAAAGCCCTGAAAGAATTGCGAGGCACCCAGAAAGTTACAGATCAAAATCCCGAATCCACCTATCAGGCGCTGGAAAAGTATGCCCGCAACCTCACCAAACTGGCGCGACTGGGAAAACTTGATCCCGTTATCGGTCGGGATGATGAAATTCGCCGCACCATCCAGACCCTGTCCCGACGCCGTAAAAACAATCCCGTTCTCATCGGAGAACCGGGAGTGGGGAAAACCGCCATCGTAGAAGGATTGGCCCGGCGGGTAGTGGATATGGACGTCCCTGAAAACCTCAAAAACAAAGAAGTGATGGAGTTGGACATGGGTGCACTGCTGGCTGGCGCCAAGTTCCGGGGTGAATTTGAGGAACGGCTCAAGGCGGTTTTGAAGGAGGTGGAAAAAGCCCAGGGCAACATTATCCTCTTCATCGACGAGATGCACACGGTAGTAGGAGCTGGCGCTGCCGAAGGTTCAGTGGATGCATCCAACATGCTGAAGCCTGCTTTGGCCCGGGGATCGCTCCATTGCATCGGCGCCACCACACTGGATGAATACCGCAAATACATTGAGAAAGATGCCGCTTTGGAGCGCCGTTTCCAGCCGGTATTTATCGGAGAACCCAGTGTGGCCGAAACCATTTCCATCCTGCGAGGAATCCGGGAAAAGTACGAAGTGCATCACGGTGTGCAGATCACCGACACAGCCCTCGTGAGCGCCGCCGTCCTCTCCAATCGCTACATCTCAGACCGCTTTTTACCCGATAAGGCCATCGACCTGATGGACGAAGCCTGCGCCAGCTTACGCATGGAGATCGATTCCATGCCTTTGGAACTGGACGAACTGAATCGGAAATTGCGTCAGCTTGAGATAGAAAAGCTCTCCCTTACCAAAGAAAAAGATGAGGCATCCAAAGAGCGACTGAGCAAAATCACGATGGAAATGAGTAACTTGCAGGAGCGACAAAGCGAGCTTACTATGCGCTGGCAATATGAAAAAGGTCTGATGCAGACGGTGAGTGGTTTTTCAGAAAAAATCGATGACATCAAAGCACAGATTGCTGTTGCCGAACGTCAGGGTGACCTCAACAAAGCTGCGGAGCTTACCTACGGAACTCTGGGCAAGATGCAGCAGGAATTTGCCGCAGCCAAAGAAAAATTGCAATCCATCCCCGCAGATCAGCGGCTGCTGAAAGAGCACATCGACGAGGAGATGATCGCCGAAGTAGTGGCCAAATGGACAGGCATCCCTGTAGCAAAACTGATGCAGAGCGAGATGCAGAAACTGGTGAAAATGGAAGACGTCCTTGCCCAACGGGTGATCGGTCAACGAGAAGGCATCAGTGCGCTGTCAAACGCTATCCGACGCTCACGCAGCGGCCTTTCAGATGCCAATAAACCCATCGGATCCTTCCTCTTTATGGGCCCCACCGGGGTAGGAAAAACCGAACTGGCTAAAGCGTTGGCATCCTTCCTCTTCGATACGGAAAAAGCCATCATTCGGGTGGACATGAGCGAATACATGGAAAAACACGCCGTCTCCCGCCTCATCGGCGCACCCCCGGGATATGTGGGATACGACCAGGGGGGCTACCTCACCGAAGCCGTGCGTCGTCGTCCCTACAGCGTGCTACTTTTTGATGAGATAGAAAAAGCGCATCACGACGTCTTTAACATCTTGTTGCAGATACTGGACGACGGCCGCCTCACCGATGGCAAAGGCCGCACGGTTGACTTTAAAAACACGGTGATTATCCTCACCAGCAACATTGCTTCAGAGCTCATCTATGAGCAGGAAACCCTGGATGACGACGCATTGCGCCAAAAGCTCATGGCTCACCTGAAGCAGTATTTCCGACCTGAATTTCTCAATCGTCTGGATGACATCATCGTATTCCATCGCCTCAGTCGGCCACAAATCGAATCCATCGTGGCATTGCAATTGGCAACGCTCAATCGTGGGCTTGCAGCCAAAAACATCCGGTTACACTTCACCGATGCTGCCATACAAAAGATCACCGACATGGGCTTTGACCCACAATTTGGTGCTCGACCGCTGAAGCGGGTGATTCAAAAGGAAATTGAAAATCCGTTGGCCATCAAACTGCTGGAAGGAGATGTGATTCCGGGAAAAACCATTACGGTTGATGCGGATGATGGGGGATTTGATTTTTCTGTTTAACAAATGATCCAAGCTATTCCACAGGGCATGCAGAGTTTCGGCCATTTCTTCTTCCTGCGCGTCCTGTGGAATACAGCTCTGCTGCCGGTTTCACCGATCCCACCGGGCTTGCCCCACAGATGCCGGATATCTCGACTCCGCTGCGCTCGACATGGCAGAGTTGGTTGCGTTGATTCTGCCGTCGTCCCGGCGTTGTGATCAAATAAAATCCGTCTTTGCCTGTCACGTCGTAGCCTTGGCGGAGACGGATTCGCTGCAAAAAAATTATCCGTCGCGCCGTAACCTTGGTATAGGCATAGCGCACTTTGCGGTGAGATAGTAAACCTGCCGGGAGGCCGGTGGCACTATTTCCCTTTGACACCTCAACCGAGCTCTATTTTTTGACTGCAAAAACAGATATGGAGTTATCATGGAAAATAAAATACTTGCCACAGTGAATGGCAAAGAGATCAGTAGTGATGATGTGGAGATGTTCATCCGCAATCTGGGGCCGCAGAAGGCACCACAATATCAAAATGAAGCTGGGCGTCAGCAAATCCTTAATGAATTGGTCAGCCAGAATCTTTTTTTGGCCGATGCTAAAGCGCAAAATCTGGAAGAAGCAGCTGAATACAAAGCCGAGTTGAGCCGCATGAGCGAGATTATCCTCACCAATATCGCCATCACCCGGGCGGTAAACGCTGTCCAAGTTTCCGACACCGCAGTTGAAGAATATTTTGCAGCAAATCAGAGCAAATACAACGCTCCCGAATCTGCCAACACCAGCCACATCCTGGTTGATGATGAAGGGCAATGTAATGACATTTACGCTAAATTGGTAAGTGGCGAGTTACAATTCGCCGATGCAGCCAAAGAATTTTCCAAATGCCCGTCCAGCGCCAAGGGCGGCGAACTGGGCATGTATGCCCGTGGTCAGATGGTTCCGGAATACGACGATGTTTCGTTCACTCTGGATGCCGGTGAAATCAGCAAACCGGTAAAAACGCAGTTTGGATGGCACATCATCAGATTAAACGAGAAATCTCCTGCAACCACAGCTTCTCTGGACGACGTCCGTGACGAAGTAACCAGGGAATTGACTACCAATCTTCAGCGGGAAGCCTACATGGCACGGTTGGAGAAACTGAAGAAACAATTCAACGTGGAGATGGCATAAGCTAACCCATACAAAAAGCCCGCAGCCAGCGCTGCGGGCTTTTTTAAAATTCTAACTCAGCACACCACTAACTCTTAGGACTGTATTGCCGTTTGAGCCACGCGCTCAAGCCATCCAGACCGGGAAAAAGCACCCGCTCGGTGATGTTTGCCTGATCCAGTTTATCCCGAATTTCCCACTTCAATTTCCGGGGAATGATGATTTTCTGCCAGATATCAGGATGAGATTGCAGCCACTCATCCAGCACAAGGCGGGGATTATTTGAAATAGAGAAGAAGGCAAATTGATTGATAAAATTATCGTCAATGGAGGGCGGCTCCAAGAACAGCACAATGTCAGATTCGGTAATATTGTTCAGATCATACAGCGTGGCAATTTGATCTTTGAGGATATGCACAGTAAAGACGTTTGCCCCTTCTTCGCAAAGCAGAGAATAAAGCCGCTGAGGCAGATACTGCTGAACTTTCACATAGTCCACCGCCCAGATAGCGCCATCCTCATCAAAATGAGCAATATTCGCTGTGGCAAAATGCATGGCTACAAAGGGAGAATAGGTCCAGTCTAACAGCCGGGTGGAGAGACCATGGTGCTGTGCCACTGCCAGCCAATGCCAGAAAGTATCACCTTCTACCACTGTACCGGATGCATATTTGCGAAAGTTTCGTAGCAGATGCCGCTCCAGCTGGCTATATTCGCCCCCCAGCCGTGTCAGGGTAGTTTCCAGCCGATAACTGCTATGGGATAATCCACGAAAAGCTTTGCGGGAACGGAACCGACCCAGATTTTCATTCCAGGAATCGGCAAATACCAGATCCTGCAGATGATTCCAGCCGGTTGCGATAATCTCGTTAGTCATCGGTCTCTCCTAAATTTAGAAGCGCAAGAAAATGGCTGAAATTTGTTTTGTTATAGCGCAGGCGATTGCGAGGGTCAAAGGATACATGGTCTGCATCCCGCAATTCCAGATGCAGATGCGATGGCTTGCCACTGCGTACCAGATTGCCTGTGATGCCGGTAATCCCCAGCTGGGTATCGGCAAATACTTCCTGCCCCAGCTCCACAAAAACGTCGTTGAGATGTGCATACACCGATTCGATACCTTCGGGATATGCGACCCGAACGATCTTGCCATACTCTACCAGAGTTGTGCCGGCAGTGCCGTCTTCCCGGGTGCATCCCACCTCTATCATGAAGTTTGGATTATCGCTCACCTCCGTTACGATGCCGTAGGCAGCGATGGGATAGACCGGCGTATTTTCCGGCACAAAAAGATCGATGCCTTCATGGATGCGACGACACGCTTTTGAACCTCGTCGTGCACCATAGAGATCGGCCCAGTTTGAGTGTACATATTCTTTGAGCAGAGTATTGAATTCTTTGCCATCGCGAAAGGGTGATTGGCAGGTGCTGAAGCGATCGACGTACCGGGGTGTAAGAACTACGGTTTTGCTTTCCAGGAACTCGGGAGAGTAGGTCACCAAGCTGTCATTATCCACATCCAGGATCACCACTTGTTCGAGTTTTTTATTCATTTTTTTTATCATGGTAGCCTGCACCACGATGCATATTAATAGACAAAACACAATCAAAGTTCTCACAATTACTGCTGTTTTCATTATTTAACTCCTGATGGCAAACTCAGTTTCAGAGGATAGTTTGGCAACAGATTTCTTTGCAGGATGCAGTCGAGATTGCATCCAGACAGAAGGCCTGATGTCCGGCAGGGCAGAAGCTTTGTCAACATCCTGAGAATGTGAGAGTTATGCAGGCCATCATTAATCTTGACATGATAAAGCGTCGCAAAATATTTGTTCCGTCCCGATCATGAGAGTAATGATAATGAAGGAGATGTAATGAGAACAGTTACGCCAAAGGCTGATCAGATCAAGCAAGATTGGTACTTGGTTGATGCTTCCGACATGGTGTTAGGAAGATTAGCTACTCAGGTAGCCAGCATTTTACGTGGGAAGAATAAACCCTATTTTTCCCCACACCTGGATACCGGTGATTATGTAGTGATCATAAACGCTGAGAAGATCAAACTCACTGGTAACAAAGAATTAGTAAAGACCTATCAGCGGTACAGTGGATATCCTGATGGTTTGAAGGAAATACCCTACAAGCGGATGCTTCAGGACAAACCTGAAGAGATCATCTTGCATGCTGTACGGGGTATGCTTCCCAAGAATATTCTCGGAAGAGAATTGATTAAGAAACTGAAAGTGTATGCAGGGAATGATCATCCTCACCATGGTCAGAAACCCCAGCCACTGAGCCTTGTTTAGGAGGATTTTGAATGCAATATTTTGATGCTGTAGGAAGAAGAAAAGACGCAACTGCACGCGTTCGATTGACCCCCGGCACCGGCAAGCGTATGGCAAACGGCCGTACCATGAAAAACTACCTTGCCCGTGAAACTCTGGAAATGATCATCGAACAACCCTTGCAGGTGTCCAGCCTCTCTGAAAAAGTAGACATCAAGGTAAACGTTAATGGTGGTGGCCTCTCTGGTCAAGCTGGTGCTATTCGTTTGGGCATTGCCCGGGCGTTGGTAAAGTATGACGAAGAGCTGAAGCCCCTCATGCGTAAAAACGGATTCCTTACTCGCGACCCCCGTATGGTTGAACGTAAAAAACCAGGTCAACCCAAAGCGAGAAAAAGATTCCAATTCTCGAAACGTTAATACCGAAATCAAACAATGGATTTCATCAACTCTATCAGTGGTTGGCAAGGCGGTGTCCCGATAGTATCGGGATTGAATTGCGCGCAAGCTGATGGAAAAAATTAACCGTAAGAAGGAGAAAGAATGTCAGTAGTATCTATGAAAGCGTTGCTGGAAAGCGGCGTTCACTTCGGGCACCAAACCCACAAATGGAACCCGAAAATGGATAAATATATTTTCTTGAAACGTAACGGGATTCACATCCTGGATCTGAAACAGACCCTGGATGCCGTTAATGAAGCCTATATGTTTATCAAAGAAGTATCAAGTCGAGGCGATAGCGTTCTCTTTGTCGGGACAAAGAAACAAGCCAAGCAATCGATAGAAGCAGCAGCCAGGAAATGCGGTGCCTACTACATCAGCAATCGCTGGTATGGCGGCATGCTTACCAATATGCGTACTATTCGTCAAAGCATCGAAAAGCTCGATTATTATGAGCAGATCGTAGAAGATGGGACTATCAGCAGCTTCACAAAGCTGGAAGCCCAAAAGATGAAAAAGATGTATGACAAAATCGAACATGGCCTTGGTGGTATCCGCGGTATGGATAAGAAACCCGGCGCTCTCTTCGTGGTTGACATCAACAAAGAACGTATTGCGATAAACGAAGCACGGAAACTCAACATCCCCATCGTGGCCATGGTAGACACCAACTGTGATCCCGACCTGGTGGATTATGTTATTCCGGCAAATGATGATGCTATTCGGGCAGTACAACTTCTTACCGACGTTATGGCAAACGCTGTAATCGATGGGAAGCAGGCAATCTTGGAAGGTCAGGATATTCCAAACCAGGAAATCGACTCCACAAAACCTGAAGAAGCTGCAGAAGAAAACAAACCCGAAGCAGAGTAATCAGATTTTCCTCAGGTAAGAAGAGGCCTATCCTCTTCTTACCTGTTCACCATTAAATGAATTAACAGGAGATAAATATGGCAATTTCTGCAAAAGATGTAATGAATTTGCGCAAAAAAACCGGCGCAGGCATGATGGATTGTAAAAAAGCCCTTTCCGAAACCGATGGCGATATGCAAGCTGCTATCGACTATCTGCGGGAGAAAGGCATCAGTAAGGCTGCTAAAAAAGCCGGTCGCATCGCCTCCGAAGGCCTGGTGTTTGCTGCCGTTTCCGCCGATGAAAAGATCGGCGCCATGGTAGAATTTAACTCAGAAACCGACTTCGTGGCGAAAAATGATGACTTCGTCGCCTTTGGCAAAGATCTTACCAAACTGGTTATCGACAACAACATCAGCACTGTTGAAGAGCTCAAAGCCCTTTCTTTCGGCACAACCAACGTTGAAGAAACCCTTACATCCCTCATCGCCACCATCGGTGAAAATATGAATATCCGCCGATTCAGCCGTGTTGTATCAAACAGCTTTGTTACCAGCTACCTGCACATGGGTGGAAAAATCGGCGTTCTCCTTCATCTGGAAGGGGATGTAACCGAAGAAAACAAAGCCAAAGCCAAAGACATCGCGATGCATATCGCTGCTATGGCTCCAGAGTATCACAAAGCTTCAGACGTCCCTGCCGAAATCCTGGAACATGAAAAACACATCATCAAAGCACAGCTTCTGGAAGAAGGGAAACCCGAAAAGATCATCGAAAGGATCATGATCGGTAAGGTTAAGAAATATTACGAAGAGAATTGTCTGGAAAACCAGAAATTTGTCAAAGACGACAAACTCACGGTTTCGCAATATGCCGGAGACCTGAAAATTGCCGGTTATGTACGCTACAAACTGGGTGAAGGTCTGGAAAAGAAAAATGAAGATTTTGCAGCAGAAGTAGCTGCTCAGATTAAGCAATAAGCGAGAGTAATTATGACATCCTACAAACCGGAAAGAATACACAAAATCATCTATAAGCTCAGTGGTGAAATACTGGCCGGGCCTATGGGCTTTGGCATCCATATGGAAACGGTAAACCGGATTATCGATGAGATTATCTCCCTGAAAAAGCTGGGATTCAGCATCGGCTTCGTCATGGGTGGAGGTAATTTTTTCCGGGGCGCTTCGGCTGTCGGTGACCAACTTGACCGCTTCATGGCAGACAACGTGGGGATGCTTGCAACCATCCAGAATGCAATCATTTTAAGTGGCCTTTTGGACAAACGTAATTATCCCACCGAAATCTTCTCTGCTATGCAAATAGATAAAGTTGCGAAATTTTATACCCCCAAGCGGGCTAAAACCTCTTTGAACGAGGGCAAAATCTGTTTCTTCTGCGCCGGCACGGGAAATCCTTTCTTTACCACCGATACTGCGGCGGTACTGCGGGCTATCGAGCTGGATGCAGACCTGGTGTGCAAAGGAACCAAGGTTGATGGCGTCTATTCTGCCGATCCTAACAAGGATGACACGGCAGAATTCATCTCCGATATCACCTATTCCGATGCTCTGAACAGACAATTGAAAGTGATGGACATGACGGCCTTCTCTCTGGCTCGTGAATACAACATGCCCATCAAAGTGTTTAACATCACCGTCCCCGGCAACCTCAAGGAAGCAATTCTCAGAAAAGATTTGGGAACCTACGTTCACGCGTAAAGGAGTACAAGATGGATACCCTGGTATTAGAACTTGAAGAACGCATGGAAAAAGCATTCAACTCACTGTTGAACAACTTTTCAAAAACCCGTAGCGGTCGCGCAAATACTGCTGCTCTGGATGGCATCTCAATCGATTATTACGGTGCATCTACTCCCATCAAGCAGCTGTGCAATATCTCAGTTCCCGAGCCGCGCCTCATCGTGGTGCAACCCTGGGATAAAACCTCCCTGCCGCTGATCGAGAAAGCCATCCTTGCCTCTAATATGGGCATCACACCCGACAACGACGGCAAGGTGATTCGTCTGCCCTTCCAACCCCTCACCGAAGAAATTCGGCGAAACATTGTGAAACAGATAAAAAAAATGGCTGAAGAAGCAAAGATCGAAATCCGCAATATACGCCGTGCAGGAAATGATGCTGCAAAAAAGATGCAGAAAAACAGCGAAATCAGCGAAGATGACCTGAAGCTGGTTCAGAAAGACATCCAGGAAATCACCGATACCTGGATCAATAAAATCTCAGACGCTGCCAAAACAAAAGAAACAGAAATCATGGAAGTCTGATCCGAGAGGAGATAACACGATGTCAATATTTATCATTACATCAGAGTGCGTAAAATGCGGTATCTGTGTGGATGTTTGCCCGGCCAACGCTATCATCGAAAGTGACGAGCAATACGTCATTACCGATGCCTGCATCAGTTGTGGCAAATGCAAGGATGCATGCCCCATAGACGCAATAAAGTAAGCAGCGCTACCATCTGCAAGCCCGGCAGCAATGCCGGGCTTTTT
>JAGGWK010000024.1 GCA_021157525.1 Candidatus Cloacimonadota bacterium | reverse complement strand
TTATGAAATAAGGGAATTTCGCCCCGATGCGTATGTGTCGGGGCAACTTTTTCTTCTTTATGAAATAAGGGAATTTCGCCCCGATGCGCATGTGTCGGGGCAACTTTTCCTTATTTGAAATAAAAACGTCCGGCCTCCTGGCAGGTTTTTCTCAACCTGCCAGGTGTTGCCGGAGCATGGAACAATCCCCCTTGTAAGGGGGAACAAAAGGGGGTTTGGATGTCGGTTTTACTTTCATCCTTCGTCGCTTGCCTTTGTAAGAGAGACTCAGGAAGACGAGCAAATCGACGATCTGACGTATCTTACAGCGATAATTTACTCCCCTTGAGCTACGCTCAACGGGCGCATAAATTTAAAGGAAGGGCGGTATGAACTGAAAATCCTGATTCTTCGTCAAAAGAACAACGTGCAAGATACCTCAGAATGACGGATATTTTCATCATCCCAGCGCCAATGCCTTTGGCGCCTTGGATGTTTTGCAGAGAGGCTCATAATTATCCTGGTTTTACAATAGTCGCTTCAGCTCCCCGGTTTTGATATCCAGCAGATTCATCTCGATGCCTGCTTCTTTTAACATTTCCTGGGCCAGTTCATCGGGGTACAATTCAGCGATGTAAATGGTGTTTATCTCGGCGTTGATAATCATCTTGGAGCAGATAATACAGGGCTGAGTGGTACAATAAAGTATACCTCCTGATATTGATGTTCCATTTACCGCTGCCTGAATAATAGCGTTTTGCTCGGCATGAACTCCTCTGCACAGCTCATGCCGTTCCCCCGATGGGACGTTGAGTTGTTGTCGCAGGCATCCCACCTCTTCGCAATGGGGTACATTCTTCGGTGCACCGTTGTAGCCGGTAGAAAGAATCTGATTGTTCCGGACGATAATAGCGCCCACGCTGCGTCTCAGGCAAGTGGAACGTTTGGCAACCAACATGGCTGCTTGCATAAAATACTGATGCCAGTTAGGTCTGTTACTCATGGGTTCCTCGCTTTTTAAGGTTTTGTTCCCGCATTATCTCCGCTTGAGATTTACGCAGATAACAGGGTTCCAGGGATGAGATTGCTTCAAAATTGTAACGCGGCACATTTTCACGGGACAAAGCCATGGAAATGAGCGTTGTGGCCATTTGCAGATGTTGATGTGGTCTGGCCAACAGATAGTCGATGCCGGCATCCTGTAGCAGAGATTCGTAGAGCAGAGCACCGCTTCCCACCGCCAGCACAGGCACATCGATTTTGTCAAAAAACGCAGATGGTTTGCTATTACAGGATGCCAGAAGTTCTTGGCCATCAGCGCTAAACAGCGCGCCGTAGATTTCTCCCATCCTGGCATCTATCAGCGGCAGAACCGCTCTGGCTGAACCTGAGACATTCCACGCCAGCAACTCCAGATTATTTACTGCCAGCAAGGGAATTTCCTTTCCCAGGCAAAAGCCCTTGGCTGTGGCCAGTCCGATGCGCACACCGGTAAAGGATCCAGGACCATTGGCAACGCAGATCAAATCGATATCATCCATGGTAAGAGCGCACTGCTTCAGGCCGGAATCTATCCGGGGTAAGAGGCGCTGAGAGTGAGTGATTCGCACATCCAGATAACTGGCAAAGAGCACGGAAGAACCACGGGAAATTGCCACACTTCCCGAGGTAGAGGCGGTATTGAAAGCCAAAATATTCACGTCTTCCCCTCCTGATTTTCTGCGAGAATCTGAATACCCCGAAGGGCGTCAAGCAAAGAAAAAGAGCAGATCAGTATTTTTTAATTGCCGGGATATTCAGCTTCTTTTCTGTGGAACCCGAATATGGATGGAGTGATATGAGAAAAAAAACAAAAAACAGAGTCGAGTTTGCAGCATTCTGGGTGTTCCTCAAGGTTTTCGGCATCTTTCCCTATCCATGGAAACGATGGATGATAAAGCAGATTTTCATCTTCAGCGGCATGGTTCTGGGTGTGCGAAAATCCATCGCCCAAAAAAACCTGCGCATGATCTATCCGGACATGCATCCAAAAGAAGAAAAAAAGCTATTGAGGAAAATCTATACCCACATGGGTTACTCCACCGCAGAAATGTATTTTACCCGGCCGGAGGTGCTCTATCCTCACATCCACACCCAGGGTATGGAGCATTTGCAGGATGCCTACGCCATGGGTAAGGGAGTGATCCTTTCCACCGGCCACATTGGTAACTGGGAGATTGCCGGACATTTTCTTTCGCAGAAATTTCCCATCAGCGTGATATATAAGGATATGAGAAATAAGAAATTGGGAAATTATACAAACAATCTTCGCACCAAAGGAACCATGAAACTGATACGGATGAAACAGGCCCCGCGCTACGTACTGAAATACCTCAAACAACAGTACATCGTCTGCATCCTGATAGACCAGAATGCCGGGAAACGAGGCTATAAAATTGACGTGTTGGGACATCCGGCTTCGGCCTTTGTGGGTGCGGCGAAATTCGCCATAAAAACCGGAGCACCCATCGTTCCGGTTTACCCCATTCGTAATGAAGACGGCTCTTTCACCCTCTTTATCGAGCCCATGATAGATTCTACCGCCTACACAAATTCCATCGAAGATGTGGTGGCACTTACCCAAATGTTGTCACACAATCTGGATGCCTGCATCCGTCGCTATCCCGAACAGTGGTTCTGGGTTCATCGTCGCTGGCGAGGGGCAAAAAAGGCCAAATCCATCCAATCAAATAACTTTACAAATCAGGGCTCTTTTTGAGTTTGAACCAGAGGTAGAAGTATGAAGAAAATATGCGTGTTATTAGTGCTTTCCGTTATAATACCCGTCTGGAGCCTGCAGGTTTTACCAGCCCATGGTGATGCTGTTTCTCCGGCCACCGAAGACACCCTGGTTTACTACCACACCCGGCATGATGATCTTCATCTCTCTGGCGTTGACAGCTGGGCTGTACGCTTTGCCTACGACGAATTTTACACCGGCGTGGATTCTTTGCAATTTGCTGCACAGGGCGCATGGTGCTATTTTCCCACTACTCCGGTTAATCAGCTTGAACTGGTGCTTACCGCCGAAAATATCAACCAGCCATCCACTCAATACACAACCCAGGTGGTTCCGGCTTCCGAGCTCAATTCCGGATGGAATTATATTCCCTTCGATGCCACCTACACCGATTCGGTTCTGTGGCTTATCGCCAATTATGATACTCCCACCACCCAACCTCTCTCCGCATCTCTGGGAGGTGGCCAGCACAGTTATTTTTATTCGGATGAATATTATTACAGCTTTTCTTCTATCACCTTGAATGCCGAACTGCTTTTCAGCCTGCAGGGATTCCCGGTGTTTCTCCATACAGACCTGGAGCTTCTGGCTTTTTCCATGGAGGCAGATCCTGCCAATCCCGGCCGCATCTACCCTGTGTTTACCGTGATGAATAATTCCCCTGTCAGCGTGAGTAATTTCCAGCTACACTTCACCGTTGATACGGCTCAAAACAGCGTTCACGACTCGGTGCTGGTAGCCCAGACTCTGGAGCCGCTGGCTGTCGAGCAATTTAGCTATGTCGGCGGAGAGCATGCCTTTACCCTCTTGGATCAGGCTGCTCAATATGCCATTTCTGGACGCGTGTATCATCCCGATGATATCTGCGCCGGGAATAACAGCCTTTCCTCGCAATTTGACACCTTCGATGAACCAATGGATGGATTTCTGCTGGAAAATATCGTGCAACTGGATGACCTGAATTCATCCGATATCTGGATGGAAGAGAGCTCCATCATCGACCCCGCCGAAGCCACAGTCCTCAACTATTTCCCCGATGTGGCAAACATTCCCTACTTTTCCCTGGATGCCCAATTACGCCAGGCCTATTACGATCTTCCCGGTATCCCGACTGTGATTATCGGTGGCGAAGATTTTATCATCGGCTACAGCACCCCCTTCTTCAGTGACTCTCTGATTTCTTATCAGGAAAACCTCATCAACAACGCCACAACCTTTGTGTCAGACGCTGGCGCCACCGGCCAATACAATCCCACTACAGATCGTGTCATCATACACGTCACTCTGCAAAATACCCATGCCTACGTGATGAGTGACTATCTGGGGAATTGCACATTTTATATGGCCATTGCCGAGCAGGACACCTCTGCTTCTGCACCGGTTGAACTCTATGGAGATATATTTCACTCCATGGTTCTGGAAGCGCCGGTTCATCTCAGTCACGATTCCACCGAGGTCTTCACTGCTAATTTTGTCCTTTCAAATTGCTGCACACCACTGGGCCAGGATACTGATCGGATACGCTATATTTACTGGATGCAAAACGATGATGACCATCGAATTTTCCTTACCGGTAGCATCGCTCATCAAGATCTGGAAGAGGTACAGGTGAGTAGCGGTTCTCCGGTTCATCAGCCGGGGATGTATGTGAGTCTCAGCAGCAATCCCGTTCTATCTACGATGGGGGTACGTATCAACTATGCTCTGCCCGCTGCACCGTCCGGCATGGCAATAACGGTATATAATGTAAAAGGCCAGAGGGTGCGCAACTGGCATATTTCCGATTCCCAAGCTCGCAGCTCCATAGACTGGAATTGCACCGACAGCCAGGGTAAGGCTGTTGCTTCAGGAGTCTATTTCTTCAAGGTACAGGCATCTGGCTACCCGCCGGTTATCACCAAAGGACTGGTTTTGAAACAATGAAAGAACGAAAGATTTTCCAACGCACGTTTCAGGAGCTTACGGGATGCATCCACATGCATAGCCTTCACTCCTTCGATAGCAATACTCCTGTGGCATCCATCATAAAAGATGCCCGGAAAGCCCGGCTGGATTACATCGCCATCACCGATCACATGAATATGGACGCAGCAGCTGACGTGAAAAAACTGGATTGTGGGGATCTGGTGCCGATTGTGGGGGTGGAGATAAACGATCCCCAGTTCAATAATCACTACTTGGTTTTTGGTGCCAAGGAGATTATAAAGAATCAACCGGCTGCATCCTATGTAACATTCTACAAAGAAGCAGGAGCCACCGGCTTTGTGGCCCATCCCTTTGAATATCGGCGCTCAAGAAAATTTAGAAAATACACTTGGACTCACACCGATTTACAAGATTTCGACGGCCTGGAAATATGGAATTACCTCTCATCCTGGATAGCCAAAGTGAAGCCCAGAATGAATGGCCTCTTTTACGTGCTCTTCCCGTCGCTACTCATCGATAATCCCTACCGCAAAGGCATTCGGTGGTGGGATGAGATGAATCTGGCTGGTGGCCGCAAAGCCGCCATCGGCAGTGTGGACGCCCATACCCAGGAGTATAAACTGCTGGGGATAAAAATACGCTTCCTCACCCATAGGGCACTGTTTAACACCATTCGTACAAACGTCCTTATACCTGCCGGAACACCGGTAAACCAAGACTCTATTATGGCAGCGATTAAGGGGGGGAACAGTTATATTGCCAACTACAAAGCAGGCTATCCATACAATTTTTATGCTGGCATCCACAATGAGCAGTCCGAGGCGATTTTCGGGGAAGAAATCCCCTTCTCTCCAGGGTTGAAATTTTATTTCAGGTTGCCAAAGACTGCGAAAGTGAAATTACACTGCAACGGGAAACGGCTGCAAAAAGTGTATAAAGAAAAAGGATATTTCGATATTACGCATCCGGGAAACTACCGACTGGAGATTACCAAAAACGGCAGAGGCTGGATATATACCAATATGATTTACGTAACACAATAGAAGGGAAGTATGGATATCAAAATTTACGTTCAAGACTTAGGGAACTTTATGAACCAGGAAGTGATCAGCACGTTTCTGGTAGGACAAAAGGAATTACGGGAAGGCTCGAAGGATTTTTATCTGCGCCTGAAACTGGCCGATAAAACCGGTACGGTATCTGCCAATGTGTGGAACAATGCCAAGCAGATTTCTGATAAATTTAAAGAAGGCGATGTGATCATGATAAAGGGTATCGTCATCAGTTATCGCGAACAGATGCAGATAACGGTAAACAAAGTGCGCTTACTCAATGATGGCGAGTATGATCTCAGCGACTACATCATGGCCACCACCAAGGATGTGAATGCCATGTGTGAGCGGCTTTTTGGCTATATCGAAAGCATCAAAGAATCCCACCTTAAGCAACTGCTTCTCCACATCTTTGAAGACAAAGAATTTTTCACCAGGTTTGCCCAGGCACCTGCTGCGAAAACATGGCACCACAACTACATTGGCGGATTACTGGAACACACTATGGCGGTAACATCGCTGTGTGAATTTGCCGCCAATCAATACAATGTGGATCGTGATCTGCTGATTACCGGTGCCATTTTGCATGATGCAGGGAAGGTATATGAGTACAGTATTCGCAGTGCCATAGACTTTACACCTATCGGTCGCCTGGTGGGGCACATTCCTCTGGGAGATGAAATAGTGTGCAAACATGCATCCCAAATAGATAATTTTCCGGCAAATCTCTTGATGAAACTACGACACCTTATTCTGGCTCACCATGGGGAATATGAAAAAGCTTCGGCACGTTTGCCCCAAACCCTGGAAGCGGTGGTTTTGCATCATGCCGATAATATGGATGCCCAGACCATCGGGGTGAAGCAGGTGATGCAGGGAAGCGTTTCTGCAGATGCCGAATGGTCTGAGTTTGACCGTCTGAATCAGCGGTACTATTACATAAAGTAGTCATGTTTCAAACAGCAGTACTGGCCAGCGGAAGCAAGGGTAATTGTACCCTTATACGTACCGAAAACACTTCCATCCTGGTAGATGCAGGGCTCAGTGGCAAACGCATATTCAACGCTATGGAGCAGCTGCATCTCCATAAGGAAAAGGTCTGTGGACTCATCATCAGCCACGAACACGGCGACCACATAAAGGGTGCTGGCGTAGTGTGTCGCAAACTCAAAATTCCCCTCTACATCATGCGTACCACCCATTTGAGTATGGAAGATCGGCTGGGAAAGCTGCCGGAAGGAGTGGTCTATTACCAATCGGGAAAATCCTTTTCCATCGGCGATATCGACGTTGATCCCTTTGTTGCATCTCACGATGTGGATTGCTGCAATTTCACCTTTCAGCAGCAGAACAGTGATAAAAAGCTGGGACTCGCCACCGACTTGGGATTCAGTTCACGACTGATGTTGCAAAAGATGAAAGGTGTAAACACTCTCATCCTGGAAAGTAACCATGACGAAAAGCTGCTGCTGGAAGGGCCCTACCCCTGGGAGCTGAAACAGCGGGTTAAAAGTCGTCATGGCCATTTATCAAACAATCAGGCTGTGGAAGTGGTTCGGAAGATTATTCATGACGATCTGCAAACCATCATTCTGGCGCATCTCAGTGAGATTAATAATATGCCGGAACTTGCACATGACACTATGAAGCAGTATTTGCAGGATGCCAAACACAATTGTCGTATAGTGGTCTCATCTCAGGATGAGCCAACCAGAATAATAGATATCTAGGAATATATGGTAACATCATTAATTGGCCTGATGGTCGCATTATCAGTGGTTATTTTAGCCTTGGGATTTTATGTATTGATAAAAAGCGCAAATTATCTCATCGAAGGAGCGTCTGCTCTGGCTCACACCCTCAAGGTTCCCGATATCGCTATTGGCCTCACCATCGTGGCCTTTGGTACATCGGCACCGGAGCTTATCGTAAACGTCGTTTCCAGCGTCAATGGCCACCATGAAATGTGTTTTGGTAATGTGCTGGGCAGTAACATTTTTAACACCCTTGTGGTATTGGGCTTTGCGGCCATCATGGCACCACTGGAGATCAAGCGAAATACTGTACGTAAAGAGATTCCCTTCATTCTCATCGGCTGTCTGGCAGTATTTGGGATGGCCAACAATTTCGGCTTTGCAGGACACGTTCTTTCCCGGGTAGAAGGACTTTTTCTGGTGGCCGCTCTCTTCGGTTTCCTGGTCTATGTGGTTCTGATGTCTAAAGAGACGGCTTTTGTGGAAGTGGACATCCATGAGATGAAGAGCACAAAAGCAGTGTGGCTCATCATTCTGGGATGCCTGGGACTGTTCCTGGGTGGCAATATGGTGGTGTACAACGCCATTAACATCGGCAGGATGCTGCATGTAAGCGAAAAATTCATCGGCCTCACCGTTGTTGCTCTGGGCACATCTCTCCCGGAATTAGTGACCTCGGTAGTAGCTGTAACGAAAAAGCGCGGCGATCTGGCGGTGGGAAACGTGATCGGCTCAAATCTCTTTAATATCCTGATGGTGTTGGGCTTAACATCGGTAATCAATCCCATTAATTACGATGTGATGCTCAATTATGACTTTATCTTCCTTATTCTCATCACCCTCATCATGTACATTACCTTTCTTACCGGGAAGAAAAAGCACCTCAATCGTCTTGAAGGCATCAGCTTTTTGATACTCTACGGCATCTATATCACCTTTTTAATCAATAGAGGATAGCATGAAAAACAGCCATTTCTTTTCATCGTTTGTGCAAGATCAGCCCCCGATGCAGGCGGTACTATCACCACTCCCTTTAATATGAACCACTAGCACCAATGTCATCGCTTTCTGGTCACAACAGAGCCAACTGAAAAAGGCGATCTTTCTCGTGTAGGTAAATCCCGGATGTTTTGGTCTCATACTTGCATCCAGATATAAAAAAGGAGTTCCATATGAAATATGTAAGTTTAGTTTTTTTGGTGCTACTCTGTTCAATCCTCGGTGCAACCGTCATCGAGCATTCCTATCACTTTACAAATCCGCAAATCCAGCGATCCGAAGGCTATGCCACCGTGGACTTTGCGCAAACCATGTTGACAGGAGTTATCGGCGAACCCACTCTGCCGTACCGTGCAGTATCCCTTTTGCTTCCTCCCGGCGAAGAAGCGGTTTCTATAGAAATTTTCCCCGGCAGGATGCAGACCATCTCCGGCGAATTTCTCCTATCTCCTGCACAGCCTTCTTTGCCCATAGGAACCACCAGCAACGCCTTTTTCAAAAATGAAGAGGTGTACAGCAGAAGCAGCTACCCCGGCAAAATGCAGGGAGCCCTTACCACTCAGTTTATGCAAGGCTATGGCTTTGGCTTTTGCAGTTTCACCCCGGTGCTCTACAATCCGGCTTCCCGGCAAATAAGCTATTTTCAGGATGTCACTGTTCGCATCCATACAGCATCTTCGGCCAGGGCTTCCCAAGCTCTGGATTTCTTAAAAGACTCTCCCACCACTATCAAGCGGGTGGAGAAGCTTAGCCAGAATCCTTCCATGCTGCACAACTACAACGCTCCTGCATCCAGAGTAGGGGAATATGACGCTCTCATCGTGTGCCCGCCGATTTTTTTGGCAGAGGCGGAACAACTGGCTGAGCACTATGCTCTGCAGGGTTTGCGGGTTCAAGCCGTTACGCTGAGCGCCTGTGTAAATGGTCAGCCAGGGCAGGATGATGCAGAAAAGTTGCGGAATTATATTATCCAGGAATATCAGAATAACAGCATTTCTTACGTTGTTTTAGCTGGTGATGTGGAGCATATTCCCTATCGGGGATTTTACTGCACCGTGCAATCTTCATCGGTGTATGAAGACGACAACATCCCATCCGACCTGTATTATTCAGGTCTGGACGGCACGTGGGACACCGATGGTGATGGTTTGTGGGGGGAGATTGGCGAAGATGATCTTCTGCCGGAAGTTGCGGTAGGGCGCATCTCGGTTTCTAATACCGCCGAAATGGCCAATGTGATGAACAAAATTCTCATCTACCAGAATGCCCCTGTGCTGGGAGAATTGCGCGACCCACTGCTGGTGGGAGAAAATATGTATAACGATCCCCTTACCTGGGGTGCTGACTACCTGGACCTGCTCATCGGTTATCATGATGACAACGGCTACACCACCGATGGCATCCCGGCAAACCACGACATAACCACTTTTTACGACAGAGACATGGGCCAATGGAGCGGGTATCAGCTTATCACCGAAATCAATAATGGCCACTCCTTTATCTACCACGCAGGCCACTCAAATTCAAACTACAACATGCGCATGAACAGCAGTGACATCACGGTAAGCAATTTCGCATCGGTAAATGGTGTCGATCATCTCAATCCTCTGGTTTATTCCCATGGATGCATCAGCGGTTCTTTTGATAACAACGACTGCATCGGTGAAAAAATGGTATATCTGGAAACCTTCGCCTCGGTTTACATCGGTAATTCCCGCTATGGATGGTTTAACGAAGGGCAAACCGAAGGCCCGTCAGCTCACCTGAACCGGGAATTTTGCGATGCCCTGTACACCGACAAAACAAACCGCGTAGGAGCTACTCACATGGAATCCCGCATCGATACCGCTCCCTGGGTTACCGCTCCCGGGCAATGGGAAGAAGGTGCTCTGCGCTGGTGTTTCTACGATTGCAATGTTTTGGGGGATCCACTTCTTCCTATCTGGACGGATGAACCAATCGCCATCGACGTTACCGCAGACCCCACCATTGCCATCAATGCCGCAGAATACGAAGTGAACATAACCTCCGGCGGTGCTCCCGCAGAAAACCTGGTATGCACTCTGCTGTTTGATAACGAGATATTTGGCGTTGGCACCACAGACGATATGGGGAATGCAACCATCACTTTGAGCCAGCCCTTTTCTCAGCCAGGGATGGCACAGCTCACGGTATATGGCTACAATTGCCTCACCCAGAGCTTTGACGTGGAAGTGATCCCGGATGACTTTTATGTGTCACTTTCCGATTATACCATCGCTTCCGGTGATGATGATCTGCTGGAATTCGGCGAATCTGCCATCCTGGGTTTCACTCTTACCAACCTCAGCCAGGGGGATGTTCACAACCTTTCACTCGCCCTTTTCAGCGATGATGACTACATCACCATCACCGATGGTACCGAGGCAATCGGCACCATGACCCAAAATCAAGTCATCACCGCCAGTGACATCTTTGGTTTTACCATAGCCCAGGATGTCCCGGACGATCACCTTATCGTCACCTCCATCCAGGTGAGCTGTGACGAAGCGCTGTACGATGTGCCACAATCCTTCGTGGCTTACAACGCCATTCCCGCAGTTGCCAGCATTACCATAGTGGACAACCAGAATGGCAGGCTGGATGCCGGTGAATCAGCTCAGATGCTGGTTACGTTGCAAAACAGCGGCGGTGCCGATGTATCAAATCTGGATGCGATACTCAGTACCGATGACGGCTTTCTCAGCATCATCCAGGGTTCTACTACGGTCGATGAACTGGAGGCAAACGGAACCGTTGACCTGAGCTTCATTCTTCAGGCTGCGCAAAATGTACCATTCAACTATAATGCTCCGTTGCAGATATCTGTTTCCGGTGATATGGGCTTTGTCTTTGATGCGGCCATAAACCTCGATGTAAACAGCATTGTGGAAGATTTTAATACAGGGGATTTCAGTAATTATCCCTGGGCTTTTGATGGTGCAGCGGATTGGATGGTGAGTGCCGATGGCTACCAGGGCAGCTTTTCTGCTCAATCCGGCGATGTGAACGATCTTGAATTTTCCGATCTTATCCTCTCCGTGAATGTGATTGAGGCGGGAACCATTCGGTTCCAGCGGAAAGTTTCTTCTGAAGAAACCTACGACAAACTGCGTTTTTACATCGATGCCCAGATAATTGGAGAATGGAGCGGCGAGCTGGATTGGGCGGAAGTGTGCTTCGACGTCCCGGCAGGCCAACACACCTTTATGTGGCGCTATTTCAAAGATGGCGGTCTCTCGATAGGTGATGACTGTGCATGGATCGACAACATCTATTTTCCGCAGATCTATGAAAACAGCGCAGCCGGCCATATCGTACCTGTCACCGTTGCCACAGTGTCTGCCAATTATCCCAATCCTTTCAACCCCACCACCACCATCGCCTGCAGCATTCCGCAGGATGCCAGCAGCGCTTCTCTTGATCTCTATAATGCCCGTGGTCAGCGGGTTCGCAGTTTTGGATTGCAACCTGGCACAGCAACATCAGTAGTGTGGAATGGACGCGATGCAGACGACAACCCCGTGAGCTCCGGCGTGTACTTTTATCGCCTGCGGGTAAACGGCGCAGACGTCCAGACCAGGAAATGCCTGCTATTGAAATAAGCTTTCCGTAACAGATTTACGCGCCAGGTATAATGTTACCCAAAATTCGGACAATTGTATAAGGATAAGAATGAGAAGAAAGCGCTTTTCTCGATTTTTTCCTTTTCACTCAAAAGATTCCTCGCGGCTTGCCGCGAGGTTTCCACATACTCTCCCCTGATTTTCAGGGGTGATGCCCCGCCTGAGGTGGGGCAGAGGGGTGGAATAATGAAAAGCGAATTTTCATTATTTATATTGGGATTCTTTAGAGAAATTTTCAGAGAAAAAAATGAAGAGGAGTATAAAGATGCGCAAGCAGTATTCGTCCGAATTTAAAGTCAGTATCATATTAAAAGCCGTGAGATGAGAGCAGACATTGTCTGAGTTATCCCGGAGATATGAGGTGCCTGATATGATAGCGAAATGAAAAAGGCAGTTTCCGGAATCTGCACCTCAGATATTTGTGGATAAGCGCCGTAAGGCCAGAAAAAGCTGTGTCACTGCTGCTGAATGCATCCCTGAATAATGGCAGGAAGCGGCTATGTGCTCCTTGCATCCTACCTTCTGAAAAGCGAGTGAAGGGAGATGGATGGGGAGATTTTTCCTTGACCGCCACAGAAGGTTCGGGGATTTCTGCGTGAGTTTTTTACGTGAGAAATGAGTATAAAATAGAGAAGGATGGAGTAATGAAGATACGCGAAATTCTCGAGCTACTGGAAGGACAGTTGTTGCATGAGAATGTTGATCTGGATCAGGATGTAAGCTGCGCCTTTGGTTCCGATCTCATCAGCGATATTTTGCACTGTACCAAGGAGCAGACGTTGTTGCTGACTGGTTTGACAAATCCCCAAATCATCAGACTTTCAGACATGATCGACCTGTTTGGAATCGTTTTTGTACGGGGTAAAATACCGCCAAAGGATATTGTGGAAATGGCAGAGGAGCGGGAATTACCCTTGATATCTACGCCCTTCACACTGTACAAATCCAGTGGGCTGTTGTTCAATGCAGGCCTGAGAAGTTGCAAAATCTAGGATGAGTCGTTATTGGTACACACGGGAGGGGATGGAAAACCGGGCGAACAGGTTTCGCCAGACCAAGCCCCAACCGGTAATAACAATGGATTACTCGATAGGTCAGCATGACTTTGTAAATGCCGGCAAAGCTTCGGGAGATATCAAGCTGGCACTGAAGAAGATCGGTGTGGATTCGGCGGTGTTGCGCCGGGTGGCGATTGCGTGCTATGAAGCGGAGATAAACGTAACGGCTCATGCAGAGGGTGGTTTAATTCATGCCAACATCTTCCCTGATCTCATCCAGATTATCGTTACCGATACGGGGCCGGGGATCGACGATATCGAGCAATGTATGGTGCCTGGCTATTCTACCGCGACCGATTATGTGCGGGAGATGGGTTTTGGCGCTGGTCTTGGGCTTCCCAATATCAAAAAAAATACTGATGCCCTCTTTATCGAGAGCACCAAAGGTGGCCATACGGTTCTTGAAATAATAATTTTTTATGAGTAGAAAATGAGCAAAAAAACCTATTTCCATGCGATAAAACTTATTCCTGAAAAGTGTACCGGATGCACAAAGTGTGTGCGGGTGTGTCCCACCGAAGCGCTACGATTGCGCAATAAAGTGGTGGAGCTGGATGCATCCCGATGTATCGATTGCGGTAAATGTGTGGCAGCATGTTCCTTTGGAGCGATAGAGACCTACGCTGACGATTTGCAGGTAATCGGCAAATTCGCCTATAAACTGGCGATAATTTCCACCTCCTTTGCCGGGCAATTCGGCGATGGCATCAGTTATGAAACAGCAAAACGGGGTTTACTCCATATGGGGTTTGATGCTGTGGCATCAGAGGCGATGGTAACAGAGATGATGGGCCTGATGATTCGAGAATATGTCAGCAATCATCCTCATATCAAGCCGATTCTTTCCAGCAATTGCCCCAGCATTGTGCGATTGATTCAGGTGCGTTTTCCTTCTCTTCTGCCCAATTTATTGCATATCGAAGCTCCCATGAGTGTGCTGGCAACGTATTTTCGCAACAAGATTTGCAGCGAGCAAAAGCTGGATTCCTCTGAGGTGGGTATTTTCCTCATCGTTCCCTGCGTATCTCAAGTAACGGCCGTGCATCAGCCGGAAGGAACCTATGTGCATCTGGAAGACGGCGCCATTTCCATCGGCGATGTCTATCAGTATGTCATGGCCAATATCAAGGAAATCCAGGCCGATACCACACCCATGGAAGTCTATCCCAAAGGCTTGAGCTGGGCTATATCCGGCGTGGAAGCCGAAGAGGTGAACGACGGCTCCATACGAACCATGGATGTCAGTGGCGTGCATAATGTGATCGATATTTTGCATAATATCGAAAACAATCAATTGGGCGTGTATGATTATATCGTGCTGAACAGTTGCGCAAATGGGTGCGTGGGGGGTGTTTTGAATGTGGAAAATCCCTTCGTGGCAATCTCCCGCATACGACACCTGATGCGCAATGCCACACACAAAGACTTCCATGACCAACTGTTTATAGACCTCTACCGACAAGATCGCTTTAACGTGATTCCTCTGGAACCACGTCCCATTATGGCATTGGACGACAATATCAAAAATGCTCTGACGAAGATGAAACAGATCAATGAGATTCTGGAGAAACTTCCGGGACTGGATTGCTGTGCCTGTGGATGTCCATCATGCAGTGCTCTGGCCGAAGATATTGTGGCCGGTAAAGCGGAGTTGGATGACTGCATCGTTCGCATGCGAAGATTAAAAGAAACGAATCGAGGTGAATAATGAAGATGAAGCTTGAGCAACTGGTATCTCTCATCGAGGGCAAGGTGATTACCTCTTTTGAGATGCCTGAGGAAATAGAAATAAACGGCGGTTACGTGTCTGATCTGTTGAGTGATGTGATGGGAAATGCACGGGAAGGGGATGTGTGGATTACCATCATGCGTCACCTCAATGTGGTGGCTGTGGCATCCCTGGCTGGTATCAGCGCAATCATCTTTGCCAAAGGCATCCTGCCGGCAGAGGCTGTTATCCAAAAGGCAAACGAAGAAAAAATCTGCCTCATCTCCAGCGCCAGGGAGACCTTCACTATTTCGGGAATTCTGTACAACCTGCTCAATTCCTGATATCGCCATGCGCTGGTATAAAGCCGATTTACACATCCACACGGTGCTGTCACCCTGCGGTGGATTGGAAATGGCACCTGCCGCGGTGATGACCCGCGCAAAAGAACAAGGACTGGATATCGTGGCCATTACCGATCACAATTCCATGGCAAATTCCCAAGCCTATGCACAGGTGGCCAGGCAATATGGACTGATTTACTGGTATGGGGTTGAAGTGCAATCCATAGAAGAAATCCATATCATCGGGCTTTTCGATAGCTGGCAGGATGCATCCCGCTTTGATACTCTGCTGTATGATTCTCTTTTGCCCGTGGAAAACGATCCCGATTTTTTTGGTGACCAGGTGGTGATTTCATCCGATGAAACCATTATCCGTTTTGAATCCCGAGCTCTGATCAACTCTTCAAAATGGAGTTTTGATGAGGTGCTGGAACAGATTGCAGCTCACAATGGCTTTGGATTTCCCGCCCATGTGGATGCCATGACGTTCAGCGTGTTGGCCCAGCTGGGCTTTTTGCCTGAGTATCCCCCTATTTCCGCTGTGGGCATCACGGCAAAGGGCGACATTGAGCAGTTGAAAAAGCTGCATCCGGAAATAAAAAACTGCCTCTGCATCCGTAATTCCGATGCGCACTATCTCACGGAAATTGGTTCCGGATTTACCGAGCTCTATTTGGAACGTCCTACCGTTTCTGAGTTGAAGAATCTCTGTGAATCCCGGGACTTCGCCCGGCTGCGTTCGTAATATGAAAATTTATTTCCATACAGGGCAATCCTTTATCATCAATCGATAGATAAATATCGAAAAACAACTTGACGGGAAATTCCCCATAAATCTGATAACTCCATATCGATAGTAAAATATCGAATAGGAGGAATCGATGAGACAGGAAGCAGACATCTACAAAGTGTTTGAGTTGAGAACAGCTACCCTTGATTACTCCGGTGTTGGTGCCATCAACAAGATGAACGATATTGCAGAAGCGCTGAAAAAAGACGGCATCACAAAGGTGATCGTTATGCCTGGTTGTAACAAAAATATAGCTCATTTGGCAGATAGTGCTAAAAATGAAGACTGTAACAATAAATAAACACAGTAGTAAACTGAAAAATTGGAGCATTGAAATGCCAACCGGCCCATATTCAAACCGTTACAGGGCAATTGTAAGAAATACACATAAAATAAGAAAGTGGAGCAAACCCACTATAAAAAGCGAATAAATAAAAAGGAGAAAAATCATGAAAAGAGTAGAAAAAAAAGTCGTTGTCGTAACTGGTGGCGCATTAGGAATCGGACGCGAAACATGTCTTTTATTAGCAAAAGAAGGTGCAAAAGTTGCCATAACTGATGTTCTTGATAAAGAAGGACAAGAGTTAGCTGATGAAATTACAAAGTCAGGTGGAGTAGCAAAATTCTGGCACCTTGATGTAT
>JAGGWK010000077.1 GCA_021157525.1 Candidatus Cloacimonadota bacterium | reverse complement strand
TGAGCGGAGACGAAGGGTGAAATGTGCATCAGGCTTGGAAACCAGAATATCCGAAAACCGTCTTTCTGAGGATGAATCTACAAAGCCATACGACGAAGGATGGGCACTATTTCATATAATGTTGCTCTTCGTCGAGAAAGGCCTCTGTAAGAATTTCTCAGAGAGACGAGAGAAATGGTCGAAAAGATATGGTTTTCGTCAGTATGTTTCAACCATTCGCAAGGTTTCGCATTTGCTCAAACATTGCGAAGGTCTAAAATGTTCACCAGACGCCCGACCGGCTCCTCTGAAGACGTTTTCCCCCATTTTACATTTTACATTGTGAAGACGCCCATGTAGGGCGTCTTCACGGATTGGTCATGAAAACGCCATCACAACCCGGAACGGGCCCCAATAGAATCGGTGATAAAAAAAGGTAAAGCTATTGCGAGCTGAATACCTGCTTAAACTGTTTTTTCATAGAAATTTGCAGCCAGTTGTGCTGCGTCGCCAGCTCTTCCAGGGCTGGCTTTTTGTAGGCAAATTCCCGCACTGCATCGTCGTGGATAAGTATCATATTGAGGTGGGGAAGAGGGCTTGAGTCGGTGAGGCCAAGCATGGCGGCATCGCCGGTGGAATTGCCCACGCACAAAATAGGGGTGGTTCCGATACGATCGAGGATGCCCTGGCATTTACCGGCATGGTCGTTCAGTCGCAGCAGTTGGTTGGTGCGTGTGTAGCGGCCATTGTGATAATCCCACTGCATGGTAGAGCCGATGCATTGCTGGGGTGGCAGCCCAAAGGCCAAGGCACCAAAGCGGCGCACAAATTCCTGCTGCGAGCCAGAGCAGATAAAAACCTTGAACTGATGCTGCTGAAGCAACTGGATGAGCTCAGCCATGGGCTGGTAATAGGTTAAGTAAAAGGGCTGCTTAAAAAGCGGATGGGGCGTGTGCAGAAAGGCATCCGCATAGCGATGATAGGCTTGCAGCGAGCTGTCGGCAAACACCTGAGTATAAATGTCGGTATAGTGACTGCGCAGGTAGTTGGTATCGTTATCAAGGATGGCGGCAAAGGGCTGTACTGTTTTCATCTGCGGGTGGCGGGATGCAGCCTCCTGTACAAAACTGGTAAGGAAGAGATAATTGCTGTAATTGGGCTTTTCGCTGGCCAGGGTTCCATCCAGATCAAACACGGCGATGCGTTGGGATTGGGGAACAAAACCATTAGATGCGGGGTTTGAAACCGTACCTACAAAATCCAGGATGCGCTGTTTCTGCGGAGACTCGTGCCAACTGGGAAGGGGTGCTTTACTGCATCCTGCCAGTAGGGAAAGAGCCAGAAGAAAAAGGGAAAGACGTTTCATGCGGTACTTCCAAAACCTTGGCCGGTAAGCCCCTGCAACAGCGCAGAAACAAAAAATATCAACGAACCGATAACAAAGTACTCGGGCATACAATCCTCACTCTGATTTTTGCAACACAGGCTTTTCATGGAGCGGTATCTGTAAAGAAAAAGTTCTCCCGCCAGGGCAGTCATTTCCCCGTGATTTTTTGGCACAGGGATAATCTGCGTCAGCAGGTATCTGCTTGCTTGACACAATTGTAACAGGCAAAAAAAATGCCGATTATGAAAAAAGCGTTCCTCTGCACAGATGGATGGTGGTTGCTGCTGGCGGCCATTTGCATTTTGGGGCTTCCTCTTTTTGCCGAGGATGCCCGCATTTCTGTGCCCGAAGTAGCGATCGCCGATTCCCTGCAAACCTCATCAGCGCTGGACTCACTTTTTTATGCTGCCGACAGCATCTATTATGGCTTGGATGTAAACCGCATTGTCTTAGCCGGTGATGCCACCGTTACCTATCACACATCCACCATCACCGCCGATACCATAGTAGTGGATATAAAGCGGGAACAGGCCTTTACCAAAGGCCAATCTCTGCTGAAAGACAGTGCGCAAAATCTTATCGGTGAAGAGATATTCTTCGATCTGAACACCAAATGGGGCCTGGTTCGTGCCGGAGCCAGCCAGTTTGAAAAGGGCTTTTATTATGGTGAGGAAATACGGAAAGTGGATGATAAAGTCTTCGATATCGATAACGGCATCTTTACCACCTGCGACGCTCCCCATCCCCATTGGTATATAAAAACCTGGAAACTACGACTCTACCAGAAAGATAAAATCGTAGCCAAACCCCTCTTTTTCTATGTAAACGACTTCCCTGTTATGGCCTTCCCCTTCGGTACCTTCAGCATCAAACGAGGCCGCAATTCCGGCATTCTTGTACCGTCCCCAGGGTACAATAAAAATGATGGAAAATTCGTCGAAAACATCGCCGTCTATTATGCATGGAAAGACTTTTACGATACGACCCTTTCTCTGGATTATTATGAAAAAACCGGATGGAAACTGGGTTTTGTAAACCGCTATATCAAACGCTATGTCTTCAATGGCAAATTCAATTCGTACCTGCGCAAAACCCGGATCACGCCACAACACAGTATTTACGACTGGAATATCGTAGCCCGACACAGACATAACTTTACCAACAACACCAGCTTTGATGCCGACCTGAACTTTGTGAGTAGCAAACAGATTTTCCAGGGTGATGAAAATATCGATGACCGTCTGAAGGAAAAAGTGACCTCATCCATGTCTTTCAAAACGCCTTTTTTGGGAAGTCGTCTCAGCGTGTATGCCACCTATGTGGATGACCTGGAGAACGATCGCAAAGATATCACCCTGCCCTCCATCTCCTACACCATGTCATCCAAGCCGATTTACGAACTCTTTATGAAAAAAGACGATGAGATTCCCGAGGATGCATGGTGGAAAAACTTCTCCTGTTCATACAGCTTCAAAGGGGTTCATGTGGGAGATATCAACCAGCCTCACGCCACCTGGCAGGATGTATTTTTCGAAACCACCCAAGATTCATCCGGCGTGTGGGTAAACCAGCATAATGCCGGGATATTGCACTCTGCCGGCCTGCGATACAGTTACAAAGTAAAGGGGTGGCTTAATCTTACCCAAAGTCTATCGGGTAAAGAAGCGTGGTTTGACAGAGATAAAAACGACAAAAAATGGGTGCGGGCTATGGATTACAATACATCCAGTCGCATCTCCTTTTCTCTCTATGGCTTACGGAAGATAAACAACTGGTACCTCAAGGCTGTGCGTCACATCTTGTCCCCATCCATCAGCTTTACCTACAAACCCGATTTCACCGATAATCGGGATTACTACTCCTTCAGCGGGATAGGGGTAAATGCTTCCGGACGTCAGCGAAAAGTGGCCATTACTCTGGTAAATAAATGGCAGGTAAAATTGAATGAATGGGGAAAATTGAAAGAACGGAAGCTCAACAATTTTTTCACCATCACTTCCACCTGTAATTACGATTTTGAGCGGGAAGGAGACAAGCTCTCTTCCCTGTCTCATAGCCTCGATTTCAATCCCAACGGAATAAAGGCCGGTCCCGTATCTCTCAGCGTTTCTCCCAGCGGCTCCATCGTGCAGGATCCCCATCATATCAGCCTCCACCGCATTTTCAGTTACGGCGATTATGGCGTGGACAGATGGCGCTTCAATCTGTCATCCAAACTGACGCTGGGCGGGGATGCATCCTATTTTGACTATTTCCCTCAGCGAAAAAACCGTTTCGTATCAAATCGCTTTCTGGAGCAGGATTCACTGGCAACAGAGGAAGATCGCACCATCACCACATTGGCAGACCTGGAAGCTCTGCAGACATCCAAGAAAAATTGGAATCTCAGCTTTACACACTCCTACAAAACCGACGACATTTCCTACGAAAATCACTCCTACACCAGTGATTTGCGCATGGCCTTCTCTGCCAAAATCACCCGGAACTGGAGTGTGCAGTACGATAACTACATCAACTTGCGGGAAAAGGATATCGTCTCCCATAATGTCACCCTTACCCGGGATTTGCATTGCTGGAAAATTATCTTTCGCTACACTCAGCAGGGAGAGTATTGGAACTACAAATTCCAGCTTTTCAACATCGTGCTTCCCGATGACCTCAAGTTTGAAACCACCGATCACAAATAATATGGAGACACCATGAAATCCGCAGTTTTTATCGATCGCGACGGCACCCTGAATGAAGACAAACAAGGCTACATCAGCAAGCCGGAAGACTTTCACCTTTTTCCCTTTTCCGCCTCTGCCATCAAGTTACTCAATTCTCTGGAAATGGATGTCTATGTTGTCACCAACCAGTCCGGTATCGCCCGAGGCTATTATACCCTCCAGGATATGGAAGCTATTCATGCACGGATGCATGCCGATCTGGCCGCACAGGGAGCTTATCTCACCGATGTGTTCTTTTCACCCTATCACCACCGGGGGGTGGCAGCACCGTGGAACGTTGTCCACGAAGACCGGAAACCGGGACTGGGAATGTTTAAAAAAGCCTTGCAACAATATCACTTCCGCATTTCTTCATCGTACATGATAGGGGACAAAGAGAGTGACATCATATTTGGACGCAAAGCCGGGCTCACTACCATTTTGGTACGTACCGGATACGGTGAACAATGCTGGATGCAAAAGCGTGCATCCTGGCAGTATAAACCTCACTTCGTGGTGGATGATCTGCTCTGCGCTGCGCAACTGATAGAAAAACGGGAGAGAAAATGATACGATATTTTACCCTTTTTGCCATTACATTGCTGCTGGTTGCCTGTGGAAGCGGTAATTCGGTAAACGAACCAAACGTGACACCCGGCGGCCTGAACGACCTCTTTTTTGGCACTGACTCTACCCTGGAAATAATGACCTGGAACCTGGAGCACTTTCCCATTCATGACCAGACCACCGTAGCCTATGCTGCTCAGGTTATCGCCAATCTGGATGTTGATGTGGTGGCACTCCAGGAGATCGAAAGCCTTAACGACTTTTCTCTGCTGAAATCCCAATTACCCGGATGGGAAGGCTTCCGCGCCGGCTCTGCCAGTAGCAATTGGCAAGAGCTCGCCTATCTAATAAATACTCAACGCGTTGCCATTACTCAGTCGCCTTATGAGATTTTTCAGGATGACTGGTATGCCTTTCCGCGGCCCCCCTACGTGGTACACATCGCTGCCTTTGGCCAGGATTTTGTGGTGATAAACAATCATCTCAAAGCCTTTGGAGATCCCGAAAGCCTAGATCGCCGCGCTCAAGCCTGCATCAAGCTGAAAGATTATATCGATTCCCAACTGCCCTTCGATAACGTGGTGGTTGTGGGAGATATGAATGACATCCTCACCGACCCGGTGAACGACAACGTCTTCCTGCCATTTCTCAGCGACACCCAAAATGTTGCCTTTGCCGATTATGACATCGCAATTGGCAGCAGCTACTACTGGTCCT
>JAGGWK010000043.1 GCA_021157525.1 Candidatus Cloacimonadota bacterium | reverse complement strand
TAAAGCATCTGTTAGTGTTTTCCCTTGTTTCTTAAGATCATGAACATTATCCTTCCAGAAGGGAACAAAAACACAAGGATAAATGTTACCTAACCAGTCTATATAGAGATAACCTCCGTCGCGACTACCACGACCACCGGCCATACAGCCGGAAGAGTAAGTTCCACCATTCCAGAAATCAGCCATAAATAAACGATCTTTTCTAACTATTTCTTGTTCTCGAAACCATATTTTTGTTCGTAGTTCAGGAGAAACCTGACGATCAACTTCCACACCTCTTCCAATAGGCATATATTGGAAAAGCCATTCATAAACTGCTCCCTGTTCATCGAAGTAGAATTTTATCATTTCTTTCGAGACAAGAAGTTCTGCATTGTCGGGTATGGCGGTAACGGAGATGCCAAACGGAACACCTGCATTTCGCAGATTTTCAAAGGCAGTAAGAATTTTTTTATAGGTTCCCTTTCCACGACGCGCATCAGTTTCTTTTTCAAAACCTTCAACAGAAATAGCTGTTGTTATATTCCCAACTTCTGCTAATTTTTGTGCTGTTTCTTTATTAATGAGTGTACCATTTGTAAAGATGAGAAAATATTGCTCGGGATGACGCCTTGCCACCTCAATTATATCTATATCTCCGTCTCGCCAGAGAAATGGTTCACCACCGGAAATAACCGTGAGCCAGCTTCCCCACTTATCATATTTTTCATTGAGAATTCGTTCTACATCTTCAAAAGAAAGAGAAGGAAGTCCTTTGGAAACACTTGCAGCATAGCAATCTTTACAACGAAGATTACAATTACCACCTGGTGAAAGAGTTATGAATGATGGTGGTAATGTACCATATTCTTCTTCAAACTTTTTTATCTTTTCTTTTCTTTTGTTGCTCTCTGTCAAAAACTCTCTGAGAAATAAATTGGTTATACAATTACGTACAGCAGGTGAGCCATTATCATACGTTTTCAATGCGGCACGTACAATATTTGCTCCTATGTAGAATTTGTCCTCTCGTTGTCGCCGAGGACCAACTTCTATAGGATCTCCTTTATCCACAAAATGTTTGTATGCTACTTTTTCAAGAGTAGGTAACATTACTTTCCACGCTTTTGTGATTGAACTTAGATTTGCAATTTGTTTTACAATAAATTCACTTGATTTCATAATTAATTCCTTATTATTCCTTTAATGTTTTTTATGAATCACAGTTTTTTTGTCAAGTCCATAACTGTGTGTAAATTCCCTCGCATCATTGTAACTGTCTTTTCACCAACTCTTTAACATTGATACTATTTTTTTCAGGACTCTTATAATCCGTCATATTAAAATACCGTTTTCCAGTACTCCATTTCTCATGTTGCTCAATCAATGAAGCCCCCAACAAACTGATAATCGCCAAACTAAAAAGTAAGAATAAGAAAGAGATATATCAAGAAGGATTAATCTACTTACTGTGCAACTTCAAGGATAGTAAAGAGCCACTATTTGAGCAGATACATTTTGCACTGAATGCTTACCGATTGCGATTGAAATTTGAAGAAGTTCATCGACATGTGAAACCTGATTACGGCTGGGAAAGTATGCAATTACTACGATACCGCAGGTTACAGAACATGAATACCCTCTTGTGGATGGCAGTAAGCATCGTTTACGGTTTTGATTCCATGAAATATCTGATTTGTGAAGCATTTCAACATCTGATGACGGAACGTAAAAAGTTCACAGAGTTAAGTTGCTTTATCTACGATCGGTTAGCAAACGTGGTGCAACAATGCTTTAACAAGATGAAATTCTATCGAAAACGAAAGGCGGAAAATCAAGAAAAAGAGCAATTGCAATTATGGGTGCCAGGGGTTTGATTTTTTTCGGGGGATGCGTGTTTTAGAACTTTATCTTGACATCAAAGGGTTTTAAATTATCTTTGTTAGTGTTCACTAACATGGTGAGCTATTTGGAGGTAATAATTGTGTTCAGTAAAAGACAACAGCAAATTATTGAAACAGCTATAAAATTAATCGCTGAAAAAGGGATACAAAACCTTACAATAAAAAATATATCAAAAGAAATTGGTATTACCGAACCGGCACTGTATCGTCATTTTGACAACAAATTGGAAATACTTAAAGGAATAATCCAATATTTTTCTATAATAATGAAGCCTGCATTTGAAAGTATGCAAAAAGAAAACCAACCAATTCAACAAATTGAAAATTTCTTTTTTTCTCATCTTCGTATCTTGAATAATAATTACAATTTTGCAAAAGTAATTTTCTCAGAATCTAATTTTCAAAATGATGAAACTCTTATTAATTCAATAAATATTATGATGAATAAATCACAGCAAAAAATAAAAAGTGTGATTCTTCAAGGACAAGCAATAAATGAGATACATTCAGAACAAAATGCATTAAATATTAGCAGAATAATTATTGGTTCATTACGATTTCTAGTTATTCAATGGACAATGTCGGGAATGGTGTTTGACCTGGAAGGTGAAGGGTTGCAACTGTGGAATGATATAAAAAAATTAATCGTTAATACAAACTAACTTAAGGGAGAGAATAGTATGGAAAAATTATTAAGTAAAATGTTGAAAAAACCGATCTTGATTTTGGTAATATTACTTATTGTCTCACTTGCTTTTTTTAGAGTAATGACACAAAATAGCAGAATGGAAACAGATCTTGATAAATATATGCCACAAGATCATCCTGCCTTTGTTTACAGTGATAAGATGGAAGAAGTATTTGATATTAAAGATGGGATAATTATTGCAATCGAAAATACAGATAATATTTATCACACGGGAACTTTGCAAAAGATCAAGGATATTACAAAAGCATTAGGAAAAATGGATGAGATCGAAAAATCTGATGTAACATCTTTATATACAGCTGATAACATTATCGGAACAGAAGAGGGAATGGATGTAAAAGCATTCTATAAAAGGGTTCCCAAAACTCGGGAAAAGCTGTCTGAATTGCAAAAAAATGTTCGCACAAATGATATGGTTTTTGGAAGATTAGTTTCGGAAGATGAGACAGTTTCTGTAATCATCGCAGAGATCAAAGACGATGTTTTCACGCAGGAATTTTATCGTAAGATATTAGATTTAACAAGATCTTTTGAAGGACCTGAAAAACTTTATGTTGCAGGCAGTCCGATCGTGGAAGGAACAATGGCATATCTTGGACCAAAAGATATGAAAAAAATGGTACCAATTGTAATTTTGGTAATTATTATAGTGTTATTATTCGTAATGAAAAGTATCAAAAACTCAATATTTACACTTCTTGTTGTACTCTTTAGTGTTGTATGGGCATTTGGTTTGATGGCTGTTTTTAAAATTCCGATTTATGCAGTTACCACAATGATGCCGGTAATGCTTATCGCTATCGGAGTTGCTGATGGGATTCATCTTTATAGTCATCTCGATCTTTTTCTACAAAAAAATCCAAATGCAACCAGAAAAGAAGCTGTGGAAGATATGCTGAAAGGAATGTGGAAACCAGTTGTAATGACTTCTGTAACAACTTCTGTTGGATTTATATCACTACTAACTTCGGAAGTCTTACCCATAAAATATTTTGGATTATTTACAGCTTTTGGAGTGACTGCTGCAATGCTCTTTTCACTACTACTCATTCCGGCTGCAATTTTGGTCTTTGGTTTCACAAAACGCAAACCTGTTGAAGAAAATAAAAATTCAAATAAAACACCTTTTGCCTATAAATTTGCGAATGGTGTGATTAAACACAAAACAATTATACTATTTTTAACCATTGCTGTAGTGGCAATTTCTCTTTTTGGAATCACCAAAGTTTGGATAAATTCCAGCTTCCTTGAAAAATTTGAAAAAGATAGCGATATTGTATTAACCGATGCATTTATCAATGAACATTTTGGTGGAACAAGTACCTTAAATGTGATTTTGGAAGCAGATGAAAATGGCATGATGAAATCTCCGGAAGTCCTGAAACTGATGGATGAAATGCAAGAGAAAGTTGATTCTAAATTACAAATTGTTGGAAACACTTTCTCACTTTCAGATTATCTTAAAAGAATGAATATGGTAATGCACGAAGATAGAAAAGAGTTTGATACTATCCCTGAATCAACTGAATTAAATGCTCAATATTTACTTCTTTATGAAATGAGTGGTGATCCCGATAATTTGTGGAAAGTTGTAGATTATGATTACAAAACAGCAAATATAACATTCCAATTAAAAAGCGATAATTCCAAAGCAATAAAAAGTACTATCGCAGTTGTGGAAGAATACAGAAAAGATTTTGAGAAACTTGGGATCAGTATGAATTACGCAGGTTCCGGCTACAAGAGTCTCATCTTTACCGATCTCATCCTTGAAGGACAGATAAAAAGTTTAGTTATGTCATTCTTCATTATTATCATTCTACTTTCTCTAATGTTCAAAAATTTCTGGGCTGGTCTAATTGGCTCTGTTCCAATCTTTATCACAGCAATTATCGGTTTTGGTGTAATGGGACTACTTAATATTCCACTCAGCACCACTACAGCCCTTATATCCAGTATCGCTATCGGTATCGGGATAGATTATGCAGTACACTTTATAGAACGATACAGAATATATGCAAAAGAAACCGGAGATAAACAGAAAACAGTGCAGGAAACAATGCATCATTCGGGCAGAGCAATTATTTTTAACGCAGTAGTTGTAATTGCCGGATTTTTAGTTCTGTTGTTCTCCGTATTCCCGCCAAACAGAAGTCTTGGTGCATTGGTTTCTTTAAACATGTTCACCAGTTTTTTGGGAACAGTAACTATAATGTTTTTACTGCTTTATAAAACCAATTTGTTTTTTGGAAAAAAGGATAAATAATGAAAACTGCAATATCAATAAACGGATTGGTAATAGTATTGTTGATAATATCATTTATCAAAGACAAAAAGAAAACAAAGAAATCATTGCTGATCGCCCTAAAAACGTTAGGAAAAATCGCTCCCTCAATTCTATCTGTAATTTTACTAATCGGTTTAATGTATGGTCTTTTTTCTGACAAGATCGCTCTATTCTTCGGACAAGAAAATGGTGTAATTGGATTTGTTACTATTGCTCTATTTGGAAGCGTAATCCATATGCCTTCGTTACTTGCATTTCCACTGGCTGGATCATTTCTGGCAGAAGGAGCTTCTGTTAGTTCGGTTGCTGCATTTATAACCACACTCACGATGATAGGAATTGTAACATTGCCATTGGAAATTAAAACAATGGGAAAGAAATTCGCTATTTATCGTAATCTTTTCAGCTTCGGAATTGCCTTGATAATAGCTGTCCTGATGGGAGTTATATTATGAATGAGCAAATGATGAAAAAGAATAAGAAGAATAGCAAAAAAGGCTTTTTGTTTTTGGGCTTGGTAATTGTGGGATTTATTTTAACTTCAATATTGATTCCAGAAAAATCACCATTGATATTACAAACATCTTTTGATTATTTCAAACAAATGGCAATGGTCTTTCCGGCAATTCTAATTCTTATGGGATTATTCACAGTATGGGTTTCTAAGGAATTCGTAATGATTCATCTCGGTGAAAGCTCAGGTATCAAAGGAATTGCGGTTGCTTTTTTTCTGGGTGCAATTCCAACAGGACCGATATTCGTTGCTTTCCCAATAGCACAAGCACTTCGAAAAAAAGGTGCAAGTTATACCAATCTTGTAATATTCCTTTCTGCCTGGGCCTGTATAAAAATCCCTCAGGAGTTAGTTGAAATGCAATTTCTAGGAGTGAACTTTATGCTTGCAAGATTACTGTTAACAACGGTGTTCATTACTATAATGGGAGTGAGCATTAATAAATTGATGAATACGGAAAAAGAAATAGAAGTGAAGATATGAAAAACATCGGAATATTCAGTTTACTGATATTCTGATTGTTTTGGCAAGAGTAGATCAACATTCCGAAGATTCGATAAGTCGAAACATTCGGAAGTTGTTCTAATCGAAGAAATAAATAAAGTATGTAAATTGGAGGAAAAATGAAAAAACTTACAATTATTTTTATTGCAGTATTAATTATGGTTGCAACCTTATCAGCACAGGAAATCACAGGTCTTAAAATTATCGAAAATGTTTATAACCGCCCAACCGGGCAAGATCAGGAAGCTGATCTAACAATGTCACTCATCAATTCCCGTGGAGATGAACGGGTGCGTGAGATCAAACAATTCTTAAAAGAATTTGGTGATATGGAAAAGAAGATAATGTTCTTTGTTTCACCTGCTGATGTACGTAATACTTCTTTTATGAACTGGAGTTATGATAAAGCTGGAAAAGATGATGACCAGTGGATCTATCTACCTGCCCTTAAAAAAGTGAAACGTATTTCCAGCGACAGTAAAAGCGATTATTTTATGGGTTCCGATTTCACTTATGATGATCTTGGCGATCGTCATCCGTCATCTGACACACATAAATTGTTACGTGAAGAAGAGATTGACGGTGAGATGTGTTTCGTGGTGGAGAGTATTCCCAAAGAAGAAGAATATATGTATTCTAAAACAATTACCTGGATCATTAAGGATAAGTGGATCGGTAAGAAAAAAGAATTTTATGATGAAGACGAAAATTTGCTGAAAATACTTACCGTGAAAGAAGTTGTGAAAATCAAAGATTATTTTGTTATCACAATTTCTGAAATGCATAATGTTCAAAAGAATCATACCACAAAAATGGAATTGAAAAACGTGAAAATAGATAATGGAATTGCGGATAATAAATTTACCGAACGAATGATGAAAAGAGGGATGTAACTCAAAGCTCCGATTTTGATTATGGAAATGTGAAATGAACGAAAAATAATTTTGTTATCCTGAGCGGAGAAAAAGGATAAGTAAAAGTTAAATTGGAGAAAAAAAATGAGACGAACAGTTTTAATAATAATGATATTAGCTTTTGTTTTTATACTGAATGCGCAGATAGTCCATCACGGATTTGTGCGGACCCATCTCGGAGCACTTACAGAGCAGGGTGGAGAATATTCGGTTTTGCAAAATACTTTTGACTGGAAACTGGATTTTGGAAAAGGCGATGTTGCACTTTATGTTAATCCGGTGTTCAATTATAATGCACTAAATGATAACTTGGATATTACACTTCGTCAGGCATACATGGATATCTATTTTGATAATTTCGATCTGCGTATTGGAAAGCAGCAGATAATTTGGGGGAAAGCGGATGGTGTATTTATTACAGATATAATTTCACCTCGCGATCTTTCGGAATTTATTCTACCGGATTTTGATGAAATCCGATTGGGAATAGATGCAATTAAATTTGATTATTATCTTGGAAATTCCACTTTCGAAACAGTCTGGATTCCTACTTTCCAATCTACAATTATTCCTGATAAAAACTCAATCTGGGCTCCAGCAATGCCGGATTTTCCAATGTCGGTAAATTATGACTATTCAAATGCTGATGTAGAAAATAAATTATCCGAAAGTGAAATTGCACTTAAATATTCTTATTTGGGGAGTGCGATCGATTTTGAATTAATGGCTGCTTATATGTGGGATGATAATCCTGCGATGCATATTTACCCGCAACCAGACACACTCATTATCAAGCCGGAATATCACCGATTACCGCTAGTTGGAACAAGTTTTAGTAAAGCTGTTGGTGGAGCTGTTGTACGCGGAGAAACTGCCTATTATTTCGATAAACGATTTTCCGCTGAGGACTTTTCGGTGAACGGTATCAAAGAAAAAGATTATCTGCATTATCTTGTCGGTTACGATCACAATTGGTTTGGTGTGAACGTCAGTTTTCAATTTATTCAGGAATATATCATGGATTACGAAGAAGATATGAGAAATGATGAATTCTCAAACACAATGACCTTTCTGGCTTCCAAAACATTCATCAATGAAACTTTGGAATTAAGCCTGTTTTCCTATTATGGGATAAATGACAACGACGCTCTGCTTCGACCAAAGTTGAGTTATGATTTTTCTGATGGATTTAATGTTCTACTCGGAACTGATATTTTTATAGGTGAGGAAGGTAACTTCGGACAATATAATGACAATGATATGGTTTATATGAAAGTAAGATATGATTATTGATATTGCAGATACTGAAGGACATAACAAAAGCCTCCACATTCTGAAAAAAAGAAAAGTAAGAAGAACGTGGCAGGCTCCAAGCAAGTCCATAACTGTGTGTAAATTCCCTCTCATCATTGTAACTGTTTTTTCATCAACTTTTTAACATTGATACTATTTCTTTCAGGACTCTTATAATCCGTCATATTAAAATACCGTTTTCCAGTACTCCATTTCTCATGTTGCTCAATCAAAAGATTCCCCTTGGCTTGCCACGGGGATAGTCAACTTTGAGAATTTTCTTTATTGATGCCTAGATGAAAGAACTAAAGGAATGGATTTAGATGGAAAAGGCCCTGAACTGTGGCTTCAACGAGTATTTCCGATTCATAGGGACGGCCCTCAGCGTGATACGCTAAGGAAAACTGGAGCGGGCAACGGGTATTGAACCCGCGACCCTCAGCTTGGGAAGCTGATGCTCTACCACTGAGCTATGCCCGCTTCGATTCAGGTGCGTTGTTTAAATACGGCTGAATTATTGGCAAGCACTTTTTGCCAGATAATCGGTGATAACAGGGATGGTAGAGGCCAGAGCATTTCGTAACTCCTCAAGGTGGGCTGGATTAACTTCGCCACTCCATTCGTTCATGAAGTCTTTTCTCAATTCCAAAGCCAGACAGATAACAGAGCCGGGGAACGTAGCGTGGAGCCAACGTGAGAAATGGCCACCCGGGAATTTTACATTGATGCGGGCATCAAGAGCATGACCCATCACAGTGCAAGATTGCAATGTTTTCTGGATGCTTCTGATGAGTGGCATATGCATCTGCGGCATGTTGTTTGTACCTAAGATGATTTCCGGATTTTTCTCGGGATTATCATAGGCAGCACCGGGACCTTTGCGCTGGTGATTGTAAGAATGAAGATCAAAAACAAAAATACACCGATGGCGTTTCAGCAGATCGGCTACAAAGGTCTGCATCCTTGCATAAAAAACGTCGTACTCTTTTAAGGATTTCTGGATATCCTCGGCTGACAAAGAACTGCTTCGTACCGGCAAATCCCATGCATCTTCGGCTCGCAAATAGACAGCCCGTTCACGGGGACGGTTCAAATCAACTTGAAAGCGACTGGTACGCACAATAACGCGGTTACCGGAGATTTCGGTGAAAAAATCGGTGTGCGGGTCTTCTTCACGCAACTGGTCTGCTGATGAGATACCAAGATTCTCCGCTATGGCTGGACGCAGAAAATTACCGTTATGTATAGCAGTGCACAGGATGGGTATTACCCCATCCTGGCAAAAAACTGCGTTCATTATTTCACCATCAAGTCCACGGTTTCGTCGGGAACCGAAACGACAACAGAGCAAGTGGTAAGATATTTTTTCGCCACGCGCAGGATGTCTTCCGGCGTCACTGAGCGATAGGCTTCCAAACTGGTATTCATGAAATCATAGCCAAAGCCCATTGCTTCGTAATGAGTTACGTAGTAGGGCATTAGGTTGTCATTCATGTAAGAGCGTATCATCTTGTACTGCTCATCGATTGCCGAGCTGAGTTCTTCGGTTGTCACCGGTTCACTGCTGATTTTCACAATCTCATTTTTCAGAACCGTTATAAGTTCATCTTTTTTATCTCCCGACGTCTGGCTGGTGAGTTTGAAAAACCCGGTTTCCGGGCCATATTCGTATTCGGCAAAGGCAAAATAGGCCAAATCATTTTCACCACGAACCGATTTATTGATACGTCCCCGTGCACCGTTGAGAATCTGCTGCATCACCTGAAAAGCCCAGAAATCCTCGGAATCTGATGAAGGTGCATTATAAAAGAGATTGATATTCACCTGCTCAAAGCCATAGGGATTGATAAAGGTGCCGGTAGTAATGGGGTTCACCCGTGGCGTAAGAGGCACATCGATGGGCTTATGAGAAAATTGACTAAACAGCTCTTTGGCAAAATCTTTCGCTTCCTCCTGGGATATATCTCCAAAAAGGGTGACGATGGCTGATTTTGTGCGGAACAGCTCGTTATAGAGGTTTATCAGATCTTCTCTTGATGCATTGACGATGATGTCCAGCAGTGCATCATCGCTCAGTCCTTCCCGAGTTCCCTGATAGAGCACACTCTTGGTGAAATCTGCATGACGGCTCTCTGCTCTGCTGAGGGAGTGCTTGTAGGATGCGGTGCGGCGGCTTTTTGCCAGGTCAATTTCCTTTTGATCAAAGATGGGATTTTTCAACGCATCAAAGAGCATTTCCTGCATCGTGGGAAAATCTCTTTTGGAGCATTTAAATTGGATGTTGGTACCGTATTGATCGGCCCACACATTGTAGGTTGCGGCATGATCTTCCAACCATTCCGATACATCCTGCGGTTGATACCTTTTGGAGCCACTGAGCATGATGTCCAACATAAAGTTGATCAGTCCAGCAGTTTCGGTGGTTTCATAATTTACCGTCACCGGAAAGTTTATGATACCATTTACCAGAGGTTTTTCAGTATTTTGGCGATACAACAAGGTAAGGTTTTTGGATACCTTGATTTTTTCAACATCAGTTTTTTTTGCAGCAAGGACATCAGAATTTTTTAATACAGCGCTGGTTCCCTGAGGCATTGCATAAAATACCACCCGGTTTTTTGGCAGCAGATGTTTTTTTATCACCCGGGTAAGATCTTTCGTAGTAAGGTTTTTGTACACAGCCAGTTCAGCGTCGGAATAATCGGGAACACCATTGAGAACCATAGACCAGCCGATGTTGTTGCATTCCGATTCCACACTTGGAGTAGAAAGCAGTTTCTGTGCTTCCATCCGGTCAACAACTCTGTCCAATTGTTTCTGAGAAAATCCCTTTTTCACCCATCGTTCCAATTCGGCATCTATGATGGCGGTGATATCCTTTACCTTCGCGGGATCTTTGGCTTCAAATCCAATGAGAATTTCCCCTTCAGGACTGTTGGGTGAATCTGAAGCATAACCGTACATATAATTCACCAGTTGCAGTTCTTCTACCAATTTTTGGCGGATCGGGGATTTCCGTTTGGTAAAAAGAATCTCCAAAGCGGCATTCAGCGCCGGGCCATCAACATAGTCTTCTGCCGGCAAGATGGTAGAAAGAAAGCACATTGGCTGTTCGATTTTAAATTCCTCAATATACTCCAACTCACCATTTCTGCGGTTTTGCACGGGCAGATAGACAGGATTGAGTTGTTCCCGGGGAAAATCTTTAAAAGTCTCAACCAGTTTATCCATCTCTTCCTGTGGATCTACGTCTCCCACAACCACAAAGATCATATTATTGGGGGAATATCGTTTATGATAATAATCGATAAGATCCTGGCGAGTAATGGTTTCATACAGTTCCGTATAGCCGATTACCGGGTATTTTTTGTTGCTGTTGGGATATACCAATTCGTTATACCGTTGCATTACTTTGGCCCGAGGTGGTGTAGAGCGAAAGACGATCTCCTTCAAAATCACTTCTCGCTCACGGGCTGCCTCAAAACTATCGATAACGCAATGCTGAATCTGCTCAGACAAAATCTCTCTGGCCTGATCTTTGTACTGCTTATCCACAATGATGTGAAAACAGGTTACGATGTTTGTCGTGTAGGCATTTACGATAGCTCCCATTTCTTTTCCCAGTGCTTCATATTCCTTTTCACTGCGCAGGGTTGTGGTGCCGCTGGAAACCATATGCTCCAGATAATGAGAAATGCCAGCTCCCAGATAGTCACCTTCGGTCTCAGACCCGGTTTTTACAAAACAGAAGTAGCCCACAGAGCCATTTCCGTTATTTTCCTTGGTTACCAGTTCCATCCCGTTGGGAAGAGTTTTATGAACAATTTCTTGAGCCGAGATGGCCAGAACGAAGCAACAAAGTGCAATACCAACAATAATGCGTTTTAACATACAACCTCTTTTTATTTTTTCTTTAAATATATGCAGGATGCATTCCAATGATGAATGGGATTTTCCTTTCACCCCGCATTAACCCAACTAATCCCAGATTATTTTTCAATTGACACACAATCGGTAGATTCATTTTTTAATCAATAAAGATTTTTGGAGGAAGTATGAAGCGCGTAAGTGCCTTATTTTTTTTGACATTATTTGCGTCTTGTCTTTTGTCAGTTACAATTCCAGGAGGTCCCGTCTCCGGCATCTGGTCTCTGGCCAATTCACCCTATGAAATTATAGGGAATATCACCGTAGAAAATGGCCAGACACTACAGATCGAACCAGGGGTAATCGTGCGTTTTACCGACCATTTCAGCCTGATGTGCAACGGCCGTATCTACGCTGCTGGCACGGAGCAAGACAGCATCCTGTTTACCGCATCCAATCCCGCTATCGGATGGCACGGTATCCGTTATGTGAGCCCATCGTTAACAAATGAAGCTTCGGTGTTTTCACACTGTACTTTTGAGTACGGAAGAGCGCTGGAAGGTGCATCCATAGATAAATACGGTGGTGCCTTCTATATCGAAGACTATTCGGCGATAGGAATCCATAATTGCTGTTTCCGGTACAACCAGGCTGTGTGGGGTGGCGCCATCCAAATGGAAAATGCCAGCATCATCATCGAAAACAGCATCTTCCACGATAATTACTCTCAATACAGTGGCGCCGCAATCCGTTGCTTTGAAGGAGCAAATGGCTATTTTAGAAACAACCTTATCGAAAATAATACCTCCGGCATTGGCGGCGCCGGTTTCTACAGCTACCTCTCCACCCCCACCTTCATCAACAACATTTTCCGCTATAACCATGCAGACAGCCATGGCGCCTGCGTTGCTCTGGATCAATCCAGCCCGCTGTTTATCAACGACAGTTTTGTCGATAACACCTCAGGGGAAAATGGTGGCGCCATAAACAGCACATCGGTGAGCAATCCAACTTTTATCAATTGCACGATATCAGGAAACAGCGCCACAAATGGCGGAGGCCTTTACTGCTACCTGGAATCCGACCCCACCTTTAAGAACACCATAATCTATGGAAATACGGCAGACTGGGGTTCGCAGGTGTATCTTTACAATGGGGATTCTGATCCGGATTTTTACTATTGCGATCTGGAAGGTGGAATCGGTGCCTTTTTTGGAAATGGAGCAGGTGGTGCATACTCTGGCACCGTGGCAGAAACCATCACCAGTAACCCTATGTTTGATGGTTCCGGCGAACATCCTTATCAGCTTACCGGCCTTTCCGGTTGCCTCAATAGTGCCGATCCAGACACATCCCTCACCTGCCTGCCACCCTACGATCTGGCTGGAAATCCCCGCATCTATGGCAATCGGGTAGACATCGGCGCCTATGAATTTCAAGGAGAACCCATCCAGATGGATGCCGATTTTGTGGCAGACGTCACCGCAGGTCCAGCGCCCCTCACAGTACAATTTACCGATGCTTCGTCCGGCATGCCGACACTGTGGAGCTGGGACTTTAATCTGGATGGTACTCCCGACAGCAACGAGCAAAATCCATCCTGGACGTATGAAGAAGAGGGCATCTTTTCGGTTTCCCTTACCATCAGTGATGGAGCTAACCTTGATACCGAGATTAAATTTGATTTTATCGTGGTAGAAGATGTGGATGCAATCACAGTACCGATTGTCGATTCTCAACTTTTCCAAAACACCCCAAACCCCTTTAATCCTGACACCTGCATTCGCTTTAGCACTGTGCGCCAGGCACCGGTGGAGCTCACGATATTTAATGTTGCTGGACAAAAAGTAACCACTTTGGCAAAGGGAATTGTCTCTGCCGGAAATCATGAAGTGATTTGGCACGGCACTGATGATGCCCATGCATCGGTTGCATCCGGTATCTATTTCTACGTTTTAAAAGTGAATCAGCAGGTGGTCGATCGCAAGCGGGCCATTTTGCTGAAATAGGAGCGATAATGAAAAAATTATTGTGGTTCTTTTTTTGTGGGATGCTGGTAACGTTACAGGCCACATCCATCCCGGCTGGCAATGTAAGCGGTACTTGGGATGCCGCAGGAAATCCCTACGAAATCATGGGTGACATATCCGTAGCCAACGGCGACAGCCTGCTGATTCAGGCGGGTGTGGAAGTGATTTTACAAGGATTTTATTCCATCACCATAGATGGCCGGATCACCTGTTCCGGCACCGCCACCGACTCGATACATTTCTACGCTGCCACGCCGGACATCGGCTGGAACGGCATACGCTTCGATAACACGCCAGATACAAACCCTCCCTCTCTTTTCGACCATGTGATATTCCAGCATGGGAAGAAATTTGACGGCTATTCTTCCGGCGCTCAGGGTGGCGCACTGTGGATAAAGGACTACGACGGCGTGGAAGTGAGGGATTGTCATTTCCTCGATAATCAGGCAAAATACGGTGGCGCAATGCATTTGCGAAACAGCTCCATCGTGGTTTCACACACCCTGTTCTCTAACAATTACTGCGAATTCAGCGGCGGTGCAGTGCGCTGCCATACCGGCGGTGTTTCCCTCTTTACCGATTGTCAGTTTATGGGAAACAGCTCCGGCAGCGGCTCCCCGGTGCTCTACTGCTACCAGTCAGATCCGGTGTTGATAAACTGCATCCTGCAAGATAACGTTGCCGATGGCAGTGGTGGCGCCGTCACATTGGATAACGGCAGTCCCCTGCTGATCAACAACGTAATAGCAGGGAACACAGCCACCGGTTTTGGTGGCGGCATCAGCATGGGAACCAATTGCTCGCCAACCCTGGTAAACTGCACCGTAGCTGACAACAGCGCTGAATTTGGCGGCGGCATGTACGTCAACTTTACCGCCCATCCCAGCCTGATAAATTGCATCCTGTGGGGAAATACCGCCATCGAAGACGGGATGCAGGTGCACATCGGCAATCCCATGGCTCAGATGGATTTTGATTATTGCGATGTGCAGGGAGGCAGCTCGGCCTTTACCGGCGCAGCCTATACCGGCATTTTTACCAACACTATGGATGCATATCCCAGCTTTGACCCACAGCTTCCCTATCGCCTGCAAAGCACCTCTCCCTGCGTAAATGCAGGACGACCAGACACCACCGGCATGCAGCTTCCCAGCCTTGACCCTGATGGAAACCAACGCATTATGGACGTTGCCATAGATATGGGAGCTTACGAGTTTCAGGGGGTTGCCAACCAACCACCGTTGGTTGTGATGCCACTGGAGGATCTGGCGATGTTTGAAGACACAACCAACGAAAGTATTGATCTCAATGCGGTATTCCAAGATCCTGATGGCGACCCATTGACGTTTGACGTGGCGGGAAACCAATTCATCGCCGTTACGATTTCCACCGGTATTGTAAGCCTGGTGCCGGAAGAAAACTGGTTTGGCACCGAGGAATTGGTATTTACCGCATCAGACGATTTGCTGAGAGACAACGTTTCCGATACCCTCCTGGTTACCGTGATGCCTCTCAATGATCCGCCCTACATCGTCGCCTATGCTCCCGATTCATTAACCATCTACTGTGAGGTTAACGAGACAATAGACTTTTCCATCTCCGGGATGGATATAGACAACACCGACCTTGAATATAGCTGGAAACTGAATGGTCAAAATCTTGGAATCAGCGATTCCACCTATAGCTTTACCTCAGAAATCCCGGGTACTCACACCGTGGCGGCCTATGTATCAGATGGCATCCTCAGCGATTCCGTAACGTGGTATGTCACCCTCAGTCAAGGCAATATGCCGCCGGAAATCATCAGCTACATCCCTGGCGATACGCTTCTTACGGCAGACTTGGGCACGGAACTTGGATTCAGCGTAACAGCTCAAGACCCGGAAGGGGAGCCTCTGAGCTATATGTGGCTTGTAAACGAAGAAGTGCAATCCAGTACATTGCAGGAGTTTAGCTACACGGCAAGCCAACTTGGCCAGCAGAACATCCGGGTGGCTGTTTTCGATGGCATTTTCACCACGTCCCTTACGTGGCACATCAATGTGGTTGAAGTGAGCGCCAATCCCACGATTCCGGCAAAAACCCAAATCAATTCTCTTTTCCCGAATCCCTTCAATCCCCAGACGCGGATCAGTTTTACTCTGGCTCAGAGTTCTCAAATCGCTCTCAAGGCTTACAATTCTTCTGGTCAGATGGTAGCACAGATCGGGCAGGGGTTCTATGCAGCAGGGATGCATACCGCATCCTGGGATGGCAAAGATGATACGGGCCGACCGGTTGCCAGTGGTCTCTATCTCATTTGTTTGGAAGTAAATGGAACTGTGGTTCACACAGCCAAAGCGATGCTTCTGAAATAAGCCGTCCAGATATAATACAAAAGCGGAGGTTCTTGAGAATCTCCGCTTTTTTACATTATCCGGATTTTTAGCTTCGTACCATAATCCGCACTTTTTCATCATCATCGGTATCAATGAAAGACACCTTGATAATCTCTTCACTGGAAGTAGGCACAAAGCGACCAACAAAATCCGATGTCACCGGCATTTCGTGATGACCACGGTCTATAAGCACGCACAGCTGAATCTCTTTGGGTCGCCCAAAATCCAGTAATCCGTCGATGGCAGCTCGTACGGTGCGGCCGGTATAGAGCACATCATCGATGAGGATTATCTTCTTGTTTTTTACCTCGAAGGGAATGTCTGAGTCGTTCATCACCGGTTTGTCGGCAACCAGAGAAAGATCATCCCGATAGAGGGTGATATCCAGAATTCCCACCGGAACTTCATGGTTTTCGATATCGGATAAAAACGATGCCATCCTGTTTGCCATAGGAACACCGCGACTGCGGATGCCCACCAGACAAACATCTTCAAGGCCCTTGTTTTTCTCTACGATCTCAAGTGCCATCCGCCTCATCGAACGATCCATATCCACTGCTTCCATTATAAGACTTTTTTCTACCAGGTTTCTGATCTTCACAGGTCTCTCCTTATATTAAATATTAATTCAGCTCTTGCTCCGTTGCTGTTACCCAGTGTGAGCTTTCCGTGAAGCTGTTCCACCAAAGCCGCGGTAAGCTGCATACCCAGGGTTTCGTCGGATTCAGTAGTAAATCCTGCAGGATATCCCGGGCCGTTGTCGTGTATGATCACGCTGCAATTACCGTCATCATCCAGGTTGCACTTCACCCGCAGACGTCCGTCGTCGTTGCCTCGTAATCCATATTTTAATGCATTGGTAACCAGTTCATTAACCACCAGTCCGCAGGGAACGGCGGTGGTTATATCCACTTCCAAATCGCAGAGTTCAAATTCCACATCAAATCGCTCGTCAGGGGATTTGAATGAGTGGATTACCGTGTAGGTCAGGGCTCTGAGGTATTCGCTGAAGTTAATGTGTTCCAGGTCACTGGACTGATAGAGCTTCTCATGAACCAAGGACATGGAGAGCACTCGGTTTCGGGTTTCCAAAAAAAGTTCCTGATCTCGTTCATCGGTGATGTAATAGGATTGCAGGCGAAGGATGCTGTTAATCACCTGGAGATTGTTTTTTACCCGATGATGGATCTCTTTGAGCATGATATCTTTTTCGCTGAGGGCTTTTTCCAGTTTTTCCTGAGCCACTTTTTGGCTTGTGATGTTACGTATAACAGCGATCACCCGATCTTCATCCAGAGGAGAAATGCGGGCTTCATAGTGATTCTTTTTTCCCAGCACCACCAGGTCGTATCTAAAGGAATGTTCCGTATGTGTCTTGAGCACACGAGTTATCAATGCCTTTGCTTCCTCCGCCAGCTGGGGAGGCATGGTATTGGAAAGAGTGTTCCCGACTATTTTATTGGGTGTTACATACAATTGGTCTGTTTCGCCATGATATGAGAGGAAGGTGCCATCTTTATCCATCCTGAAAATAATATCCGGGAAGGCATTGAGGATAGCCTCAATTTCCGAGCGTTTTTTTTCTACTTCCAGCTCTACCTTTCGTCGGTTACGCATATCCTCGATCAGTTCTTTCTTTTGCTTTCTCAGCCGTCCTTCCAGTACTGCGGCAAAGTTGACAGCCAGAATAGCCAATAGCACTATCGATCCGGTGAACCAGAAAAACCATGAAGGACTTTTGGTAAGGGGTGCCTCATGAACCCACCGTTTCATTACACGATAATAAGGAGATTCTGCTCTCTTTTTGAAGCTCTGTAAGCGAAGACTCAGAGGGACAAGAATCCCCAGAGGATCATCTTTGGCAACGGCAAAGCTCACTTCCATCGAGGGCATCAGCAAAGGCGATTGCCGTAACGAATATTCCAGATAATGCCGTGGCCCGTAAAAGCGATTTACCAGGGCACCGTCTGCCCGATGCTGCTGAACAGCGGTGAAAGCATCTTTATAGGTTTTTACCGGCATTAAATCAGCTGTTACCTGCCATTGTTTCAGCAAAGCTAAGAAGGTATCGCTGTAGGCATCCTGGGCGACATAGGCCACGGTGAGCCCATGAAGGTCTTCAGGTTTGCGCGGCATTTCTGCATCCTGTAAAACATAGAGATCACTCCAAGTAGTAATTACGCTCTCTGTGGCAAAAGACAGTGCAAAGCTGGAATCGGCGGCAGGAGTGGTGCCCGCAACCAGATCGATAGTGCCTGTGGCCACGCCATTCAGTATCTCTTCTTTGGTTCCATAGGTGTAGTGCAGCGACCATCCTTCTACGGTGGCGATCTCCTCCAGCAATTCGATGCAGACCCCCCGGTATTCGTCTCTGTCGCTGAAGTACATTAAAGGTCGTGAATCATAGACGCCAACCCGTACCGATTCTACGGCGTGGAGGCCTATTGAGATAAAGAGAAGTAACAGTAAAAGTTTTCGCATCATGCATCCTTAATGGGAAAAGTAAATGTAAAAGAACTGCCGTTATTTTCCTGGATGGCAACCGTGGCATGGAGCTGGTTTGCCAGTGCATAGATCAGTTGCATCCCTAAGCTGGTAGATTTTTCTATATCAAAATCCGAGGGGAATCCCACCCCGTTATCGGCCACACAGAGAACGAGATGGCCTTTTTGCTTGTGCAGGGAGACGGTCAGTTCACCCCGCTGATTATCTGGGAAAGCGTGTTTAAAAGCGTTTGAAACCACTTCATTGAGCAGAAGGCCGCAGGGCACCGCCTTATCAAGAGAGAGATAGGTAGCGGTGGCATCCACGTCATAGGAGATGTGATGCGCCACCACGTTTATCGAGTGACTGAGAGATGTGATGAGGCTGGTGATATACTCATTGAAATTGATTTTTTCCAGGCTTGGAGATTGATAGAGTTTTTCATGCACCAAAGCCATGGAGAGCACACGGTTCTGAGTTTCGACAAACATCTGGTGATAGTGGGGATCCTTAACCGATTTGCTCTGCAGTTTTACCATACTCAGGATCACCTGCATATTATTTTTTACTCTATGATGCAACTCTTTCAGCAATACCTCTTTCTCTCTCAGAGAAGATTCTATGGCTGCGGTAAATTCATGCTGTCGAGTAACATTTTCAGACATAATAACGACTTTATCCACTTTGTTATTCCCCTGCATCAATGCATAACAATATTGCGTCACCCATCGCTTTTTATCATTCTCCCCTTTGATTTTCAGGTCTGGTATATACAGTTTTCCCCCATTTTCCAGGAGTCGCTTGAAATCATCCAGATAGCTTCCCAGATTTTTCTCGGTACTTATTGGAAGAGCAAATTGTTTCCGTGGTCTCTTGTCTTCTTCCAGCTCTTCAGGAGTAGGCTGCATAAGGGCAACCCAGGAATCATTAGCCATCAAAAGCCGGCCAAACCGATCTCTGAGAGAGATGCCGAGAGGGGAATGCTCAACAATGGCACGATTCAACCTCTCTTTTTCCCTCAGTTCCTGAGTCATGAGGAATCGGTCGGTTATATTTCGGATGACCATCACCACCTTGTCCTGCAAAAAGGGTGTACATTTAGCGCTGAAGACTTGTGTACCTTCAGGCATTGGCAAGCGATAATCTATTTCCACCACATCCCGGGTGCGCAAACAGGTTTGTATGGTTTTGTGAAACATTTTTGCCATACCGATATCGAAGAAATCATCGACCGTTTTACCCAGCAGTTCATTGACAGGGCGGATAAGATATCGGGGGTTGTTCTGGGCAATTCTCAGATATGTCGCATCTTTATCAAAAATGATCATGATGTCATCCAGGGCATTGAAGATTGCCTGCATTTCAGCTTCAGACTCTTCCAGCTTTATCTGCACTTTTTTGTATTGAGAGATATCGGTAATTACCATACCAAGATGCGAAGAAAAAGCAAAAGCATGCACCTGCATATAGCGGTTTCCAAAGGTGTCGTCCAACTGAATTTCGTTTGAAAAGAAGGGGACACCGGTGTTCAGAACCTGCTGGTAATTTTTGAGACGTCCGGATGTTTCGATATCTGGAACCAGTTCGGTGATGTGTTTTCCCAGCAGATCTTCCCGTGTGGTACCAGGGGGGAAGATGGCCAGACCCGCTGTATTTATCTCTATCAGTCGCAAATTACTGTCGTAGATATTAAAAATTTCCGTGATGGAATTCATGAAGTGGCGCAGTTTTGATTCGGCTTCCTTGTGAAGATTTTCTGCTGAGATTCTGGTCAGAGATTCCCGTTGCAACCGGAAGAAAGCCATGGCTACGATAATGCTGCTTGTCAAAAGTACTATCAGGAAAAAGAGAAGATATAAACGGCCGCGTTTCTCTGCCAGATGGAGATTCTGTAAGGCAGCAAGTTCCACTTCTTTGGATTTGATTTCCCGCTGCGCTTCCTGCTTGGTTATCAATTTTATAGTCTCACGAGCATTCAAAGAATCCCTCATATCCTGGGATTTAAGCAAATACACGTAGGCAGAATCACTTTCCTTTGTGGCGTGGAAAATCTTGGAAATGTTTCGATAGACCTGCTCAAGCAAAAAACGGTTTTGCAGTTGAGTGGATACCTTTTCGGCCTGGCGAGAATAGATCATCGATTTCTGATACTCTTTCTGGCCAAAATAGATTTCACCAATCAGCAGATTCACTTCATCCAGCCCGACGACAACAGATAATCGTTGGAGAAGGCGATAGGCTTTTTCTGCCACTTCCAGTGCTTTTGAATACTCCTTATTCTGATACATGAGTGTTGCGATATTCATATAGGCAATAGCTTTATCATACTGCGCATCCAGGCTGTCGAACATCGCCACTGCATTCTGCAAGAGAGAAAGGGCTTCATCGGTTCGATTCGTTTTTAAATACACCAGTGCGATATTGTGCTTTTCAATCGCCACACCACTGGCATCACCTGTTTTCCTTTTGAGGGTCATCGATTCCTCATAATTCTTCTGAGCCAGGTCGTAGCGTTCCAGATAGAGGTAGATGTTGCCGATATTATTCAGCGCTTTTGCCATCCCTGATTTGTCGTTAGATTTTTCAAAGCCGTCATAGGCTTGCTGAGCCAAATCCAATGCCTTCGCATAATGAGATAAATCGATATAGAGCAGTGAGAGATTGAGGCTTGCCCTGGCCACAAGGTCTGGCAATCCGGCATCGGAAGCCTGATTGAGAGCCTGGGTATGAAATGCCAGCGCAGAATCGATATTGCCACGGAATTCTTCAGCTGTGGCCATAAGTACCAGAGCATCGTTATTGAGGGTGATGGTTTTCAGGTCTTTAGTATCATAAAATGCCCGGGTTGCATAATCATAAGCCTGAGAAGCATCGACGTAGAGGTATTCCTGCGATAGCTCGAGAAGGGTGTTCGCATGATCCATCCCAGAAGTAATAGTCAATTGCTGTTTCAAGCTATCGATTTTTACCGATGCGGAAACAGAAACCCAAATCAGGACAATGAGTAAAAGCGCACCCTTTTTTGCTTTTTCCATGAGATCACTTATGAAAACAGGTACTATATTGACAATCACTTTTTTGGAAGTTTAGAAATAATCATCTGAGCGGTTTTTACACCGATCCCTTTTATTCCGCAAAGTTCTGTAATAGAAGCAGCTCTGATGTTTGACACAGAGCCAAACTCCTTGAGCAAAAGAAATTTCGTTTCTTCTCCGATGCCTTTGATGCCATCAAGTTCACTGGTGAGGGTGCGTGCCGAGCGCCGTTTCCGATGAAACGTGATGGCAAAACGGTGTGCTTCATCCCGCAGGTGAATCAATAAACCCAGAGATGGAGATGATTTTGGCAAGATGATTGATTCCGATCTGCCGGGGAGAAATATCTCTTCCAGCCGTTTTGCCAGGGAAATGATTGCGATGGAAGGCATGGCGCTTTCCTGCACCATCTGGTATGCAGCGCTCAACTGCCCTTTACCACCGTCTATCACGATAAGATCGGGAATTTCATTTTCCTCCGGTTTAGCCAAAAACCGCGCCAGCGCCTCTTTCATGCTGGCAAAGTCATCCTGTCCAACCACGGTTTCTATGATGTAGTGGCGATAGTTTTTCTTTTTGGGTTTACCGTTTTCAAAGTACACCATGGACGCAACCGTATCGGTACCCTGGATGGTTGAGATGTCGAAGCACGCCATTTTACGTGGGAGAGTCTTCAGTCCCAGCCGATCTTTCAGCTGTGTGATCGGCAAGATGGTCCTACTGGATTTGCGCAGATATTTCAGCTTTTGTTCTTCCACAAAGTTAAAGGCATTTTCCCGTGCCATCAGGGTGAGTGCGCGGTTTTCTCCCCGCTGTGGTATCGCCAGCCTGTTGCCAAATACGACTCTGTGTTCGGCAATATCATCAGGCTCGGTCTGCAACAGAATCGAGTTGGGCAGGGCATCTAATTTATTGGCATAATATTGAGTGAGAAAAGCGCTCAATATGGATGCTTCGGTATCTTCATCCGCCGCCTGCATCTCATAGATTTCTCTGTTAAGCAATTTTCCCGAAAGCACTTTGAGTACCGAGACTGCGGCCTTGGCACCTTCTTTGTACATCCCCAGCACATCGCGGTCTTTAAGGTCGGGGAAATAGACATTTTGGGAGCGATTTAACTTTTGGATATTCTGGATGCGGTCCCGGTAGCGGGCAGCATCTTCATAGCGCATCTCTTTCGCTGCCTGCTTCATTTCAATGGAAAACTCTTCTATCAGCTGCTCGTTTTTACCCCGCAAAAAGTCAATAATCTGGCGAATGACTCCTCTATATTTTTCTGTTGAAATTTTCCCGATGCAGGGAGCCTGGCATTTTCCCATCTGATAATTGATGCAGGCCCGTTCAAATACCGGCGGCCCCGACGGAATAATGCGCTTGCAGGTACGAAAAGCAAAGATCCATTCCAATACCCGCAAGGTTTTACGCACTGCCCTGGTGTCGGTATAGGGCCCGAAATAGCGGCTTCCGTCCCGGGCGATCTCCCGGGTAACCACCACCCGCGGAAAGGGCTCGCTCAGCGTGATTTTGATAAAGGGATAGCGGTGGTCATCCTTGAGCATGATGTTGTAATGGGGCTTGTACTTGCGGATGAGATTGGCTTCCAGCATGAAGGCTTCGGTCTCTGATGACGTGATAATGTAATCGAAATCGGTGATGTGGGAGACCAGTTTGGTGGTTTTTCTGTCATGTGCGCCAGTGAAATACGAGCGCACCCGGTTACGCAAAACCTTCGCTTTGCCCACATAGATAATCTCGCCTTCGCTGTTGTACATGCGATAAATCCCGGGCTTTTCCGGGATCAGTTGCAGCTTTTCCCCTATTTGCGTCGTATTTTTTGCCATAGTTTGTCGGTTATCTCTTTGCTGTTTTCTATGTTCAGGATGCGAGCCCCTGCCAGCAACAGAGCAATTGCCAGCCCGCCACTGCCTGTGAGCTTGATGATAAGTCCGTAGATATTAGAGGTTTGAATGTACTCATTTAATGCAGTCTGCGAAATAAGAATTACCACGGATATGCCGAAAATCTTAGTTACCGGTCTCATCAACGAAACGATGGTGATGTGAGGCATCTTTTTTGCTATCACCCATCGAAGGATGAGGTATTGAGCAATAGCGGAAATACTGGTGGCCAAAGCCAGGCCGGCATGCCCCAGAAACTGCATGAACACCAGATTTAATGCGATGTTCAGAACTACGATAAAAGCCGATATTTTTACCGGTGTGCTAGTGTCTTTATTGGCATAAAAGAGGGGAATGAGAATACGATTTATGCTGTAAAAAACCAGTCCCACAGAATAGCACACCAAGGCACTGTAAGTCATATTCAGAGAAGTCTGATCAAAGGCACCCCGCATAAAAAGCAGGCGGATAATATCTTTGCCCATCCCGATAATCATCGCGGTGGCGGGAATCATGAAAAAGGAGACAGACAGCAGAGAGAAGTGCAGGCTTTCGGCAAGACGGTCCCAATCTTTGCTGGCGACATAATGGGAAAACAGAGGCAAAACCGCCACCCCGGCTGATACTCCTAAAATGCCGAGGGGAAGCTGCATCAGCCGATTTCCATAATTCAATGAAGCAATGCTGCCGGAAACCAGCAGCGACGCTAAAATGAGATCCACCGCCAGATTAATCTGTCGGATGGCAAGTCCCACCACGCCTGGCAAAAACCGCATCCAGACAGCGTGCAACGATTCTCCGGCAAGAGAAAAGCTCAGGCGGAAATGATACCCGATTCGTTTGAGCAGCGGGAAATTAACCACCGTCTGCAACACACCACCGACCACAGCACCTACTGCCCAGGCTACGATGCTTTCTTCCATCCCACCTGGACCCCACACCAGCTGATAGATAGCCAGGGAACCGATCATGGCGATGTTCAGAAAGGCTGAAGAGAGGCCGGGTAAAAAGAAATAATCGTGGGAATTGAGGATGGCGATGAGGGTGGACGAAAGGCCGATTAGAAAGAGATAGGGGAACAGGATGCGGGTGAGTTTTACTGTCAGCAGATAGCTCTGAGCATCAAAACCGGGGGCAAGAAGCCGTACCAGCAACGGGGTTATCAGCATCCCGATACTGCATAAAAACAGCAGAAACAGCGACAAAATGGAAAGGACATTGATGGCAAAACCGATTTGCTGCTGGCGACTACGGGTAAGCCCCACTTCCTTGTACACCGGGATAAAGGCCGCAGATAAAGCGCCTTCCCCAAAGAGTTTACGCAGCAGGTTGGGAATCTGAAAGGCCACCTGAAAGGCATCGGCAACGTAGGAAGTTCCAAAAAAACCGGTCATCACGATGTCCCGCAAAAGACCCAGAATGCGGCTGATAAAAACCGCAATGGACATGGAACCGATGTTTTTGGCTAACTGCCTGTTGCTCATTTTCCCTCTCTTTTTAGCAGGAAAACAAATAGAAGGTAGATTTTTTGTCTATGAAAAAAGGGGGAGAGCAATGTCTCTCCCACAATGATTTACCATTTCACCGGTTGTCGTTTCACCGGCATTGTCATGCAGCGAACACCGCCGCCGCCACGAGCCAACTCTGCGCCAGCTATACCGATAACTACTTTGTCGAAGTCGGCGATGTTGGCGGTTCCATTAAGGAATTCCCTGGCATTACGCACTTCGTATCCAGCTTTGGATATCTCGTCCAGAGTGCGGGTGTTGCAGTCATAACCGATAAAGCGGCCGGGGCCGAAGGCAAAGAAATTGGTGCCGGAGAGCCACTGTTCCCGCTCTTGATACAGCGATGTATTTCCTCCGCAGATAATGGGATTGAGTGACAAACCGGAAGTTTTCAGGCCATCCAGAAGATTATTTACATATTCAAAATGCCGTCTGCCATTGGGACTTACGGATATTTTTACCACTGGAAGCGCTTGCTTCCCGGTTACATAGGGTTCATGAATCACGCAGCGTTCTACATCTATCATGGTAAAGACCATGTCCAGGTGAATGGTAGCCCGTTCTTTGGGCAACTGCACCGCGTAGATGGTCATAGGCTCTTGGATCGATTTGGAGAGATTATCGCACAGGATGTCGATACTCTGGGTTGTGGTACGTTCGGAGAGTCCGATAGCCAGGACATCCGGTTTGAGAACCAAGAGGTCTCCGCCTTCTATGGTTACCCGGCTATCCAGCCCTTCTTCGGTGCCATCGAAGATAAAGCCTTCGGAGCGAAACTCGGGATGGTACCGATAGATAAATTTCATGATCAGTGCTTCCATAAGGCGTACATGATTTGCCATGGAACCAGTGATGACTTTGTCACCCACCACAATGGCGCTATCCCGCATGAAGTAGAGGTTTGGCAGGGGAGGCATGGCAAAGATGTTATCGCTGAGGAACCGAGTGAGGGTATCCTTTTTTTCTTTAAAACCGATGATCACCGATTCGGCCAAAGTACTGGCATCCATGGCTGACAGCTCGTCTTTACGTCTGGTAAGATGGGGGAAAAAACGGCAAATTGATTCGATGAATTCCATTTTTACACTGGAATTCGCCAACACATCAGAGAGGAGATGCTGCACTTCATAGACTTTCGTGATAAGCTTCAGCAGGGATTCCAGCTCTTTATGATCCTGCGCTATTACGGGCAGAGGCAGGATGTCATTATACAGCACCTGCTCTGCGGATTTTGGCGTCATCTCTTCTACTTCAAACCCCGGGGAGTGAAGAATTACTTTTTCCAAAACACCGATCTCGGATGTTATTGAAACACGATTACTCATGTATGCTCCTTTTTGATATCCTTTATGAAGTCAAAAAATATTCCCACTCATTGTCGTAAATATTTTCTTTTAAATAGACAATTTGAATTTGACAATTTATAGCTTTAAAATTATTTATGATTATCGTATTAATAAAGAGGTGAAAGATGTATGACGAAAAGGTTTTTTTCGGCATCATTACTCTTAATCTCACAGATGTGGTGCCGATCATTGATTTTCTGGAAAACGCCCGATCCTTCGGCCATCCGGTTTCCACGCTGATTGTCTGCTACCTGATTTCCTGTGATGCCGCTGTCGTTCAAACCCTGCGAACCTACACCGAAGTTGTCTTGATAAAACGAGATAACCCCGTTATGCTCAGGCGTCTTTTAAAAAAACGAGGGTTGAAATCTCAGCAGATTCAGGAACTTCTTCAAACTCCTCATGCCAAAGAATTCCATCGGGTTTCCTATGGTTCCAGCCGCAACATGGTGCTTTTAGCTGCTCTTTTACTGGATGCAGATTTCCTCTTTTTCTTCGATACCGATACCTTTCCGAAGATCCTTACCCACTTCGATTATACCACAAAAAAAGCAGAATTTATCGACATTGATTTCGTGGGATCGCACCTGCAATACCTCACTGCCAGTAACGACATCGTGGTTACTACCAGTGACTATACCGGATATTACATCATTCCCCGGATGCAATTTCCCAATCTGCGGGATTTGCTCATCGGCATCCAAAAAGAAGATCGTTACAATTACATTACCACCAACAGCACACCGGTAACCCGGGATTATTACCTCAAAGACATCTTTAACACCCAAAAAATACTGGGGGGAAACATGGCCATAAACCTGCGCAAACCATCCTACCTCTCCCCCTTTTATTCCCAAACCATGATTCTGGATGGTGAATGCTATCTGGGACGGGGAGAAGACACCCTCTTCGGACCCCTCATCCAGTGTGCCGGTGGCCGTTGCGTAGATATCGATCTCAAGATTTTTCACAATTGCTTTGGCGATTTCCCGGCATCTCCCGATATCACCATTCAAAAAAACCGCGACCGCTTTTTCTTCGCCTGCATGGGCTGGATTATCCGCAATCCCTTCTTTAACTGGTTTCACTCCAGCAAATTGCAGGATAAACCCACCCGCGACCCCTACAGCCGACGCATTCCCCTGATGCGGGGAAGCCTGGCAGCTGCAGAATATCTCAATGACCCACGTTTCTTACTGCTGCCCGAAGCCTTTTCAAAAGCCAACGAACTCCTTCCCCAATGGGTTGCTCAATACCAGCGCCTGATGGATGTGTGGTACTCATTACAATTAAAACTGGAGGACAAAAGATGAGAACCTATATGGTAATTCCCACTTATTGGACCGGCCCCAAAGGTGCCTGGGATGAAGGTGACAAAGTCTTTGATCACCCCACACCCATCGATGAATATGGCACCCTTGGCAGAACTCTGAAATCATTGAAAATTCTGGAAAACAAGGATTTTACCCTTATCATCCTGGGCGTCGTTACCAATCCCCGCTACGAAGATGATATGCGTCGTCGCCTCACAGAGATTATCAGTAGTATTAAAATACCGGTGGATACCATTCTCATCACCGAGAAGGAAGTTACTGCCATCCGGGAAATAATGTGCAAAGGCTTTGATGATGCGGGCATTCTCTCACTGAAAAACTACTCCAGCATCCGCAACATGTGTCTGTTTTTTCCCTATCTGCTGGGCGCAGACATTGCCGTGCTGATAGACGATGACGAAATTTTTGAAGATCCCCGCTTCATGAACAAAGCCACAGAGTTTATCGGCCGCCGCTTTTATGGAAACACCATCGATGGCGTGGCGGGGTATTATCTCAATGAGGACAACGAATATTACGACAAGGTAAACATCGCCCCCTGGATGACTTATTGGGATCGCTTCGGGGACAAGCGTGAAGCTTTCGATAAAATTATCGGCAGCGATCCCCGCCTGAAGAAGACGCCTTTTGCCTTTGGCGGCGCCATGGTTATTCATCGCAACCTTTTCCGCATCGTTCCCTTCGATCCCAATATCACCCGTGGAGAAGATACCGATTATGTGCTGAATGCCCGCATTTTCGGCTTCAATTTCTATTTGGATAACACACTGGCGATCAAGCATTTGCCGCCGCCAAAGAAGCACACCATCTGGAAGCGATTCAGAGAAGACATCTATCGATTCCTCTACGATAAATCGAAATTTGATAATCAGGAGGAAACCACCAATCTACACAAGGTGATGCCGGAAGATTTTGATCCCTACCCGGGAGAATTTCTGAAGCCAGACCTGGGAGATAAAATCTTTAAAACCAACATCATCCTGGCTCTTAATTATCTTACAGACGGAGATGTGGAGGCATGCAAAGAGACCATCCGCAATATCTATCTGGCACGGTATGACGCCATCCCTCACTATAATACTTACAAAAAATATCTGGCATTTCAAAAGGAATGGCGTGCTCTGCTGGAACGTACCAAAGACTTTGCAAAGGATGAGCTCATGGGCATCCTGAACCGTTGCATCATAGTAAAACACGACAAATACCAGATGGAAAAAACCAAATTTCTTAAAAAATCCGGTATCGCACAGAATCTTCAATTCCGCAAAATTGAGCTCTTTAAGACCTTCAACAAAACCCAACTGCGAAAGCTCTTTTATGTGTCTGATGTTGTTACAATGAAAAAAGACAGCTATGTTTTCAAGAGCGGCGAGACCGACGGGAATATCTACATCATCATCTCCGGCGCTATGGAAATCCTCAAGCAAGAGAGAACGTCTCAAAAACTCATGCAGGTGGCCCTGCTGCAGCAGGGCGAGCATTTCAACGAATCAGCGATCTTTTTTGATACTCCTCACACCGTCACTATCCGCGCCATCACAGACGTGGAGCTGTTTCGCATAGATAAGACAAAGGCACTGGAATTGATGAAAGAAGATTGCGATTTTGCAGCAAAACTCCTGTGGCGCATTTCCAGCAAACTCAGCGAGCGGCTATCACTAACCACCAGTCGTTTCAGTGAGTCTCAGGAGCAAGCGTCCGATATTTCCGATGATATGCAATAGGAGGCATTATGCGCATTTTATTGATTAACCACTTCCCCCTGCAAGGCTCTGGAAGCGGCATCTACACCCTGAACATCGCCAAAGAACTTCACGAAGCCGGACTGAAGGTTTGCGTTATCGACATCGACAACCGGCCCATCATCACCGAGCAGCCATTTTTACAGCGACGGATTTTGTGCGATGCATCCCAAAATGATGATCCGGATCTGCCCTTTAACTTTCCCTGTTTTACCACCCATCCCCGCAGTGACACCACTTTTTACCAGCTATCACC
>JAGGWK010000030.1 GCA_021157525.1 Candidatus Cloacimonadota bacterium | reverse complement strand
GGATCAAACATTTCAGAGAAAAAGATTAAAAACCCCTCTGATTTGCTACGCAAATCTTTCTCCCCTTGCAAGGGGAGCATGGATCGGTCCCCCTTTCCAAGGGGGAATAAAAGGGGGTTTTTTCAGTGAGTCAAGCCCCGGAAATGATCGTCTCTCTGACGTATCTTACAGAGAAATTCTACTCCCCTTGAGCAGAGCTCAACGTTCGCATAAATTTAAAGGAAGAGTGACGGTTTATATTCAATCTCCGTATTCTTCGTTTGTAGAGCAACGTGCAAGATTCCTCAGAATGACGGAGAATTTTCACGTCTCTCTGAGAGAAAGCCTCAGGAAGACGATTTTATATTTTCTAAGGAGAAAACATGACAGTATTAATCACCGGCGCTGCCGGTTTTATCGGTTCCCATCTCACGGAATCACTTCTGGCCAATGGCCACACCGTTATCGGACTGGATAACTTTTGCGATTTTTACGATCCTGCTATCAAAGAGCAAAATATCGCGCCCAGTCTGGCTAATCCTGATTTCACGCTCATCAGAGCAGACATCCGGGATGTAGAAGCCATGAACCAACTTTTTGCCAAGCACAAAATCGATTGCCTGGTGCATCTGGCGGCCATGGCTGGCGTGCGGCCATCTATCAAAGATCCACAGCTGTACACGTCGGTAAACATCAACGGGACGGTGAATCTGCTGGATGCTTGTCGGCACAATGATGTGAAAAACGTGGTTTTTGCCTCGTCTTCATCGGTGTATGGTAACAACAAAAAAGTGCCATTCAGCGAATCGGATTCTGTGGATTTACCCATTTCACCCTATGCGGCAACCAAGAAAGCAGGCGAGCTTTTGTGCCACACCTACCATCATCTTTTCGGGATGTCCATATCCTGTTTGCGTTTCTTCACCGTTTTTGGCCCACGGCAACGTCCCGACCTGGCGATACACAAATTCTCACGCAAAATAGTGAATGAAGAAGTGATCGACGTGTTTGGTGACGGCACTACAAAACGGGATTACACCTACATCACAGACATCCTGGATGGTATAAACAAAGCCATCCGATACACCTGCTCCGGAAATCGCTTCGATATCTTTAATCTGGGTGAATCACGTACCATCGATCTGAAAACCATGATTGCCACCATCGAAAAACATCTGGGTAAAAAAGCCAGAAAGAACCAATTGCCCATGCAGCCCGGCGATGTGGAACAGACCTTTGCCGACGTGAGCAAGAGCAAAAAAATACTGGGTTACAATCCCCAAACGAGTTTTGATGAGGGCATCGCCCTGTTTGTGGATTGGCTGAGGGGTGAAGAAAAAATCGGGAATCGATAAAAATATCTTGATAAAATGAGTGATGTTTGGCGTTTTGCCCTTTGAATAAACAGTAAGAACAGAGTTGAAAGGAGTCTTTATGAAAATCGCTGTTATCGGTACTGGCTACGTAGGATTGGTTACCGGCACATGTTTTGCCGAAATGGGTAACAATGTCATCTGTGTGGATAACGACCCGCATAAAATAGATATGCTCAATAGTGGCGGCATCCCCATCTGGGAGCCGGGACTGGACGAGATGGTGCAGAATAACACCCGGCAGAAGCGACTCACTTTTACCATGGACATCAAGGATGCAGTAGAAAAATCCGACATCCTTCTCATCGCCGTGGGAACGCCTCCCGATGAAGATGGCTCGGCAGACCTGCAATACGTGCTGGCTGTGGCCACAGACATCGCTACCTATATGCAGGGCCACAAAATCATCGTCGATAAATCTACCGTGCCCATAGGGACGGCGGACAAAGTGCGGGCCAGGGTGCAGGAAGTCCTGGATAAACGGGGCGTGAATTTTACTTTCGACGTAGTATCAAATCCTGAATTTCTCAAAGAGGGTGACGCTATCAATGACTCGATGAAACCCGACCGGGTGGTGGTGGGAACCGATAATCCCAAATGTGCCGAAGTAATGCGAGAACTTTACACGCCCTTTGCCCGTAGCCGGGAAAAGGTTATCATTATGTCGGTACGCTCGGCAGAAATGACCAAATATGCCGCAAATTCCATGCTGGCAACCAAGATATCCTTCATGAATGATATCGCACAGCTGTGCGAAAAAGTAGGTGCAGATATCAATGAAGTGCGTCACGGCATCGGCTCAGATTCACGGATCGGCTATAAATTCATCTATCCTGGCATAGGTTACGGTGGCAGCTGTTTTCCCAAGGATGTCAAAGCCCTCATTCGGATCGCCAAAGAGGTGAAGATGGAAGCCCGGATATTGCAGGCTGTGGAAGCGGTGAATGATGACCAGAAAATGGTGCTGGCATCCAAAGTGAAAAAACACTTTGGCGAAGACCTCAGTGGCAAAACCTTTGCCATCTGGGGGTTGGCTTTTAAACCGAAAACCGATGACATGCGGGAAGCTCCGTCTATTACCATTATCAATGCTCTGATAGAAGCTGGGGCAAAAGTGCAGGCTTACGACCCTGTGGCAATGGAAGAAGCCAAGCGGCGCTTCGGGGATAATCCCGCCATTACATACGCCGAAGGGAACTACGAAGCCCTGCGCAATGCCGACGCTTTGTTGCTGGTTACCGAGTGGAATCAATTCCGCTACCCAGACTTCCAGGCGATCAAAGACCGGCTGAATGATCCGGTGATATTTGATGGCCGCAACCAATACAATCCGGAGGAAATTCGGGAGATGGGCTTTACGTATTACGGCATCGGCCGCGTATAGCATCCAGCAAAACAGATAAAATCGTGAACCGCAAATGCGAGGCTTTTCAGTCTCGCATTTTTTTTATTTGACAAAATTTCAACATAACCGATCCTCTGTCTTGTATCTACATGACACGAAAAGACCGAACAAAAGGAGGAGGTTATTATGAGTAATCGTGCGCCAAGTGTAAACAGAGTCATGTTGGGTGGAAATGTTGTAAAAGATGCAGAAGTGCATCATGTAGGGGAAAATTTAACATCGATAACACGGATCACTGTAGCGAACAATCAGAGTTTCAAAGACAAAGAAGGGAAATGGCAGGAGCTCACCACCTATGTGGATGTCGAAGTGTGGGGCAATACTGCGGAAAAAGTGGCAGAGAAGGGCAAGAAGGGCGTCCCTGTATTAATTGAGGGATACCTCCGGCAAAGTCGGTGGGATGATAAAGAAGGTAAGTCCCATACCAGGACCTTTGTGCGCGCCGATCGCGTGTACTTTTTGTAAGATATTATGAAATAAAAAACCCGCTTTTCAGCGGGTTTTTTTATCTCTGAGTTTTTTAAACTAGAAGTTGTATCCCAGACTGAAATGATGGGTGCCGTCCAGCACTTCATGGGTGCTGTAGCCATAATCAACAAGCACGTCAAACATGGTGAAACGAGCGCCAAAGGAGTAGCTGGCAGGTTGACTGCGGGCGCCACAACGGAGGGTGAGCTTGTCCATCACTTGTACTTCGGTTCCGGCGTGAATCTCGGTTTCACCGCCAACGGTTTTTTTTAGTTCCATGGCTGTAATTACGCCATTATACGGGATATATGAGATGCCCATTGCCATCTTCTGTGGCAGGGACAGGTCACTATCTTCTCCTACTTTTGGTTTGTTCAGATTGGTTACCGTAAAGCCCAGGCGGGTGCGTTGATGCAAAATAGCCATGGCACCAACATTCATCCCGAAGGCTGGCTGCTCGCCAAATCCTTCAAAGGAGAGATGATACAAATTCATGGCATATCCCAGATGAACCGATGAGTGCACATCCTTGAGTAGTGTAAAACCATGAGCCAGAGTATAGGTCTTTTCCGATGTAAGGGTTACATTGCGATATTCCACATTCATGGCTTCCAGACCAAAACCGATTGTTCCGTAAGTCCTGGGAAGATTCATGGCCATAGCCACGGTGTTGAGCTCCTGAAAGGAATTGCCAAAGAGATAACTGTGGCTCACCAACAGGCTGTTATGTGCCAGATTTAAACCGGCCGGATTGTAAAATACGGCACTGGCGTCATCACTGGTAGAGTAGTATGCTCCGGCCATTCCCCGTGCACGAACAGAAGGCTCATAATCATCGAAACTGGCAAAGGCGGGAATCGACAGCAGTACGACCAGGGCGATAAGTATTTGTTTCATGGTTGCCTCCCTATTTCAATGGAGCGCCGATAACGATGGGCGCCTGAGCTGTTTTTTTGCTGCCGTCATCCCGATCGATTGATTCCAGATGACAGATGTAGAGGCCGATAGGCAGCAGTTTATGGTCGTCATCACGGCCGTTCCACCGGTAGGTGTCCAGGCCATTGATGCTTTGGATTTTTTTGTTCACCGGCTCAAACACCAGTTTTCCTTCGGCATTGTAGATGCGGACGATTGCTTTGTCGTCGTACTTAGAGCCATATTGGATGGCAAATGTCTCGCCGTTACGAGGATTAAAAGGCCGCGGCTCCACATTGAGGATGGCCCGGTGTTTTGTGATGCCCACCGAATACTCAAAGAGTTCTTCCGGCGCTGTTTCCGGGATGACAAGAGTGTCATTTACCAGGATGAAAAATTCCACCGTGGTTCCCTCTTTTTGAGCGGGAATGATTCCCTGATAGGTGTAGTTACGCACCGAGACGGTATCCATGATGATGTCCCGATACTCTACATCCCGTGTGGTTTTCCAATAGAGGATGAGATTGCTGCTGATATCCGGGTATTCAAAACTGATGGTTACATCGTCGGATGCGGTGGGGTAGAGAGGATCGATAACCACTTCGTCGTAGCCGCCGATCACGCCGGCTGTCAGCTGATCCTGATATCCGGGAACGATCTGCAGCATGTCGTTAAAAGTGTCACCAATGCCGGTAGCCTGCAAAATGTAGCCCACTACAAAATCGGTGACGTCCAGCCCGGTGCTGTCCCACACCCGCACGGTGAGCTGGTTGTTATCATCGTCATTGATGTTCAGGTTCACGCCGCCGCCGGCTGCATACACTTCGTACACTTCGCCGGTAACTTGCAGCAGGGTTCCTTCCAGAGAAACGTCTCCCACCTGATCAAGTCCTATCTCCAGCGCTTCCGGCTCGGGATTTCCCGATGAAAGCACGGTTACCTGAGGACTGGTGATTTCGGTGGTGCCATTGTATTCTGACACGACGCCGGTGATTTCCACTTCGTTTCCCCGCACGAGTTCGGTGATGGGAGATGAACTGTAAATGTTTATGCCACGGCCGGATGCATCCTGCACGTAGGCGTTTGTGTTACCGGTTTGTATTATATTCACGCCCATGGTCACGATGCCGTGGACGGTCACGCTGTTGCCTTCATAGGCGGCAGGATCTGCCTGGATGTCGGCAATCTGGTCGTAGTTGGTATCGTAGCCGATAAAGTTGATTGAGCTGTTTGGCTCTATCACGTTTCCCGCCAGATCGGCCACATTATTCACCGTGAGGGTATAGGATGCAGCAGCGGTTTGCTCGCTGGTGGTAAGGGTGACAATGGTGCCGGATGTAAGCACTGCGCCGGAAATAGTGAGGCCGGAAATGCTGTAATTTCCCACCGTTTCGGCAGAGGTTTGATCTACTGCTTCGTTAAATTGTACTGTCAGGCCGGTAATACTGGTGCTGGTAGCAGAAACCAGAAGAGGTGGATTGATGTCAGGGCCGCCGGCGTCGTGGCTTCCCAGATATTCAAAGGTATCCTGGGGATAGACGATCCATTGGGAGTCGTCGGCATTGGTACCGGCGGAAGCCGCCCAATCGGTAGTACCCTGACTGATGCCGGGTTTGCGGACAAGGGTGTGATCTTTGGTTGCAGCGGCTACGCCGGCCACTTCCCAGCCGTCACCGGGATCTTCATCGGGAATGCCGATGATGTCGATAATGGTCCAGGTAGATCCGCCGTCGGTGGTTACCTCCAGAGATCGTGCATCGTTTCCGTTGTGATGCGTTACGCTGGGGTAGCTGAGGATTTCATCGGCCACAGCCTGCAATTGCGCATTTGCTTCGTTGGTGGTAAGCACCCATACATCGCCATTGGCCAGGGTTGCGCCTGCGGGGAATGTGTGATAAAACAGCCATCCGCCGCCATTTACCGATTGGCCGATGCGGTAATTATCCAGATTGATGGTTTCGCCGGTTCCGTTATACACTTCCAGGGCTTTGTTGTTTGAAGAGCCTTCGATGTATTCCGAGAAGAACGGCGTCCCCTCGCGAGATGCATTCAGCCGAAACCGAGCCGAGCCGCTTTGGGCGTTTAGCATCATGGCAAAAAGCACGACGCAAAAAAGAACTAATGCCCGTTTATTCATGTTTCCTCCTATTCTTTTTTTCGAAAAAGATCGTCCAGACAGCATAAATCGTGATTGCAATCACGATGGAGCTATCGGCGATGTTAAATACTGGCCAGCGCTCCATGAGAAAATCCGGAAAATCCCACCAGATGAAATCGGTTACGCTTCCAATGGTTATCCTGTCAATGAAATTGCCCAAAGCACCTCCCAGGATGAGGGCGAGTGCCAGCTTTTCGGTGCGATGCTTCGTGTGGGCTGCAAAGAAATAAATGGCTCCGCAGGCGATGATGGTGACGATGACGTGGAGCATTTTGTCAAAGGCCACAGGGTTCTGAATCAGTGATGGAGCGATGTTATGCAGATGTCTGCCCAGGGAAAAGCTGAAAGCAGCTGCCTCATTTTGCACATGGGTAAGCCAGAAAAAAGTGGGCGTAATCCGAATAATATGATCCGGACCAAAATCCACAACATTCCGAATGAGGAATTTTGATACCTGATCCAGGACGATGACAACAGCAGTGACCCACAAATAAGGGAAACGTTTCATCTGCGACGGCGACGGCGGCGACGCAGTTTCTGCTCTTCCTTCGATTTACATTCGATGCAATAGCGAGCATAAGGTACGATGTTCAAGCGCTTTTTCTGGATGTATTCGCCACAGATTTCACAAATGCCATAGGTCTTATCATAGATGCGTCCCAATGCTGCATTGATCAGCTTCAGCTTCCCGATTTCCCGCTCCAGCATAAACACGCCTCGTTCTGCGCTGTTGGTATCGCTTCCCATATCCGCCTGATGCATAGCGTAGGCAGAGAGGTCGCCGCTACCGGTTCTTATGCCCCGTTTCTGGGATTCATCGATGCTGCGAATAATTTCCTGAACCTGCTTTCTTTCTTCCAATAGAAGGTTCTCGTATTCCTTCAATGCAGATGGCTTGAGTTCTTTTGTTGCCATAATTCCACCTTTTACAGTTGGTTTATTAATGATACGATTATCATTTGTAAATTATTCTGGGCCTGAGCGGCGTATTTGCGTATCTCCTCCTGGGTGTGAGCCTTGGAGTGAAATATGTTGCTCAGGTTGGTAACTACCGAGATTCCGGCTATTTTCAGTCCTGTCTGGATGCCGACGATAACTTCCGGCACAGTGGACATTCCCACCAGATCAGATCCCAGACCCACGAACATGTGGCATTCGGCTGTGGTTTCAAGACTGGGGCCGGATACTGCGGTGTACACGCCCTGTTTGATGGGGATGTTGTGTGCGGCAGCGATAGCCTCAATTTTGTTAATAATAGCGGTATCGTAGGGCTGATGCATGCTGGGGAAGCGTTCACCCAATAGTGGATCATCTGGCCCGATAAGGGGATTTGTTCCCATGAAATTGATATGGTCACGCAAAATCACCAAGTCTCCCGGTTGCATCGATTCATTAAGGCTGCCTGCTGCGTTGGTGACGATGAGATGAGTGATTCCAGCTCCCTGCATCACCCGAATGGGAAAGGTGATTTCCTGCATGGTGTAGCCTTCGTAATAGTGCAGACGTCCCTGCATCATGAGTACATCCACTCCTTCCAGGGAACCAAAAACGTACTGTCCCACATGGCTGGGAGCGGTAGATACCGGGTGATGCGGCACTTCGCCATAGGGTATCACGACGGGATCTTTTACCATGGATGCAAGACCGCTGAGGCCGGTGCCGAGCACGATACCCACTTTGGGTGTTCGAGGCAGGATATCCTGCAAATAATTCCGTGCTTCCCGTATTGCTTCAATCATCTAAAACCTCATAAAGAAATTGCGTATAAAACTGAGGAGCAAAATAGCTATAATCGGTGAAATATCAATGCCCGGCAGAGTGAAAAACCGACTCATCAATCTGTGGATGGGAAGAAGAATCGGATCGGTGAGACGCCGCAGCAACTGAAACAGCGGATTGTATGGATTTGGTGAAAACCACGAAAGTATTGCGCGGAAGATTATCAGGTAGATAAAGATGTTTGCCACAAAGGCGACGAAGGTTCCGATGCCTGTCATTCGATAACCTCATGACAGTTGCGACAGCGGGCTTCATAGAAGTCTGATGCTCCTACCAGTATAGTGTGGTCATCTTTGACAAGACGTTGGGTACGACTGGCAGGGTTGCCGCATTTCACGCAGATGGCATTCAGTTTGGTAACGTATTCAGCGATGGCCAGCAGTTGCGGCATCGGGCCAAAGGGTACGCCGCGATAATCCTGGTCAAGGCCGGCAACGATCACCCGCAATCCCTGGTCTGCCAACTGGTTGCAAACGTCAACTATGGCGTCAGAAAAAAACTGCGCTTCGTCAATGGCTACCACATCCAGGTCATCGGTGATGTACCGGGATAGCTCTGTAATATCTTCGATATTGATGGATGGGGCGCTCATCCTGCTATGGGAAACCACCTGATCTTCGGCGTAGCGATTATCCAGCCCGGGCTTGAATACTATCGCTTTCTGACGGGCAAACTCGGTACGATGGACGCGTCGAATCAGCTCTTCAGTTTTGCCACTGAACATGCTCCCACAAATAACTTCTATCCACCCGGTATGTTTATGTATAATGTTCATATCATTCTCCAGCGGGTCATTTATCGAAGGGGGGAGTTTTGTGTCAACGGAATTATCTCGTTGGAATGTTGGTTATTGGAAGGGCTTTATAATCCGCTTTTTCTCCAACCCACAAACCCGAAACTTGTCCTGTGCGGCGAAGCCGTTATGGGATAATCTGAGACATTGCATGAAAATCCCTCAAAATCCGGGGGGTCTTAAAAATCTTTGAAACATGCTTGACGTAGTGGTTTCACCTGAAAATCTCGCCGCAGTTTTTTCTTAGAGGAGAATATCATGAAGAGTAAAAAGATCCTGGTTATAAATTGTGGCAGCTCATCGCTGAAGTACGAAGTGTATGCCATGCCGTCCCGGGAAAGCCTGGGAAAAGGCCTGGTAGAGCGCATTGGCGAAGAAAAGGGTCGCATCGAACAAACTGCACCTCAGGGAGTCTTTGAACGCATTACCCCGATACTGAACCACAAGCAGGCTATGGAATTGGTGATGGAGGCTCTTCTGGATGCAGATACCGGCATCCTGAAAAGTATAAAAGAAATCGGCGGCGTAGGACATCGCGTGGTGCACGGTGGCGAAAAATATGCACAATCGGTGATTATCGACACAGATGTGTTACAGGCTATCGAAGAGAACATCGAGCTGGCGCCGTTGCACAATCCGGCAAATCTCACCGGCATCCGGGAAACCATGGCCGCACTGCCTGATGTACAACAGGTTGCGGTATTTGATACCGCTTTCCATCAAACCCTGAAGCCGGAAAATTATCTCTACGGCCTGCCCCGCGAGATGTACGAAAAGTACCGCATCCGGCGCTATGGATTTCACGGTACATCTCACCGTTTTGTCGCTTCCGAAGCACTGAAACTGGTAAAACGCTCACCCGAAAATACCAACATCATCTCATGTCATCTGGGCAATGGTGCCTCGGTTACGGCCATCGAAAACGGCATTTCCGTGGACACCTCCATGGGCTTCACTCCGCTGGAAGGATTGATCATGGGTACCCGCTGTGGCGATATGGATCCCTCAATCATTACCTTCCTTATAGACAAAGGCTACACTGCATCCCAACTGAATACCATAATGAATAAAAAAAGCGGGCTTCTGGGCATGAGCGGCATTTCAAATGATTTGCGAGACCTGGAAAAAGCGGCGGATGAAGGCAATGAGCGGGCTATTATTACTCTGAATGCCTACGCCAACCGCATCCGTAAATACATCGGAGCCTACGCAGCAAATCTGGTAAAAGTGGATATCCTGGTGTTTACCGGCGGCATCGGTCAGCACGGTGTGAAGATGCGGGAACGTATTTGTAACCGACTGCAAAATCTTGGGATGGTACTGGATTATGAGGGCAATGCGACCAACGGCTCCAGGCCGGGAGTGGTGTCGCAGAAGTACTCTCGCACAGACATCGTAGTGCTACCGAGCAATGAAGAACTGCAAATCGCCATCGATGCTTATCAACTGATTTTTCATTGCGCTGCGAGGGTGCTCTGATGAAGATTTATCTGGATTGCTATCCCTGTTTCCTTCGACAAGCCCTGCAGGCTGCCCGACTTGCCAAAGGCACGGCATCTCAGCAGCACCAGGTGATGCTTCAAACCTTGCAATTGTTGCAGAATATGCCATCTGAGGCCACGCCCCCGCAAATTGCTCAGGATGTGCATCGACTGGTTCGACGCGTTATCACAGCCCATGATCCCTACGAAATAGCCAAAGCTCGTGATACCGCCGCTGCACTGAGCTTGTATCCTCGTCTCAAAGAACTGGTGGCATTATCGGCGGATCCCTTTGACACTGCTCTGCGTCTGGCCATTGCCGGTAATATCATCGATCTGGGGGTGAAGGATGATTATGGCCCCTTGTGGGATACTGTGGAGCGGGTGCTGGCGGCATCCTTTGCCATGGATGCACGGGATGCATTGCGTGAGCAGTTGGCTACAGTACCATGGGTGTTGTATCTTGCCGATAACGCTGGAGAGACCGTGTTTGATCGGGTGTTTATCGAATCCCTTGAATTGCCGGTGATTTATGCAGTAAAAGGTGGGCCGGCACTCAATGATGCGACACGCCGTGATGCCCTGGCGGCGGGAATAACTTGTGAGATTATCGATAATGGCTCTGACGCACCGGGAACTATTTTGGGCGATTGTTCGGCAGCCTTTCGTCGGCGATTTGAGCAGGCACCACTGATTATTGCCAAAGGTCAGGGTAATTATGAATCTCTGAGCGGTAAGGATGCACCGATATTCTTTTTGCTGCAGGCCAAGTGTCCGGTGATTGCCACGGATCTGGGGGTGGATGTAGGCAGCATAATCTGCACCAAGAGAGGATGACGGCGAATCCTTCCATTCTACCTATTTCGGTGGAGCCTTGGCGAAGACGGAAGGGAGTCTATACTCGTCCTGAGCGCTGCTTCCCTTGAGTACGCTCAACGTTCGCACAAGTCTGCGCTGGGACGCTTTCACGGTCACACGCGGAGCGTTGCGACCAGGGGGAAGCTTTCATTCTGTAATCTCTTGCACGCCTTTCTCTGCAATGGTGGCCGGGCTGCGTCGTCCAATGCGGGGCCCGTCACGCACTTCAAAACCAACCGCTTCCATGTTTGCCCGTACCCACTTGGCACAGCTGTAAGTACTCAGAAGCCCTCCCGGTTTCATGGTGCTCCACACAGCGGCAAAGACTTCTACCGTCCAGAGCTCCGGCTGTTTTTGAGGTGCAAAAGCATCAAAATAGACGCGATCGAAAGAGAGAGGCGGCAAATGGAGAACCGTTTTTCTGGCATCGCCGAGTAGAAGTGTGATACGATTGTTTTTGGTATCTGTGGCACTGCGGGTGGTAGCAAGATGACGAAAAGGAGCGTAGGCTGCATCCAATTGAGGTGGAACCGGCATCCGGGCAATGGCCGCCACTATTTCTTCATCTATTTCCAGGCCGGTAATACGCAGATTACTGGCTTCGCTACAGGCGGCGATGCTATTGTACCCCAGTCCAAAGCAGAAGTCGAGAATGTGCATCCCATCTCTCAGTCCCAGGGGATGAACATGCTTTTCAAAAGCCTCTTCCATGGCGCCACTGAGGGAGTGATAATGGTCGTGATGCTCTTCGTTATAGGCAGTTACCGAGCCGTCATTGGTCTTAACAAAGCGCATCGTAGAGCTCTCGATAAATGGTCAGCGCCTGGCTGCTGAAGCACACAAACCACACTTTTTGCGGGAGGTCATGATCCTGCAGGAAATCACACACCGTATCCAGGGCAATTCTGGCGGCATCCTGTACAGGGTACCCATACACGCCGGTGCTGATGGCCGGGAAAGCGATGGTTTTTATCCCTTTCTGAGCGGCTACTTCCAGACTTCGCCAATAGGCTGAGGCAAGCAAATCTGCCTCGCCGTGGTTTCCTCCCTGCCACACCGGGCCCACCGTATGTATCACATAGGATGCAGGAAGGTTGTAGCCGAGGGTGATTTTGGCATTACCTGTCACACAGCCACCCAGGGTGCGGCACGCTGCCAATAGCTTTTTCCCCGCTCTCCGATGAATTGCGCCATCCACGCCGCCACCCCCCAAAAGGCTGTTGTTGGCTGCATTTACGATGGCATCCACCGCCATGGTGGTGATGTCTTTTTGTACTATTTGGATGCGATTTTTCATTTATTCACCTCTTTTTCAAAGCTGCGCAATAGCGCAATTTCTTCTCCCCATTTTTCCGGATCAGGGGTCTCTAATATCAATGGAATCCCATCAAACCGGGCATCCTGCATAATGTATCGAAAGGCATCCAACCCGATCTCTCCAGTTCCCAGACTGCCGTGACGATCGACGCGGCTGGCCAACGGCCGCTTCGCATCGTTCAGATGCATCCCACACAAAAAGGAAAATCCCACAATCTGTTCAAATTCGGCAAAGGTATTTTGGCAGGATGCAGCCGAGCGCAGATCGTATCCGGCGGCAAAAGCATGGCAGGTATCGATGCACACGCCTATCCGGCTTTTATCGGTAGTGTGACTGATGATGGTTGCCAGATGCTCAAAGGAAAAGCCTACATTGCTCCCTTGTCCGGCAGTATTTTCTATCACGGCAACCACGGTTGCGGTGCGTGCCAATGCCTGGTTTATCGAATCGGCAATCAGTTCCAGGCAGGTCTCTTCAGATATCTGTCGCAGATGGCTGCCGGGGTGAAAATTGAGATATTTCAGGCCCAGCTTTTCGCATCGCTGAATTTCATCGATAAAAGCATTGATGGATTTTTCCCGCTTTTCCGGGTCGGGATGTCCCAGGTTGATGAGATAGCTATCGTGGGGAAGCACCGCATTCCGGCTGATACCGGCTGCATCCATGGCTGCGCCAAACAGCAGAATACTCTCTGGAGAAAGGGGTTTGGCCGTCCATTGCCGCTGATTTTTGGTAAACAGAGCAAAGGCCGAAGCCTTTATTGCAGCGGCATTTTTCGGGGCATTTTCCACACCGCCGGCTGCACTTACGTGGGCACCAATATATTTCATTTGGTCTCCTGTCGATATTTTTTATTGACTCAACAGGGAAAATCTGGAGTTTCAAAATCTGTGTCAAGGTTAGGAGGTGTAATGTGTAAAATTCTGGTGATTGATGACGATCGGGAAATCAGAGAATTGGTAAAAGAACTTTTAATGGAATTGCCGTACCAGGTAGAAATCGCTCTGGCGGAAACCGGTTACGAAGGGCTGGAGAAGATTCGGAAAATTCTACCGGATCTTATTCTACTGGACATCTATCTTCCCGATATCGATGGTCTTTCGGTGTGTCGTCAGCTCAAGCAGGATGCATCCCTGAAAAACATTCCGGTGCTGATGATGACCGGTGTAAATACCGATCATGATTGGCTCAAATCCGCATTGAAAGCCGGAGCTGAATCCTTTGTGAACAAGCCCTTTCATCCGCACTATTTATTGGCTCAGGTAAACACTATGCTGCGTCTGAAACAGGCTGAGGACCGTTTGCGAAACCAGAACCTTTTGCTGGAACAGCGCTTGATGGAGCGTTCTCAGGAGTTGGTGGAAAGTGAGCAGCTCTTTTTTAGTTTTATGCATGAAATTCAGGCTCTGGTGTACATCAAAAATGCCGAAGGGAAATACCTCTTCATCAACACTTATTTCAAGAAGCTGTTTCAAAACAGGCAATGGGTGGGGATTCGGGATGAGGATATATTTTCTCCAGACGAAGCAGCCCTGATGAGTCGGTATGATGATATCGCCAAAGAAACCGGAAGCTGCATTTACGAGCAAACCCTCACGTTGGGGGACAAAGCTGTTATCATAGAGAACCATAAATTTCGCATCCAGCGGAGTAACGGCGAGGTTTTTGTCGGGGGTGTTGCCTTTGATATCACCCAACGGAGAAACGCCCAGGATTTGGTGGAAAGCTCGCTGCGGGAAAAAGAAATCCTGCTCAAAGAAGTGCATCACCGGGTAAAAAACAATATGCAGGTTATCTCCAGTTTGCTCAGGATGCAATCGACCTTTATAAAAAACGATACCGATCGTCAGCTTTTCATCGACAGCCTTAACCGGGTACGTTCCATGGCCCTGATACACGAACGACTCTACAAGAACGACAACCTTTCTCAGATAGACCTGGACATCTACGTGCGGCAGCTTTTGCAGCAGCTCGGCGCCATGTACATCCGTGCAGACCTGCAGGTGGCGGCAGAGATCGATATTGAAGACATCCCTCTGGACTTGGATACTGCAATTCCTCTGGGACTGATAATCAACGAGATTGTGTCAAACGCCTATAAATATGCATTTGAAGGGCGGGTGCGAGGCTTGATCACGATATCCATGAAGCGGCAGGAAAACTGCCTTGAAGTGAAAATCGGAGACGACGGCATTGGGCTAGATCCCTCTCTTACCCTCGATGATGGCAATTTGGGATTTCAGCTCATTTCGTCACTCACAGCTCAGCTTCATGGAAAAATAACCATCTCGCGAGATAACGGCACCATTTTTACTTTGAGGTTTTGACTTCCCCAGTCAGAATAGAATGGGGAAAATCTTTGGGTGTCAGGAGTAAATTTCAGGACTTTTTCTCATTGTTTTTAGTTAGGGAGCGTATTTGTGAATAAACCTATCCTGCCATTTGATATGCAAAGGGATACCGAGATCAATCTCACCAGAAAACTGCGTCACAGCCATATCGGTCAAAGTATCTTTGCTCCGTCACCAGAAGCCGCACTCTCACTGATATTCAGTGAAACATCAGCGACATGAATAACCGCTCAAAAGATCGACTCGATTACCGTGTGATAGGATGCCCTCCTGTTCCGGGAGACTCCCGCTGAGGGAAACTACGCTATGCGACCGATTCATCCAAACCGCCGTCGTGGTGAAAAGACCCGGGATGCATGGTTGATTCGCCGTCATCTGCAATCCCGCTATCGTCTGGATTCGGTTCCGTGGCTGAGAACCATGATAAAAACGGTGCTCAAAGCGACGCACCTATACCGGATGGGAGTACGCAATGCCCAAAAGGTGCGCGTTGTTCGGCAAACCTTTTCCATCCCTGGATTGCCAGCCAATTTTCATGATTTCCGCATTCTTTTTATCAGTGACCTGCACATCGAAGGAGTGCCGGATTTGGTACATCATATTTTGGCACTCTTAGCCGATCTCACCTACGACATCTGCATTTTAGGCGGAGATTATCGGTTTCGGGTGAGGGGGAACGAAGATTATTCTAATAAACTGCTCGCTGACCTCATCCCGGAATTACTGTGTAAATCCTCGGTTTATGGCATCCTGGGAAACCACGATACCTGGGATACCGGTGTCTTTTTAGAATCCCTCGGGGTTACCATGCTCACGAACGAACATCTGCTTCTGCATCGAGATGCCGATGCCCTGGCTGTGGTTATGTTGGAAGATGCCCATTACTTTGATGCAGCCGATTTTGATCTGGCGGAAAAGGACTTGGAAAGCAACGTTTGCAAGTTGCTGATATCTCATTCACCAGAATTATTTGAGCAGGCGGCAAAGCGGGGTTACAAGCTTTATCTGGCCGGGCACACCCATGGCGGGCAGATTTGTCTGCCTGGAGAAATCCCCTTGCTCACCAATGCCGCGGTACCCGGAAATATGGTGGCCGGAAAATGGCAGTGGCAGGAAATGTATGGTTATACTTCCCGGGGAGCAGGCAGCGGCATTGTGCCGGTGCGCTTCTTCAGTCAGCCAGAAGTGGTATTGATTACTCTCAAATAGTGTTTGAAATTACCTCACCCCGAGGGGACTCACACCGTTTTCTTGATGAAGGACGAAGCTTTTTGCCTGTAGCGGACTGACACATCTCTGAAACGAGAAAAACCGGCTTCCGGAGATTTTCCGGAAACCGGTTTTTTACGTATCCTGAAATTACTTCAGATTTCTATCGGTCTTTACAGCACATAATTTACCGCACATGCTGCAGGCATCATCGTCGGCACCTTCCGACTGCATCTTGCGCATACGGGCATGTTCCGGGTCGATGGCATTGGCATAGATTGCATCCCAATCCAGATCCCGGCGTGCTTTGCTGATGGCAAAATCCTGTTCCCGGGCGCCTTTCACACCCTTTACCACATCACCGCTATGAGCAGCAATCCGGCTGGCCATTACCCCCTGCTTCACATCTTCTTCGTTTGGCAAACACAGATGTTCGGCGGGAGTAACATAGCACAGGAAATCCACGCCGGCGGCGGCGGCAATAGCACCGCCGATAGCGCCCACAATGTGATCATATCCCGGAGCAATATCCGTAACCAGTGGGCCCAGCACATAAAATGGTGCATTGTGGCACACCCGTTTCATCAATTGCACATTCATGGCCACCTGATCCAACGGCACATGGCCGGGGCCTTCTACCAGCACCTGCACACCCCGCTCAAAGGCCCGTTGCGTGAGCTCACCCAAGACCAGAAGTTCAGCCATTTGCCCACGATCAGATGCATCGGCACCGGCACCGGGACGCAGTCCGTCACCCAGACTGATGGTGACATCATACTTTTCGCAGATGTCCAAAACTCTGTCGTACTGCTCATAAAGCGGATTCTCTGCATCATTATCTATCATCCAGCGTTTCAGTAAACTGCCACCTCTGCTCACGATGCCGCCGACCCGCTCATGATTTTTCAGAAATTCCAATGACCGCCGGGTTACGCCGCAGTGAAGAGTCATGAAATCTACACCTTGTTGACCCTGAAGCTCCAGTTCATCGAAAAGCATATCGGCAGTCATGGTGCTGAAGGGTTTATCTTGGTCGGCGATGCGTGTCATCACAGCGTAGATGGGCACGGTGCCGATCATTACCGGGGAGTGGCTAATCATTTTTTGCCGGATATCGTTGAGGTTACCACCGGTAGAAAGGTCCATCACGGCATCGGCGCCATACTGCACCGCCATGTCCAGTTTGCGCAATTCCTGTTCTTCCCGGCAGCGAAGGCCGCTGGTGCCGATATTGGCGTTCACTTTGGTTTTCAGGCCGTTGCCAATTCCCCGAGCCGGGAAATCGTGGTTGCGATTTTTGGGAATCGCGATGCGTCCCGCCGCCACTTCGGCCAGAAGCCACTGAATCTCCACCTGTTCGTAGGCGGCCACGGTTTTCATTTCCGGAGTTATAATGCCCTTGCGGGCCTGTTGCATTTGTGTCATTTTTTCCTCTCTTGTATTGATTTGCTTATTTCCATCACCCGTTCCTCGGTGTGTGTGCTCTCCATCAGGTAGCGTACCATGCAGAGGTTTTGAGCTCCTGCATCCAGTATGCGGTAAATGTGCTGCGGGAATATGCCGCCGACAGCCACCACGGGAATCTGCTTCTGTGCAGCCATTTTCACCACTTCTGCTATTTTATCGGTGCCCACCGGGGGGTCTGGATTTGCCTTGGTGGGAGTGGGATAGATGGGCCCGAAGCCGATGTAGGCGGGGTTGTGTTGCAGGGCTTTTTCTGCTTGCCGGATGCTGTGAGTGCTGAGGCCGATAGCCATCTTTTCACCTACGATTTTCCTCGCATCCTGGATGGAAAGATCATCTTGCCCCAGATGCAGGCAGTCGGCATCCGCCAGCAACGCGATATCCGGACGGTCGTTTATCACCAACTGCGTAGTAGTGTTTCGGGTGATGCGTTTGATCTCTCTGGCGGCAGCCAGCAAAGCCCGGTCGCTGAGATGTTTTTCTCGCAATTGCAGGTAGCGGATGTTGTGTTTTACAGCGATGCGGGCAATTTCACCATAGGACAGTTTTGGCTTTGTGATGATGAGATAGAGGCCAAAATCCTGCATCTCAGGCATCCAGCTTTTCTATGATGAGACGAGTAACTTTTTTACCACTATTCAGCATCCCGCCAAAGATGGGGCCCATGCGGAAACTGCCACACACGCCATTTGCCGCCATCCCGCTTACAAAAAGGCCGGGGAAGATTTCTTTGGTATTTTCCACGGTGGTGCGTTCACCCTCTTCTATGGAGAGAGACCGCTCCCCAACCACGCCGCCGGTAGGTGTGTTCAGCGTTACATCATTTTTAGATGCCAGCAATCTACTTACTTCGCAGGGATGACCAGTACTATCCAATACCGATTTTGCCATGATCACTAGCGGATCCACATGCATCCCGGCGCTTTGAACAGGGGTCCAGTTTACCACCACACCCGTCACTGCGCTATTTTGAAAAACCACATCTTCCACCGAATAACAATTGAAGATGGTGGCTCCGGCCTTTTTAGCTGCAAAGATGAGGGCAGCCGTGGCCTCCACCGAGTCGCAAAGCCAGTAGCCCGCTTCAAAAGGTTCCCGTGTGATGCCGTATTCATCGAGGATTTCCACCGCATCCTGCTGCACCACGATTTGATTAAACATCATGGCGCCGCCCCACATACCGCCGCCGGGAGCCAGTTTGCGCTCAAACAGCGCTACTTTTTTCCCAGCCTTGGCCAGCGTTGCGGCGGCTACCAATCCGCTGGGGCCACCCCCAACGATTGCCACATCCACCGATAGATTTTCCATCAGTTTTTTGTGGTACGAAGCCACGATTCCCCGTGACACGATTGTTTCCATAGATACCTCCGATTTTTCAAGGGGAGGCAATGCGTGATTGAAGAGAGTGGTGAACTCCCTGCGTCGGCATTACCCGTATCAGGTTCAAAGGGTCTGATCTCAGCCTTTTCAGGCACCCCTGTTACTATTTGGTAAGGAGCTTTTTCGAGAGTAGTCTGGATGTCAACCGCTTTCACCCATCGATGGTCTATTATTTTGCAGGATGCCGGTGGTCTGCCATCCTGCCGGAAAAATCGGCGTTGACAGATTTGATCAAACCCCATCTCTTGTTTTAAGAAACGAGAAACAGGGAGAGCTATGTTACAACGAATTTCAAATCCTGACGTAATGACGGATGAAAAGGATTTTGACCGAACTTTGCGGCCAAAGCGATTGGATGATTTTGTAGGACAGGATCAGATTAAAGAGATTCTCGACATCTCCATTCAAGCGGCGAAACTGCGTAATGAGCCACTGGATCACATCCTCTTTTACGGCCCTCCGGGGCTGGGAAAAACCACTTTGGCGAATATTATCGCCAATGAGCTGGAAGTAGAAATAAAAGTAAGCTCCGGCCCGGTGCTGGAAAAAGCGCCCGACCTTGCCGGCATCCTTACAAACCTGCAATCCCATGACGTCTTTTTCATCGATGAAATCCACCGCCTTAACCACGTGGTGGAAGAATATATGTATCCCGCCATAGAAGATTTCGAGATGGAGATTATCATAGACAGTGGCCCCAGCGCCCGCTCACTGAAAATAGAGATCGAACCCTTTACCCTCATCGGTGCCACCACCCGCGCCGGATTGCTCACATCGCCATTGCGGGCACGCTTTGGCCTGGTGTTACGGCTGGATTATTATGACATGGCCAGCATTCTCAGCATCGTAAAACGCTCAGCCCGATTGCTGGATGTGCCTATCGAAGAGGAAGGAGCCATCGAAATCGCCCGCCGCAGCAGAGGTACACCACGGGTGGCAAATCGCCTGTTGCGCCGTGTGAGAGACTATGCACAGATCCGGGGCGACGGCGTGATTACTCTGGATATTGCCCGCCGGGCTCTGCAGATGCTCAATGTGGACGATGCCGGCCTGGACGACATGGATAAACGCATCCTGATGACCATAATGGAAAACTACAATGGTGGTCCTGTGGGACTGAAAACTCTGGCGGTAGCTGTGGGTGAAGATCCCGGGACGGTGGAGGAAATCTACGAGCCTTATCTCATCCAGCAAGGATTTCTCGACCGCACAGCTCAGGGACGGAAGTCTACCATCAAGGCATACAAACATTTTAAAATAACGCCAAACCAACGGCAAATGGATATATTTGAAACCATGGATACCGAGTCTTAGGGTTTTTTTAGTCTTGACGGATAATGCGCAGGTTCCTTTTTAGCTTCATATTTTGGCGGGTGATTAGCTCAGTCGGTAGAGCGCTACGTTCACATCGTAGAAGTCACTGGTTCGAGTCCAGTATTGCCCACCATTTTCTCAATATAATCTACCCCATAGCAAAAATGTAAATTGATCGAGGCCCTTTTGTCCTTGTGGAGTTTTTTGCAGTGTAAACCGCACGGCCTTAGTGTGCTGATTGTTTACAAAAAGCTCCCGACACAGAGCTATTGCCATCCTGCCTCATCTCTGGGACACTGCTTATTCCAGCATTCAACGGAAAAGACATTTCACAGATCATTCCTATGAAATAAAATCAGTTATGCTGCATTCAGACCGATAAAATTACCATAAATTTCTCATTGTTACCAATTAAAACTTGAACAATTATCACCGCTGTTGTCTCTGGCACTAAACTTGCAAATGCAAGAGTATATTTTAAAAGATATAAGGAGAAAAATGATGAAAAAGACAACGTTAATTGTTATTGTCATGAGCTTGCTCGTGCTGTCTTCTTCGGTGCTCTTTGCTGCTCTGGATGCAAACCGCGCTGAACTGATGACACGAGACATCCAAGCGTCTAATCGTACCTTCGAGTGGGATACGCAAAACACAAATTTCCCCAATCCTTCAACGGGCGTTCGCTATATGGATGCAGTAGATGAAAACATCGCATGGTGTATCGGTTACGATGGTAGCGGATCTCAGCTTCACTATCGCGATGTATCTGTGACAACCAATGGCGGAACTACCTGGACATCTCACGAAATCAACGGTCCTTCCGGCACAGCCGAACCCGCTATGATCTTCGGTATCAGCGGAACTGAAGCATGGGCTCCCGTTCACTCCGCCGGCACTGCCACTGGTATCTATCATACCACAGATGGCGGCCTAACCTGGACACGTTCCGGTGACGCAAATATGTACACCAACGGCGCTTCCTTCCCCAACATTGTGCATTTCTTCGATGCCAACACCGGCTTCGCTCAAGGCGACCCCGTCGGTGGCTACTTTGAACTCTACACCACCACAGACGCTGGCGCATCCTGGACTCGGGTTCCCCAAGCCAACATCCCCGCTCCTGCTGCTGGAGAATGGGGCGTGGTAGGATATTATGACGCTGTGGACGACAATATCTGGTTTGGCACTAATCTTGGACGGGTATTCCGTTCTACTGACAAAGGTTTAACTTGGGATGTAAGTGATACTGGCCTCGGTGCAACGGTCTACACAGACGTTCGCTTTAGAGACGCGTTGCATGGTCTGGCTCAGGATAAAGGCGCAAATACCACCGGCGACATCGTTGAAACTTCTGACGGTGGCGTTACATGGACAGCAGTAGCCTACACCGGTAACTGCTACACAAACGACTTCCAATATGTTCCCGGCACAGCAAATACCTGGATTACTACTGGTGCAGACGTTAATAATAACATGGCTGGCGCATCCTATAGCTTTGATGGTGGCCACTCCTGGACAGATTTCGACGAAACCTTCGGTATACAATTCCTTGCTACCGCATGGGTAAACACTACCACCGGTTGGGCTGGCGCATTTAACGACCAGACAAATCCCAGCATCGGCGGGATGTACAAATTCACCGGCGATCTCACTCCTCCTACTCCCGGCACAATCTCTGGTACCGTTACTCTGGATGGTGGCACCGGAAACGTGGTAGATGTAGTTGTAAGCGCTGGTGGCGTAAATACTAATCCGGCAGCAGACGGCACCTACACCCTCTCCGTATTGCCCGGATCTTATACCGTTATTGCAGCTCTGGCTGGCTATGGCGCCGTGGCTGTACCAAACGTAGCCGTTACCGCCGGCGGCGCAGTATCGGGTATCGATTTCACCCTTCTTCCCGCTTCTCCCTGGCCTGCTCCTACAGCTTTCACTGCAAACGTAGATGACTTTAATTCTGTAGAGATGGAATGGCAACAACCCGGTGGAACCGGTGGCGTGCTTTCCTACAATACAGGCTATGATGGAAACGGCATCGGAACCGGCGCTGCAGCAGAATTTACCTGCGCTGCCCGTTTCACCGCTACCGAGCTTTCCGCCTTCTATGGCAATGCTCTTACCGCGGTAAAAATCGTTATTCGCTCTGCTGACTTCAGTAGTGTAGAAGTAAAAGTATGGGAAGGCGGAAGCTTTGGCGATCCCGGAACAGAAGTTTACTCTGCAGACGTTACCAACAGCGTGGTTCCTGAAGAAATTCTCACACATACTCTTACTTCTCCGGTAGCTCTTATTGCTGGAAATGAATATTGGATTGGGTACCATATCATTGCTACCGGTGACCATCCAGCTGCTACAGACGCTGGCCCAATGGTTCCCGATAAAGGCGCCTGGATGTACTTTAACGGTAGTTGGGACTTGCTTCCTAACCTCGGCGCATCCCTGGATTATAACTGGTGCATCGATGGTATCGTTGGTGGCGCAGACCGTTCCCTCACCGGATACAAAGTGTATCGCGATGACGTTGTGGTAGAAACTATCACAGATCCCTCCATCACCACCGCTACCGATGACGAACTGGATGCAGGAACCTATGCCTACTACGTAACTGCTACCTACGACGATGGCGAATCTAATCCATCCAACGTAGCAAACGTAACTGTCACTCTTCCCACAGCTACAAACTTCAACGCTGTTTCTCAGGGACCAGCTCAGCCAAACATCATGTGCACATGGTCTGCTCCAACTGCCGATCGGGGCATCCTTGCCTATCGCATCTACCGTGATGGCGTGCAAGCAGGACAGGTTACCAGCCTCTTCTTTCTCGACCTCAACGTAGCTTCCGGAAACTACGACTACAACGTAAAAGTAGTGTACGATGGCGGATTTGAATCTGATGCATCAAACACAGTAAACGTAATTCATGTGGATGCAGGAAATCAGGTTGCTGCTGCTACAGCACTGCTGGGTAATTATCCAAACCCCTTCAATCCCACTACTGAAATCAGCTTCAGCCTGAAACAGGCTGGCAATGTTCAGATCGATGTATTCAACATCAAGGGAGAAAAGGTTAAAACTCTGGTAAATGAACACATGGATGCAGCCACTCATACCGTTACATGGAATGGTAATGATGACGAAAATAACACCGTTACAAGTGGCGTTTATTTCTATAAAATGCAGGCCAATGGGTTTACATCTACCAAGAAAATGATCATGATGAAATAAGGGAATTTCGCCCCGATGCGTGAGTGTCGGGGCAATTTTTTCTTTCTTATGAAATAGAAAAACCTGGTGTCCAAGCCCTGCCCGGGCACCACTTTTTTTTCAGTAGTTTTTAAGCTCAGAGGTTGAGAACCTTACTCAATCTCCTTGTGGGTTTTCCCTAACCTGCAAGGTGTTGCCGGAAAAATATGCACTGAAAGGTAACTTTTTCTGCCATCCTTCGTCGAGTCTCTATGGGAGATTTCCTCAGGAATACGGTGATTTTTCCCTTTCGTGTTTATTTGTGTCATTCGTGGTTACTCTTCCCAACTTAAACCACAATTACCGTGATACCCTTGTTTTTCCGGCCCCAATCTTTGTCTTTGGTATATCGTGGAAAAGAACCAATCAATGTGCGGCCTGCTGGTGTCTGGCGATTGAGTTCTTCACCTGCCACATAATACTGCATCCAGCCACGACGAATAAGAACATCCATGTATTCACGCAGACACCAGCGCAGCTCGCCGCCGACGCCACTGGAGCCGTAGCCGTGAATCACTTTGAGCACCTTGATCCCCCGTTTGCCGCAGAGACGAATCTGTTCTTCCAGAAGGTGGCAGGCGGCGTCGCAGGTGGGCATCTCTTTTTTAATGAAAAAGGTTGCAAATTTGCGAGAGACGGTTGTACTCTTTTTCGAAAGGGGATTACCACAAAAGGGACAAAGAGATGCCGAGGCCGCAACCTCGTTACCACATACTTCGCACAATGTCATTAAGACTGCTCCAGTGTATGTAAAATTTCTTCACGGGAGAATTGCGGATTTTCCAACCAGATGTCTGTGGCCCGTTGCAAATACTTTCCCACCTTTACGCCTGTTTTTATGGCAAAATGCGATTGTATATCCTGGCCACTGACGGGCATCTTTGCATCTGAAAAAGTCTCGGAGATCTGGGAAAGGCGCTGCATCAAAGGAAGCAGAGAAATATGATTAACCGCTTCAAAGCACTGCATGATCTGTTGGGGAGTGTGGGTGTCTTTTTCAAGATACATTACCTTTCTCAGCAGAACATCGGTTACATCCCGATGGCGTAATGCCGGCCACAAAATATTTATCTGTCGGCAAAAGCTGATGACATTGCCGATAATCTCCTTACTGAACCGCAGCTGAGTCAACACGTTCCGATAGTGCACTGTATCAAATTCCAGGCCCAGCAGCATAAACATTCCCAGCCGGGCGGGCAAATCAGCATCTATGGCAGCAACAGCGTCCGGGGGTAACCAGGATGGTTTTTTCACAATATCCCACCGTGGTATCAGGGATGGCATAAGGCCGTAGGTTTTCAGCAGCTGTATCCCTCTGAGAGGATCTGGACTGAGAAGCAATTTCCTCAATTCATCCCGCCGCCGCTCCCAGGAAATATGTGCCAGGGTTGCAGCGTTTTTATGGATGCCAGCAGCGGTTCCTGCTTCGATGGTAAAGCCCAGCTGAGCAGCAAAACGAAGCGCGCGCAAAATGCGCAGAGGATCTTCGCGAAAAATAAGTTCGGGATCGGATGTGGAGCGGATAATCCCTGCTTTGATGTCATCCAGACCACGCTGAGTAAGGTCCAGGATGGCGTCGGTTCCGATCTGCCTCAGCAGTGTGTTGATAGTAAAATCCCGGCGCATCACATCTTCCAGCAGAGTACCGGAAACCACGTCGGGTTTTCTGTCTTTATCTCTATAAGATTCGCTGCGGGTCATCACAAATTCTACGGTATGGGATGCAATCTGCACGCTGGCGGTACCGAATTTTTCGAAGATCACCGGTTTGTTTGTCACGCCGATAGCGTGTAGATACCGAGCCAGACGCAAACCACCTTCTGGCAATGCCACAACCACATCCACATCACAACTGGGTCGCTGCATTACCGCATCCCGCACATAGCCGCCCACATAATAGGCCTTTCCGGCAAATTCGGTGTTGGCGATGGCCTTGGTTAAAATTTGTTCCAGTTTCTTCATCTGTTCCGTTTTACGGATATTGGCAAAGAGTCAGAGTACAGTTGCTGCTGGGTGGCAGAAGCTTGCGGGATCTTGGCAGCGATTTGCATCCAAAAAAAAGGAAAGCGAGCGAAAACACCATAAGGCGGGGATGCTGGAAACGGATCATTTGCCCAGGACAATCTCATCAACCGATTGATTGAAGAAATCCTGAAGCACTTTTGCCGATTCCATGGTTTCACCCTTCTTGAGGATGATGCGCAGTCCTTTGGCATTTTGCAGAACCAATCGGCCTGCATCGGTAGAAAGCACAAAGTTGTGCCGAAATTCACTGAGTATGTTACTATCTTTTGGGGTTGTCACGGGGCCTCCTAGTAGTATTGAGGGTTATTGATGAGGTTGATGTGAAGTAATTGCGAAATGGAAGTAATGGCAGCAGTTTCAGCGCGGAGGATGTGGTTTCCCAAGCTAAAGGTATGAAGCTGATTTTTGGCAAACAGCGCCTTCTCTTCAGGGGAAAAACCGCCTTCCGGGCCGATGACGACACAGGTGGATTCGCCGGTATCGCGGGCATCATGGAGCAAATCGTGTTTGCCGGTTTCTACCGCCACACAGGGGACGTAGCGGGCTGCGGAAATTGTGTCCAGACAGGCTGCCAGAGGCAAAACCGGATGAATTCGCGGTAGAAAAGCATTATCACATTGCTTGATGGCGCTCACGGCAATGGCTTGAAATTTTCCGACAGTATTGGATGATGACTTTCTCACCGTGAAATCTGAGGTGAAGGGAAACAGGTCTCGCACTCCCAGCTCGGTGAGTTTGTCTATGATGATGGCATCATTTTTGTTGCGCAAAAGAGCAAAGGCACAGGCCATTGGCGGCTTGGCAGGTTCATATTCCTGCGTCCAGTCCAGAGAAATGGAAGCACTCCCTTTATCGAGATGCTGAATAACACCGCCGGCACGCACGCCTGAGCCATTGGTGAGGAGCACTGCATCCCCGGTTTTACGCCTGAACACGTGACACAGGTGATGAAATTCATCACCTGTGAGCACGACAGAGGTTTGAGAAAGTTTCAAGTGTGGGGCGTAAAATCCGGGCATAGGACTCCTTCCTAGGTAAAGATATCTTTTAGTTTGCCGAAAAAGTTTTTGCCGGGATTCAGCTTTTTTTCAGAATCGAAAGTTTTGAGTTTCTCCAGCAAAGCCCGCTCTTCGGAAGAGATATGAGTTGGGGTAATCACCCGTACCCGCACAAAGAGATCTCCGGTATAGCTGCTGTTTACATGAGGTAAACCCTGGCCCCGCAGTCGGAAAACTTTTCCGCTCTGGGTGCCGGAAGGAATCTTCACTTTGAGCTTACCACTCAGGGTCGGCACGGTGAGGTCATCACCCAGGGCAGCCTGGCTGAAACTGATGGGAAATTCGCAGATCAGATTATCACCATCCCGCTCATAGATGGGATGTTCTTTTTCCTGGATCATTACCAGGATGTCTCCCTTTTCACCGTTGCGTTTACCGATGTTTCCCTGTCCCCGCTGGCGAATGTATTGGCCTTCACTCACTCCCGCCGGGATGTGGATGTTTATAGTCTTCGGTTTGCTGACGCGGCCTTCACCATTACATTTGGGGCACTTGTTTTTGATAATGCGCCCTTCGCCATGACAAGATGGACAGGTGACAACGGTTTGCATCTGGCCAAAGAGTGAACGGGCCATCTGCATCACCTGGCCGGTTCCATGGCATTGTGGGCAGACATGGCTTTTGCCATCTGCCGAGCCGCTTCCGTGGCAGTAATCGCAGTTTTCTTTAACGTTTATTTTGATCTTTTTATCTACCCCTTTGGCGATCTCTTCCAGTGTGAGAGAAAGGGCTATTTGCAGATCTTCACCTCGGTTTGATTGAGACCGACTTCTGCGTCTGCCGCCGCCGAACCCAAAGAGGTTTTCGAAGATACCGCCAAGTCCATCACCAAAGATGTCATTAAGATCACTGGCATGGGAGAAGTTTTCCCAGGAGAAGCCACCGCCACCGAAGGCTCCGGTGAGCCCTTCATGACCAAATTGGTCATATTTCTGGCGTTTGGTTGCATCGCTCAAAACCTCGTAGGCTTCCGATGCTTCCTTAAATTTCTCTTCCGCTGCATGGTTATCCGGATTTTTATCCGGATGGTACTTCATTGCCAGTTTGCGATAGGCTCTTTTTATTTCTGCATCGGTTGCAGATTTCTCTACACCCAGTATTTCGTAGTAATCTCGTTTTGCCATATCAATCCTTGTTGTTTGCTAACCCCAAGAAAAGGGGAAAGAAGCGGCGTGAGCCGCTTCATCAATTATTTATCGTCATCCACTACTTCGAAGTCTGCGTCGATAGGCCCATCGGATTTCTGCTGTTCGCCCTGTTGGCCGGCATCGTGCATCTGGTTGGGATCAAAGTTGGCATCCTGAGTAGCGCCACCACCAGCCTGCTGTTGTTCCTTTTGCATTTCGGCATAGAGGATTTCCCCGATTTTCTGCGCCTTTTTGGACAGATCATCGCGAATTGCTTCAAATTCCTCTTTGCTGGATGCTTTTTCCATCTTTTCCTTCGCTTCTTTGATGGCTTCTTCGATGGATTTGCGGTCTTTTTCCGAAAGTTTGCCGCCATGTTCGGCCATGCTCTTTTCGGTAGAGAAGATCAGGTTATCCAGTTCATTGCGGGAGGTGATCACCTCTTTCTGCCGTTTGTCTTCTTCGGCGTGAGCTTCGGCATCTTTTACCATGCGCTCGATTTCCTGCTCATCCAGAGAGCCGGTGCGTTCGATACGAATGGATTGTTCTTTGCCGGTGCTTTTGTCTTTGGCAGACACGTGCAAGATGCCGTTAGCATCGATGTCGAAGGTTACTTCGATCTGAGGAATACCACGGGGAGCCGGTGGGATGTCGGTGAGGTCAAAGCGACCGAGGGTACGGTTGTCTTTGGCCATGGAGCGTTCACCCTGCAATACATGGATGGAAACCGCCGGTTGGTTATCAGCAGCGGTGGAGAATATTTGGCTTTTCTTGGTTGGGATGGTTGTGTTCCGCTCGATAAGGGGCGTCATCACAGAACCCAGAGTTTCTATACCCAATGAAAGGGGAGTAACGTCCAGCAGCAGGATGTCGTTGAGATTTTCGTCACCAGAGAGGATTCCGCCCTGGATGGCAGCGCCAATAGCCACTACTTCATCGGGGTTTACACTGCGGTTTGGCTTTTTACCGAAGAAGCGTTCTACTGCTTCCTGTACAGCGGGTACGCGGGTAGATCCGCCAACCAGCAGTACTTCGTCGATATCGCTCATACTGAGTTTAGCATCTTTCATAGCCAGACGGCAGGGCTCGATGGAGCGCTGAATAAGGCCGTCGATCATGCGGTTGAATTCTGCTCGGGAGAGATCCAGATTCAAGTGTTTCGGACCTGATGCATCCGCAGTAATAAAGGGCAGGTTGATGTTTGTGGTCTGGGTGCCGGACAGCTCGATTTTTGCTTTTTCGGCAGCTTCTTTGATACGCTGAAGAGACATGGTGTCGTGGGAAAGATCTACCCCTTCCTGCTTTTTGAATTCCTTGAGAATCCAGTTCATGATTTCATGGTCAAAATCGTCACCACCCAAATGAGTATCGCCGTTTGTAGAGAGTACTTCCACCACCCCTTCGGCCACTTCCAGTATGGAGATATCGAAGGTTCCACCACCCAGGTCATAGACGGCTACTTTCTCTTCTTTTTTGCTTTCCAGGCCGTAGGCCAATGCTGCTGCCGTAGGCTCGTTGATGATACGTTTTACATCCAGACCGGCTATTTTACCGGCATCCTTGGTAGCCTGGCGCTGTGCGTCGTTGAAATATGCAGGCACCGTAATAACAGCTTCAGTGATTTTTTGGCCCAGATGTGCTTCGGCGGTTTCTTTCATCTTTGTGAGAATCATGGCAGAGATTTCCTGAGGTGAAAAATCCTTGTTTTCCACATCAATATGAATCACCACCTCACCAAATTTGCCGCTGCGCACCGGATAACTGATGTTGTTCAATTCTGATCCCACTTCGTTGAGCTGACGGCCCATGAAGCGCTTTACTGATGAAATGGTGTTTTGGGAGTTTGTAACTGCCTGGCGCTTAGCCAATTGACCAATAAGACGTTCTTTGTCTTTGGTAAAAGCCACCACCGATGGAGTGGTACGTGTACCTTCCACATTTTGTATTACGACGGGCTTTCCGCCTTCCATCACGCTAACGCAGGAATTGGTAGTCCCGAGGTCTATTCCGATAATTTTACCCATAGAGTCCTCCTCATTTATTTTCTTCTTTTGTTTCAGTAACTGGTTTTTGTCCGCTGGATACCGCTACGCGAGCGGGGCGGATAACAACGTCATGCATTGTATAGCCGTTTTGGATGACGGCTGCCACTTTGTTTTCCTCCAGTTCAGAGGGTATCTGAGCCAGAGCTTCGTGAATGTTGGGATCAAAATCCTGTTCAAGAGCTTCGATCTTTTTCACGCCCTCTTTATCCAGGATGGATGTTAACTGCTGAAATATCATGCGGATACCTTCTTCGAAGGATCCATCTGCCTTGTGAGCTTCCTCAAGATTCAGAGCTCGCTCGAAATTGTCGTTCACATCGCACAGTTCCAAAACCAGACGCTGGGTCGCGCCCTTTATCCATTGGGATTTTTCCTGGATGCTGCGACGGCGAAAGTTTTCAAACTCTGCGACATTCCGCAGGTATTTATCTTTCATTGCATCCAGTTCCTCTTGCAATGAAGCCATCTGTTCCTTGATAGACGGTTTCTTTTTTTTCTTCATTTCTTTTTTTTCTTCCATCTCGGTAGGATGCTCTTCAGCTTCGGTTACCGATGTGCTTTTTTCAGTGTTCATGTTTCGATACCACTATTCCTTTGTTTGTTGTGTCTGTAATGATCTGCGCCATATCCCGAATGATGGGGATGTTGTGGCGGTAATTCATCCGTGCCGGACCCAGGATGCCAAGGTATCCGGGAACGCCGAAGATCTCGTACCGGGCATATACCAGGCTGTAATTTACCATATCGGTTTCGCAAAAATCTTCTCCCAGTAATACTTTGTAGGGAGACGATTGCTTGTCGTGCTTTTGCATCATGCTCACCAATTGATCTTGCCGCTGCATAAAGCCCAAAAAGCGGAGGATGGAGCTCTTGTCATCAAACTCCGGTTGCTCCAGAAAGCTGATGCGGCCATCGAAGTGAATGTAGTATTTGCTGATCTCGATGATAGCTTTGTAAAGTTCATCCAAAAAACGGATGAGCAACTTGTTTTCTTCAGAGATTTTCTGAGCCAGATCTTCGATATATTTTTCCTGGATATCAAAGAGCCGATGCCCGGCCAAGCGCTCATTGAGGTAGCGCACGATAGCCTTGATTTGCTGCTCGGTGATGGGGTGCTCATAGTTCAGGATCACGGTTTTGTCGATACCCGAATCAAGACTCACCACAAAAAGGAGCTTGTTGTTGCTCACCTTAAAGACATCCAGCTTTTCCAGATAGCCATAGGAGATTTCCGGTTCTGCAACAAAACTCAGCTGATCGGTTTCTTTGGCCAGCAACTGCATGATGTAGTGGAACGCCATGGGAATATCTTGATAGTATTTTATCAGGATTTCCCGCAGAGCCTCGTGGTCTTTGTAGGCTTCTGCCTTGAGCTCCAGCTCCACCTGATTGATATAGGCACGATAGCCCTGGATGGTGGGTATCCGGCCGGCAGACGTATGCTTCTGATACACCAGATTCTGCTTTTCCAGCCGATTCAGGTCTATCCGCAACGTTGCCGGACTGGCATTAACGATATATTTTTCGCACAGCAATTTAGATGATACCGGCTCTCCTGTGGCGATGTAGCTCTCCACCAGATGCCGTAAAACTTTCCTCTGCCGTATCTCGTTTTTCTTCATATCCTCATCCTCTTAATTTTAGCACTCAAGTTTCATGACTGCTAATTCGGTGACAACATAATTCCCTTTGCTTGGTTGTCAAACGAAATATTAGAGTGCCAGGTTTTTGGTTTGCCTGCATGAGCACTTGATGCATGTGAAAGGATTATTCTATAAAATGGAGGGAAGACAACCTCTGTGATTGCCTTCCGATATGATCACCTATTGATTCATTTCAATGTTGGTGAGAAATCTCGCTTTTTTGGAGATGCAGGGGCCATTACTTGAGGTAGGTTGTAAACCAGTCGATCATCTCAGCCAGAACATGCAAGTTCGATTCCCGAGCTCTGTAGCCGTGACCTTCCAGAGGCAGCAACACCAGCCGTGCTGTGGCGCCGTTACCTTTGAGGGCCTGGTAAAAGCGTTTTGATTGCAGGGGGAAAGTGCCAGAATTTGGGTCATCCAGTCCATGAATTAGCAGAATAGGTGCTTTTATTTTATCGGCATACACAAAGGGTGAGGCTTTGATATAAAATTCCGGTGCCTGCCAGAAGGTGCGTCGTTCACTTTGAAAGCCAAAGGGTGTGAGAGTGCGATTATAGGCGCCACTGCGGGCAACGCCGCAGGCACACAGTTCGCTGTGGGCCAGCACGGTGGCTACCATAAAGGCACCATAGCTATGCCCTGCAATGCCCACTTTGTTCCGGTTTATCAGGGCACGGCCATCCAGATAATCGATGGCGGCCTCCACACTTCCCAGAGTCTGGTCGATAAAGCTCTCATTCACCGTTTGGGGATCGCCTACGATGGGAATAGACGCGTGTGCCAGTATCATAAATCCCTTCAATGCCAGATACTTGTAGCTGGAGCCCCAGAACAGTGGGAAGCGGTTGTCACTCTGGGTGATCTGGCTGGCGGTGGCGGCGTCGGTAAATTCATCGGGGTAAGCATTTATGATGAGGGGGTAGCGTTTTCCAGGTTGATAATCTACCGGATAATAGAGCACGCCAGAAAGGGGAATGGAATCTTTGCGGGAGTAAGTCACCAGTTCTGTGCGTAGTTCGGTAAGCTGCGGATAGGGGTTTGGATAATTGGTGATGGCTGTGTCCGTGCCGCTTTTCAGATCATGCAGCAGGTAGTTGCGGGGCATGGTTTTGCTTTCTCTGCGTATCAGGATGGTAGTGAGGTCTTTGTCCACAAAGCCGCTTACCCTATCGAAGAATTCCTGGCCACTGCGATAGAGATAGGAGAGCTTTTTTGCATCCAGATCGTAGGTGGCAAGGAAGGGGAAATTTCCCTGCTGGGTAGCGCCGGTATTGTTGCGGTAAAACACGGTTTCATCCTGCTTGAGAAACACGCTTTGATCCTGTTCATCCCGCACCATCACCAGATCACCGGGATCCTGGTATTCGTCATTGTTGCTCATATCAAAGAGCAGCTCAGGCGCGGATGCATCCCGATACAGCCAGTCCCTGTGCCACAGACGATCCCGATCGTATTCACGCACGATCAGTTCATCTCTGCTGGAAGACCACCACAGTCGGGAATAGCGATATTGCAAGCGAAGAAGTTCTTTGGGCGAGTCATCCGCTGCTGCATCCCATACCATAATGCGATCGCGAAATGCTGCTTTGACTTTGGGATTCCCTTCGTCCAGGGCTTCCTTCCACACCAGACGTGCCGGATATCCCGGTTGCCAATCGTAATAACGGGGCCCAATGTAGGTGCCGCCCATGGGAATCTGGTCTTGCAGTGGCCGCTGGTGAAGCAGCGTTATATCGCCGGTTTGAAGGTTTATCAGGCTGAAATTCTGAGGAAAATAGTAATAAGGAACCTGGTAGGAGTAGGGATGGGAAATGGTAGCCAGTTGGAGAAACTGATTATCCGGGGAGAGCATGGCCTGATAGTAAATATCCGGTTTTTTCAGGGGAGTGGTGGTGCCGGTGGCAAGGTCGAGAATCTGCATCTGAGAAGTAAAATAGTAGTCAAAAAGTGTTTCATCAGCGGGGCTTGACAGCAGGTTTGTGTAGGTGCGAAGGGTGCTTTTTTTGCCCAGAGATTCTTCTATCACCGGTGAGTCGGGGAGCTTTTGGGTTTTTGGTACAGCGCCTCTTTCTGGCGGGATGCAGAAAAGCAACAGCCGCTGGTTATCATTAAACCACTGTAGTGATTCACCGCTGAATATATCGTTAATACGGATGTTCGGAACCACTTCCAGTTGATTTGATGCCACATCCAATATCATCAGACCAATACCATCTTCTGCTTCATACTTGATGGCGCAGTGGGAATAATCCGGAGAAAAATCATATCCCCGCACTCTGCATCCTGCCGGGAGGGGAACTGGTTTTTTCTCGTTTGTTACCAAATCATGGATGGTTATGGCGGTAATAGGCGATGCCATGAGTTCGCCATTGAGCCGAGGTGAGATTTCCAGCCCGGCCAGTTGCAGTTTGGGCTCGGCCAGGTCGGCCAAAGTCTGGTTTGAGTAATAGCTAATTTCCAGAGCCAAGTTGTGTCTTTGGATAATGGTGTAATAGGGCGCTTTGGGAGCGTCATACAAATCGATGATGTCTTGGGATGGTACCCGATACCCGTAATTATTCGTTGCAAAATTCATCAAACACTCCATAATTATGAGCATGATAATCCATACTTTTTTCATTTACTCTCCGCTCATGCTATGTTTGAGGTGGAAAATCTGATTTTGTGGAAATATGTAAACCGAAAAGTTTATTTAATGTGGAAAAGAGGATTGATGGGAGAAGTGAGAAGGGAGCAGAAAGGAAAAAAGCAGAGAATGAACCATCTGGTTTCCAGGCACCGGAGCTGTCCCACAACCTGAAGAAAAGCAAGAAAACCGGGATTCGAGCTTCAAATCTTCGTTTTGAGTCTTCTCTCCAAATCGATGTCACTACGGTTCCGGCTTCTCCTGCTAAAACCGATTAATGTGAATTTCGGCCGCATACAACGGCACTTGGTGGACGATCTTGGGATTTTTGACTTCTGGGGGTTTCTTTTTTGTGATATTGCCGAAATAGATCAACTTCTCAAGCTATCTGCTCCGTTTGAAACTTCTGAACAGAATTTGATACACTGCTCAGCATGAAACCAAGGGTTTTGATCTCAGAATAAAAAAAGGAGTGTTTTTCGATGGGAGCCATTATTCATTAGATGTTATTAGTAATAAATTGACCATTTACCTATCTCTTTACGATTTTTGTAATAATCAAGTAACCATTTATGCTCTTTATGAATTTTATGTTTATAAACGATAAGAACCGTTTGCTCTTTCATTATTTTTTTTAGTTCATTAACTTCAGTTTCATTCTTCATATCAATAAGGTATTTTTTCCATTCCGCATTTGTTTCAAACTGTGTTTCTCTATTTAATTTTTTACTTCCATCATTCAAAGATATAATGGATTTATTTAATCCAAATGCAATAGAGGGTTTTCTTGTATTATAAACTAAGATATTTCTATCTCTGAGGTGTTTTTCAATTATAAAATCTGTCATCGGTTTTGAACTTTTTCTTTTTAGTTGATTATTTTCTATTAAGTTACTTCCTGCGATTATAATAAAAATTGCCATTATAACATTAGAAAGTATAACTTTATTTTTAATATCCATTCTCTTATTATAGTGCAAATAAATCAAAATAGAGATAATGAATAATCCAAAAATAACTATTGAGATTGAAACACTGTACTTTGTAAAAGGAACAATGATCACAAAAAGAGCAACTATCAAAATAGTGTATATAAAAT
>JAGGWK010000067.1 GCA_021157525.1 Candidatus Cloacimonadota bacterium | reverse complement strand
GTAATATATTGTACAATAACCTGAAAATTAAAGTTATTGTACAACTCATTCATCTTCCCAGTCCAATTCATCCAATGGGCTCTTTAATTGAGAAATTCCGATATTTGTAATGTGCGTATAAATCTCGGCGCAGGAAATCAATGCAGTACTCCTGTGTTCATCTGTAACGCAATCTTCCAATCCAATTCTCATAGCATCTCCTTGGTTCGGGTAACATCATCGGCAATAATTGGTTTTTGGAAATGAGTGTCAACTTTAATTTCTGTCGGATATGAGCTTTGGTGTCGTCACGACAAGCTTCGTCAGCAGTGAAGAAGGATGGGACCGGGTACAGTATGTGGTAAACCGTTGAAACGGCTGGGTTGTTTTTTCATGTGAGGATGCCGCAATTCCCAGTCATTCTGCCTGTCGCTGCATATTCGGGACGAGTAAAGCAAAAATCCATCTCAACAAGCCTCCCCCATTTCACCTTTCACATTTCCCGTTTCACATTTATTTCACCTCGATTATCACATCCATCGTCAGGCTGAAGGTCTTGGTTGTTTCCTTCATCGTGACATTCATGTCCACAAAGTAGATGGTACCCGTCAATTGGGATGTGCCTGGATAACGCTCTGCAAGAAGCTTTTCCACAGCAACTTTGCTCAGCTGGTTAAGGGTTTCGCTTAGTTCAGTGCTTTGGGCTTTAACCCGATAGCGCACTGTGGTAGCCGGATCAAAGCTGGGACTGAGTGTGCGGGCACTGATAATTATCATCTTCTCTCTTGGACTCAGAGGAAGCAGAGCATGCTCTTTCACGTCGGTGAACTTCCCTGCTGTGGAGGTGGTAAAGGTTACCGTTCCATTGCTGGAGGTATAGCTGAATTTCTGACCATTAACCTGCTGGGACAGAAGCATCATGGCATTATTTTTTGCTTTGTCTTTTGCCAGATTTTCATTGAAACTCTTTCCGATTCCCCAACTGAAAATCGAGATGCTGTCTGGAGTTGTTTTTTGAAGTGGCAATTCTGTAAAGGTGTATTTGCTCCACAATGATGCTGCCAGAGTAACGATGACCAGCAGGATGGTTAATCTGATTTTCATGCGTTTTGCTCCTTTTAAGGTTTTGTTTGTCATCCTTTCGTTGCCTGCCCTTTACCTCGTCCCAGCACTACTCTCCATTCCATTAACCATCTTGGAATGGATTCGCACAAGTCTGCGCAGGGATGAGGAAGTTAGAACGTTGAGTGCGTCCAGGCATTTTATCCGGTTGTTTTTGTCTACCATCCGGTACTGAGTGAGCCTTCCTCGATCTGCTGAATAATGTTGAGCACTTGTAATTGCGTGCTGTCGGGGATCACCGTTTCAAAATCGTGATAGGGCGCCAGCTTCACGCCGCCGTTTGCCAGATCTCCGATGTGGACGCCGTTATCCTGATACTCTCCCTGATAGAGATCTTCCGCCACTTTATACACCATGTCATCCACGGTTTTCACCAGAGACGAGAGGCATATTTCCCGGTAAATCTGGTGGGCAAAATAGAAGTCTGATTCTGCGCCGATGATCCAGCGGTTTTGCAGATAGGCGGCTTTTACGGCTCCTCCTGAGGTTTCACCTGCTGCGGGGAAAATAACGTCGGCGCCCATGGTCAGCAACGAGTCTGCCAAAGTTTCGCCTATGTATTCGTTGTACAGTTCATCAGCCACCAGAGCCAATGCTTCCACATTGCGGTCAAATTGCTGGTTGTAGTAGGCCACACCGTTGGCAAAAGCGTCTGTCATGCGGTGATACACCGGGAGGTCTTTCCCCAGGATGGCACCTGTTTTGGCATCATCGGGATCATGCATCCATGCCCAATGAGCAGCCAGATATCCCAGGGGAAATGCAGCTTCATCGCTGTGGAAAATGATAGAGCTGATGTTACCCTCCCGGGTGGGAAATTCAAATTGATGATCGATGATGCAGAAGCGGGTTTCCGGGTATTCCAAAGCGATAGTGGCGGTGGGAGCGGCCTGTTCGAATCCGATGGTAAAGATCAGGTCCATCTTGTCGGTGGCCAGAAGTTCGATAGAGGTTTGATAGCTGGTAGAAACGTTTGGTTCACGATAATAATCGTCGATGGTGAAGTCTTCGGCAGCGGCGGCCAGGCCCATTTTTGCATGGTAATTAAAGGCCAGATCTTCAAATCCGCTGAAGGTGGAAACCATGCCAACATCGTAAAATCTGGCATCCCGATTATCGCAGGAAATCAGTGCCAGAAGAGCCACGGCACAGAGCAAGGTCAGTTTCAGAACTTTCATCATTCCTCCTTGATTTCCGCCCCTTGGGAACGGTTATTTCAAAAGTAACATCCGCTGGGTTTTGCTATAGTTTTCTGCCTGGATGCGGTAGAAATAGATGCCGCTGGCAACCCCTTTCCCGTCGGTATTTGTGCCATTCCACACCACCCGGTGCAGGTTGGATGCAGCCTCTTCTGAGATGAGGGTTTTCACCCGCTGTCCCCGGATGTTGTATATTTCCACCTTAGCCCGACGGAGATTTTCCGGTAACCGGAAGGAGATGGTGGTGGTGGGATTGAAAGGATTGGGGAAGTTGCTGCAGGCAATGGCGGATTCCGCCATGGCAGCGATGCCGTTGTTTACCGTGATGGTAAAATCGGTGGTTCCCGGTTGGGCAACCGTTAGATTGAGAGGTTGGTTGTTTTGCAAAATGTGGGGTTCCCCGTTCCAGGTAATCTGCACATTATAGAGGGACGGGATATCTGTGAACCGAGGTGTAACCATCACCATTTCATTGGTAGGTACATTACAGGATGCATCCCAGGTGACCTCATCCGGTTCATCGGGGTTTAGGGTAAAGAGAATGTCCTGATACAGGGCATCATACCGGGATGTGGAATCTTGGGGTGTAAACCATGCCAGGATGCGATCGGTAAAGGGTTTGTCTGGCAGAGCCGGCAAATCCAGATCAAAATCAAACTGAGTGGTAGCGGTACTGTTTACCCCCAGAATAATGGCATCCATATCGCTTGAAGGCTGCTGAAACTCCAGGGCAATATCCCATGCATTCGGCTGGATATTGATATTTTCGTTGGTCATGTAGGGGCTGAGAACAAGCTGACAGCCTTCGGTAGATTCGCCATCATACCACAGGAGAAACGAAGAAGCCGGTGGAATCTCGGTAGCGGGCAGATAGTGTCCATCGGCATAGGTCATCACAACGGGAGGCACTTTTTGCAGATTCAGCATTGATTGAAAGCTGTATTCATGGTTATCCAGATTAAATCGCAGATTCTTCATCTGGTAGGTGAGCATGTGGGGGTTGGGCACCAGATTCCACCCGTGTTGCAACGGGTGGGCATAGATTTCTTTATAGATTTCATCGCTGATTGTGCGGGATGATGGCTGGGATTGATGCAGCCAATAGCCCACATCAAAACCGTACACTGCTACCGGATTGTAGGTGGGCGGGGTGTAGGAAAACAGCTGTGCATCGGGATTAAACACTGTACCGAGAAAATAGGATGCATCCGGAAACGGGCTACCCTGCAGGCTCCAACCCGCTGCTGCATCCAGAGTGATGGCAGAGGGAAGTATGGAAAACCGGAAGGCGGAGATGATGGTGCTTTCCACATCGTCAAGGGTGTAGGTTCTCAGCCGCAGGCGGCAATTGTGAATGGTGATACCGTCGGGGATGATGTAGTCAAAGCTACGGGTGTCCCCACCTCCAAAGGCTGCCAGATTTTCGTAGGTTGTGCCATTGAAAAGGGCCAGCTCGCAGCGTTCCACCAAGAAGGGATAATTGTAGTTCCACGCCACGTGCAGGGTATCACCGGCCTGATAAATGCGATGGGGTGCAGAGTAAAAATAGGCGCCTGCTTCCATCCTGCCCCAATAGATAAAGAAGGTGGTGTAATTGGTGTCCGGGAGCTCAAAGACAAACTGGTTGTAGGTGATATTGGAAAAGCTTCCGGTGCTGAGGGAGCGGATATAGCATTCTCCGGACTTCTGGGTGAAATCTTCCGGGAGTGAGATGGTGAGGGGAGTGTTAACTTCGCTGGTTTTCACCCTGAGATACATCGATTTCAGGGAGGAAAGGGGATCGAAATCTGCCATGATGTCTTGTTGCAGATAGACACCCTGAGGGCTCCAACCTGGTTCGTAGATTGCTGCCTGTATGTATGGTTCAGGGCCGTGGGGTGGCTTGATATAATCATAAAAATCATCTTCATTGTTTGTAGCAAACTGATTGGTGCCGAAGGTGAATTTGTCGGTTATTGCGCCATCTGTGGTGGATACCCGCACGTCGTAAGTCGCTTTTGGCGCTGCCTGCCGCTGGGTCTCAAATTCGTATTGTTCTCCATGGTAAGTATCCATGGCGAGCTTGTAGCGGTAGCCGTAGTTATTTTGTGCCGTCTGGTCGGTATAGGTATAGGTAGTGTTTTGTCCTGTCTGGGCCATCAGGCCACTGTTCGTCTGCCAGGATGCAATCTCTTCAAGCTCACCGGATACGCCATCTCCCCGAAGGATGCGGTATCCGATATTCCCCGCTTCTTCTCCTACCACCCAGTGCAGCATCACTGCGTTATCCATACCGATTGCCACAAAGTCGGCTAATTGTGCCGGGGCTGTGAAGGCGTTTATTTCCTGACTGGGGAAAGAGGTGTTCCCATTGTTGTCACGGGCGCGAATCATAAAATAATATCGTTGGTTGTTTTCCAGTCCTGTTATGACGATATTTGTGGCGCGCTGGTTTGCCAGGGATGGAATCTGGTTGCGGGTGAGGATGTCATAATTCCCCACATAGATAGGCAGAGTGCTGTAGAGAATTTCATAGGTTTCAAAATCGTAGGAGGATACCGGCTCCCAGGAGAGACCGATGCGGTTGAATTGATGAGAGGTAATGGCGAAATTTTGTGGAGTGCCGGGAGTAAGACCATCATTCATGATAAACGTGGCTTCAACAGAGGTTTTCAGGTGCTGAATCCAGGGGGTGTAATATGCCAGGGTATGCACAAAAAGGCTGTCAAAATCCCACATCTCAAAGAGGGCGTCATAGCCATAAAACCAGTTGAGATTCTCCTCGGTCTGCTCATAACTGTTTGGCAACTCATCCATTTCCAGATGAAAAAAAGGCTCAAAAACATCGTAGTTATTCCAGCCGTTATCGGTATAAACCATCTGTCGGTTTTGGGAGTATCCCGGCAAATCGACGTGATTGCTCACCGGAAATTCCCGCATCCCGTCGGTATAGATAAACTCGTACTGGTTGTAGTTCACGCCGTAGTAATCATTGAGCCGCACCTCTGCATTGTTGCCGATGCTCTGAGCAGGATGGATGACCTGAGGAGCCGCATTTATCATATCCAAATGAGACTGTGACAAATCCCTGATAGGCAGGTTCGGACAGGAGCGGCCATTCCCCGCAGAGACCTGGCAGGATGGGTGGTTGGCATGACGATTCCAGTCATAACTGTGTATCTGAATTGATAATTCACGGTGGTCAAAGGTTTGGCGGATGTAATCGGCAAAGCGTTGATAGGCAACATTAAAAGGGTGTGCTTCTCTGCGGGATGGATCACAGAGGGATTTGCTGTTTGTGTAGCTGCCGCTGTTTGTCCACAGTACTTCCCGCCCAGCACCGGAGATCAGCATAAACATGGCGTCCCACGCTTTCAGCCCTTCATAGGCCATTGCCGGTGTGATGAAGTCGTCGGTGGGGTGTGGTGCTGTGATAATGATGGGATGAGTTGCCTGAGGATTAAAGAGGTACAACCCCCAGCCGTAGTCAAATCCACCGATTTCGTCATCTGCAGGGGTGGCGGTGCCGTTATCATCCTGGTAAGCCATATTCAATATTTCTCGCAGAAGGTAGTAGGTTTTACCTGTCTGGGTATCGTTAAACTGCACTACTTCGTAGGGGAAGCCATAGGCATCCAGAAGATTTTGTGCGGCGTCCCAATCTTGCTGAAGCAGCTGGTAAATCACAGAGCCCCATTGGGTGAGCTGATCGTTATCGGGCAGTAGGAAATCGCCGAAGTCGTTATTTTGGATATCATAGGGAGCGTAGTAATTATAGCCTTCATCGGCGATACCTTCGGAGATGTGGGAAATCCAGTTATCATAGGCACAGGCGGTGGTGTTGCCATAGAGGAATTTACCAAAATCGGCAGTTTCTATAACCAGGGAGTGAAGCATCGAAGCGGCTACAAAGCAGAGAAACAACGTTACGACAGTTGGTCTCATAAAATCTCCTTGCAATTCATTTATTTCAGAGATTGGTCAGAGGATGTTTTCCGTCAACCATTTCTTTGAGGTGCACACCCATCTGTGCGAATTGTCAACGGTTCGCAAGGCTGTTAACAGTTGCTCTGATCTGTTGTCACCGTATGGTTCCAGGAGATAGAGGTTGAGAAAATAGAAGGTTAAGATGCAGATTAAGTGATAAAATGAAAGTGTACACAACTTTGTTAACAGTTGTTTTGTTTCGGCTGTGCAAAAGTGCACGATATTTGGGAAGATTGGTAAATCGGGGGTCATGGAGGGCAATCTTATTGCAGTAATTGCCGATAAGATATCGGATTGAAAAAAACGGTGAGGTTTTTTTTTATGATTGATTTGTAACGCATCTCTTGGAACGCAACTTGCGGGCATAGAGGTTAGTCAAAGATTGTGAAGGAGGAATAATGTTCAAGAACATTAAAAACAAAAAAGGTTTTAGTCTTATTGAGTTGCTGGTGGTGGTGGTTATTATTGCCATCCTGGCGGCTATCGCCGTTCCTATCTACATGAGCTATGTACGTAAAGCACGTGCTACAGAGGCTCAAAGTGCTATCGCTGCTATCCGTAGCACCTATCGCGTATACTATCAAACATACGGAACTACAGAAAATTACACTATTGATGATGCTTTACTTGATGCCAAACTGGGTAATGCAACTATGAAAAACTGGGAATTTGAAGTCATTGGCAATCCTCCCAAAAAGTACATCGCCACTTCAACTGCCGAATTTGCTCAAGGTGAAGGTCATCAGGTGTGGTATGATGTGGAAGCCTCTGAATACCATGGCTACGGCATAGACCCGGATGAAAATGAAGAAGAAGTAATCGACTAACGGAGGTGTTTCTTGACTATACAGGAACTGCTTAGGTTTACTGTCGAGGCTGAAGCATCTGACTTGCACATCAGCGCTGGTTCAGTTCCTATGGTTCGAGTGGATGGCGAAATGCGGAAGCTTAACCTTCCCAAGATGTCTGTGGAAGAAGTTCAACGCCTGATCTTCAGTACGATGAACGAATCTCAGATTACGATTTTCAAAGAAAAATTGGAAATCGATTTTTCTACCAAACTCTCGGATGACACCCGTTTTCGTGTTAACGCTTTTCATCAGGTAAATGGTCTGGCTTGTGCCTTCCGTGTAATCCCCAATGTGATTAAGAGTTTTGAAGAGCTGAATTTGCCGGAAGTTCTTTCCCGGCTTACTCATCGCCACAAAGGTCTCATTCTGGTCACCGGCCCCACCGGTAGTGGCAAATCCACAACCCTTGCTACAATGATCGACCATATTAATGAGTCTCGTCATTGCCATATTATCACGGTAGAAGACCCTATCGAGTTTGTGCATCACAGCAAAAATTCGCTGTTGAATCAGCGTGAGCTGGGGCACGACACCTGGTCTTTCACCGCAGCGCTGCGTTCTGCTCTGCGTGAAGATCCCGATGTGATCCTGGTAGGTGAGATGCGCGACCTGGAAACCGTAGCTCTGGCCCTTACAGCTGCAGAGACAGGCCACCTGGTGCTTGCCACACTGCATACCAGCAGCGCAACAAAATCCATCGACCGTATTATCGACATGTTCCCCAAAGAGCAACAAGGGCAAGTACGCTCGATGCTCTCGGAATCGTTGCAGGCGGTAGTGGCACAAACGCTGCTTCCCCGTAAAGATGGAGCAGGTCGTATCCCGGCTCTGGAAATTATGATAGCTAATGCAGCAGTACGAAATCTGATTCGTGAAGAAAAAACCTACCAGATTCCTTCTGTGATCCAGTCGGGTACCAAAGAAGGTATGCAGTCGAAAGATCAATCATTATACAATCATGTAATGAATGGTCTCCTCGACAGAAAGGTAGCAGAAGATGTAGCCGACAATCCCAAGATGTTCGCCACAGGTGTGGGATTTTAAATGAAATCTCTTATCACCTCCGAACGTGGCTTGGGGCTGATTCAGGTATTAGCGTCCCTGTTCATTGTTACCATAGCCCTTACCGGGCTACTGGTGAGTACCTATTATGCACAAAGGAGAGCGGTAGAGAATTATCACTACCGCCGGGCTTTATTGGCCGCAATGGAAAAGGTGGAAATCATCCGGTACTCAAACCGGGGATCAGATTATCCCAACGTTGGAAATTTACCTCAGGGCTTTTATATGCCCGTGGTAATCGATCAACGTAAGGGAATTCCATTAACCGCCAGTGTCAATGTGGATGTAACAACCCATTCCGACATCAGCATAGCTCCCTATGTGAAGTACAATGCTCTCACGGTTACGCTGGAATGGCGTGAACGGGATATCAATGAAACCACATTTCTGTCTAACGATGTTCGTTCGGTAACATTACGCGAAGACTACTATCAGAGGTACCGTTAATGAAACGAAGAACAGACATCGCGCACTCTGAATCGGGAATGATACGAAATCAACTGGGGTTTTCCCTTACCGATCTGGTAGCCTCGTTGCCTTTGGCAGCGCTGGTATTGGTTATTCTCACGCTGGCTATTCTCAGCTTTGTGAAGACTTACCAGGAAACCAAGCTCTATGTGCAACTTCAAAACGAGTTGTTTCAGGCTGTAGAAACCATGCGGTATGGTTTTGCCCGAGAAAATATTACTGGAGATCCCAATATGCCGGATGGACAAAAAAAGCCCCTGGCTGGCTTGCTCACCGCACAAACTGTGGAGATCAGTACAAATCAACAATCAATACGCATCGAACCAGTGAAAATGACCTCTGGATCCGCCTTTTACTCACGGTTTTTTGTGGATCCCAATGGTCACTTGCGGGTCTCTGGACAGAGTGGCATTAACCTCTTTTATACCAACGAGCTGGTGTTTCCATCCAGCCTGGCAAAGGTAGGTAATGAGTACAAATTCCGGTTACTCGATGCTCGCTTTACCCCGCAATATGCCAGCGGTAACAAGGTTTATGTGGTTGGTATTTATTTCAAAGCTCAAGTACGCTTCCGAAAACGCCTGAAAAATCAGTCGGTTCAGGAAGATATTGAACAAAACACCCGTACCATCGAATACAAAACATCGGTATTTCTGGGAAATGCTGATGTTAACTAGTAACAACATGGGAGGGAAAATGAAACAGTTAATCCAGGACGATACCGGCGGCGTTTTTATGATCGCCACCGCTATTATCGCTGTCTTCGTATGTCTGGCATCCACCGCATCACTTATTCAACTGGTTCAATGGGACCAGGTGCAATTGCAGTATGCGCAGGATGCATTTCAGGAAGAGCTCTTCCTCAGAGGAGAAGGACAACGAGCCAATTTCAGTCTGGAATATAACAAGAATCGCCCGGTACCGGCACGGGAAGTGCAGATGATGACGGATGAACGGATAACCACTTACAAGACTACCACCAAAAAAGAACAAACGATTCTCACCAGTTATCTGGGTATTGCCAATCAAGTGGCAATTGCTATTCGCAGTACGGTAACGGCGAAGCGTTCGCGCAAACATTTACACTACACGGCGGATAATTCCCCCATCAGGCGTTTTGGAGAACGTATCTTCCAAAACGAAAGCCTGGCTCAATGGCAGTATTTCTCAAATTACGAAGCTTCGGAAAACTCTGATGGCGGCGATGACCCGGTAAAATTCTGGGGACCCGACGTTCTCTGGGGGCCGGTGCACAGTAATGATGATATCTGGATTCAGCAGGGTGGCGGTGGAAATAACGATGGTTGGCCTACATTCCACGCAAAAGTAACCACTGCCGGGCAGTTCCGGCATTACCCCGATGGTGGAGCGCTACCTCCCGGGGTTATGGAACAGATATTCCTTGGTGAATGGGCAGAAGGTGTGCCTGCTATTACATACAATCCTACTGCTGATGATGTACGGGCGCACGGGCTGCATCCCTTCACGGATCCCACTACCGACATCGTTTATATAAAAATGAATGGTGCCTCTTGGTCATCTAAGACCGGTCGGATTACCAAGACCTATCAGGATATCCCCTGCTATAGCTGGTATCCCAAAAACGCTGCTGAGGCAAATGATGTGATCAATGCCGGTGGAAACTGGTTTGAAGACTGTGACGTAGTGTGGACAAACCACGTGGCTATTTGGGATACTGTTTGGACATATGGTAGCAATGGCTCCATGAATGGTGGTTCGGTATTTGTAGATTACGGTAAACTCTGGATAGAAGGAGCGGTGGCAGGCAGAATCACTTTTGCCGCAGCCGATACTGTGATAATCACCGGTGATATCACCTATGCCGGGACTACGCCAGGTCAGCCTCCCGATGGTGATCAACCAAATGCCTATGATGTATTCGGGCTGGTATCGGAGCAGAAAATCCTGATTGGGTATAAAAACTGGGATCCCTGGGAAATGAAGGTGCAGGATGTAAACACGGATGGTGTATATCTTTACGGAGCCTATGCAGCCATAGGTTTTGGAGATCAACAGCTCTATGGTGATATGGCGTGTCATTATGACGGGCTCTTTACCTTCCAGTATCAGCATCCTCATGGCTCTACGCCAGACTTTACGGCGCCAAGCCCCTACACCCTCAATGATACGGTTTATACCTACATAGATTACCATAAATTCATCTATCCAAAAAATAACTTTGTCCCGCCTAATGTGTTTGATTTCAATCTGCATGGCGGACCAATTCCACCGGGCTATCCCTGTTGCGGATACCCCTACGAAAACCCCGGATATGCATATCCCAATGATAACCCGGCAAACTACGCAGTGCCCTATGGTACCGACTGGCCTCACTTCAATCCTGTGTGGCCCGAAGGCTCGGGAAGCATTGTGTTTGAGCGGGGAGATCTGCACGTGTGGGGCGCAATAGCCCAAACCCGTCGTGGATTCATCCATCGTTCTGGCAGTGACGAGTATAACCATCCACCTTCCATGCAAGGTTTGTGGGATGTGGAAAATTATCACTTTGATGGTAATCATAGCTCAACCGGGTACGATAAGGACTATCACTTTGACAATCGTCTGCTGGTACTGCAGCCACCTGATTTTCCTCAGGTTTACAAGGGCTGGGGGGCTAATACCCTTACCTCCTTCAAGGGTAAGGCGTGGTTCCTCAAAGTTCCATCGGATATGTAGTACTTTAAAATAAAATGTGAGGTAGTATGGCGAAAAAGAAAACGGCAAAATTCAAGGAATCGATCGGATTGGATATTGGTTCTCACAGCATAAAGCTGGTGCATCTCAAACGATTGCACAATGGTTTTAAGTTGCTGAACTACGAGATCCGTTCCACCGTGCCGGAGGGTCAGGAATATACACAATCTGATCTATCACCGGATCGGTTTGCTCCAGTGCTGTCTAATATGTTACGGACACTGAAGATCAATCCGAAAAAGGTAAAACATATCGTCTCCTCCATAGGGGGAGATAACACGAGTCTGAAACAGATAAAGACCATTTATCTGCCGGACGATGAATTGGAATCAGCGCTTTTTTTCGAAGCAAAGAAACATCTGCCCATCAGCGGATCTGACATGATGTTGGATTATCAGGTGCTGAGCGTAGAAGAAAAGACCAATAACATGAACATACTGTTAGCAGCCACTACCCGGGATTTGCTCAATGAGCATACCAGCATCCTTACGGCAGGTGGTATTACTCCGGGAATCATTGACATCGAGTCTTTGGCTGTAGCCAATGCCTTCCTGCTCAATTCCTTTGTAGAATCTGGCGTCTATGTTATCTTGAATATTGGATCCTTGAAAACAAACATGGTCATTTGGGGGCCAACAGCAAAATTCTTTGCCAGAGACATTGCCTGGGGTGGATACAATTTCACCAAAGACATTGCCAAGCGGGAAAAGATGAGCTTCTCTGATGCTGAGGCGTACAAATTGGAGCATGGAATCGTTGAGGAAAAGAAAGTTGACGAAGAAGTTTCATTGATGTCTCTGGATATCTCTCAGAAAACGACTCAAGAGCAGATCGCCATGGAAGTAAAACGTTCTCTGCGGTATTATGTGAAGGAAGCGGGAAACAGTGATTTCCGTAAAATTCTTCTGGTAGGCGGTTCGGCTAAACTGAAGGGCCTGGAAGCATATATGAAAGAGCAACTGAACATCGATACGGAAGTATTTGATCCTTTCACCGATCTTGAAATGCCAGAAAAGTTCAAAGATAAGAAAGATCCGCAGCTGGCTCTCGCTTTGGGTCTGGCAATGCGACCGGAATAGGAGAGACCATGAATAGATTTTTCTTTAATGTAAACCTAAACAAATATGGTGAACTGCGGCGGAAAATGGAGAGCGAAAGAAAGACCTTCGTCTCCACTGTCACTGCCTTTTTGGCCTTTACCATACTCATGGGAGGATTCGTTTTTTACATGAATGTTGATCTGCAAAAAAAGATCAACAATCGTAAGAAACTGAATGACGCGATCAAAACAGAGATCGAATCCTATGAAATAAGTGGGGAGTTTCTTTCCGCCAAAGATATGGAGCGTCTTACCAACGTAAGTACAAAACGTATCTTCTGGGCAAAGAAGCTGGTTGCCTTGGCAGACAAAACCACCGATAAAATAGCCATTACTCATTTCTCTTACAAAAATAACAAACTGAGCTTGTTTGGTATTACCAAACTGGATAAGAAAGAAAAAGAGTTTGATCTCATTATCGAAGATTTCATCAAGAAGCTCAAAGATGATATCCAGATCAGTTCTGATTTCCCGGAAATAGAGTTTGTTCGCTCACGTCAGGATTTTGAGAAAGATGTAGAAATCCTTCGGTTCCAGATCGATTGTATTTCCCGAGACCTTACGCTGGAGCCAAAGAAGAAAAAAAGAGCATCAACAAACGCTGACATCGTGGGGGGTAAATAATGGATACGAAGCAAAAATATCTCATCTTACTCCTTGTAATGGCCGTTATAGCTGCTGGTTTTTTCTATTTTAGTAGTAGCACCATCCAGAAAAAAACGCACAAAATCAAGCTCTATGATGCAGCCATCAAAAAAAATCAGGCGAAGCTGAATAGTGCAAAAGTGCTGAATGATCAACTGAAAGAAATGTCTAAGGTGATCATGAACAGCATGACCAAAGAACGGAAGTTCTCATCCAGTGAAGTAAATGCCTTGATTAAGGAACTTGCCGATGTGGCTGATAAGTACCAGATTTCAGTTCATGGCATGATCCCTCAGGCGGGAGATTCATTCCACACGACCTATGTTGAACAGAAAATCACTCTGGATCTCAATTGTACCTACGTGCAATTGGGAAAATTTCTTACCGACATGGAGAGTATCGACCAGATAATTCACGTTCGTACTCTGGATGTGCGGCCTGTGGAAAGCAAATCCGATAAAAATTCTGATGCCGCTACCCGCTATCGCATCACCCTGGAACTCTCGGTGTACAAAGTAAAGAAGGAGGCATGATGGAACAGAAATACATTAAAGATTTTGTCATCGCACTCGTCGTGCTTCTTGTCATAGCTTTTGGGATAAAGGATTTTTATCTCTACGAGACGGTTAAAAACATCCCTGCAGAGTCCCGTTATAAAAAACTGGCCCTCAGTCAGGAGCTGTTAGATCGTATTTTCAAGATTGAAAATTCTATTCGGGAACGGAAAGAATTTGTCTTCACCGTTACTAAAGATCCGCTGGAACAGAATCTCATTGTTCGTACTCAGCAAGATCTGGAAGCAGAATGGGAAGCAATGGTCAAACGACTAGTCCGTCTGGAATCGACAATAATCCCTGCAGAGGGAGAGCGTCTCGCTCTTATCGCCCATGGTGGTACCAGCACATTGTATTCTGTCGGAGATACCTTCGATGGCAACAAGCGCATTGTTGATATCCGTCCCGGAGCAATAGTGTTTGAATTGAAAAACGGGCAGCAAGCGGTGATGAACACATCAAAGATTCCGCCAAAGCCGGTAGAGATCCAGAAATCCAGCAAAAAGAACCGTGCAATAAATTGGTAAAAAATCAGTCAAAGGAGCATAAATGAAAGCGAGGACATTATCTTTTAAATCATTAATTACAATGGTTTTCATAAGCGCTTTTCTCATTGGCGCCATCGCATTAACCGCAGAAGATAATGATAAAATGTTAGAAAAGAAGATCAGCATCGATGCCGAAGATGCATCTCTTTCTCATGTGATATCAACAATGGCGACTATCAGTGGCTGCAATATCGTATTGGCTACTGACATATCTGAAAAAGACAAAGATACCCAGGCAGAAAAAAACCTGACCATAAAGCTGCACGATGTGCCGGTAGAACAGGCATTAGCTTTAGTGGTGAAATCCGTAGGGCTGTCCTATCGTCTCATCGGTGGGAACACCTTCCTGGTAGGTTTAAAAGATCGCATCGATGAAGAGATTGGTGAGCGTAGCTACGTGATCAATCTCAACTACACAGATGCTGAGAAAATGGTAAAAGCTATATCCATTATGCCGGGGGAAGCGGTAGCAGTATCTGGCCAGAATGCCATCCTGCTACGGGCAAACCCCGAAACTTTCCTGGAAATCAGCAAACGCATTGAAGAACTGGACCTTCCACAGAAACAGATCGAAGTGCGTGCTCGACTGATAGAGGTACAGACCAAAGAAGCCGAACGTATCGGCGTGGACTGGTCTAAGCTCAACTCCTTTACCACCATCCTGGCAGAAGATCCCGGTACCGCTTCAGGCGTAGGCTTGCCCTACAACTTTACCGATCCTAGCGGTGCTTTACCCTATGGTGATCTCACCAACTATGGCGAATTACCGGAAGAACAATATTGGATGAAGATGAATGATTTTGATGACGCCTTCAAGTTCAGTCGTCAGCTCACCGCCTTTGACATTACCGTAGATTGGCTGTTGGAAAACAATGCTGCCAAGCTGCTTACAGACACACGCATCACCGCATTGAATGGCGAAGAAGCCGAGATTCATATTGGTGAAGTGGTGCCCTACGTTGTTACAGACAACGAATATCAGGTACAGGTAGAGCGTGAAAATGTTGGTATCATGCTTAAGGTAAAGCCATCGGTAAATAAAGATGGTCAGATTACGGTCAAGATAGAACCGGAAGTAAGCTCGGTATTGGAACTGGTAGGCGGCTATGTGCCACGCACAAAAGTGCGTCGCGTCGTAACCACTGTCACCGTTCCCGATGGAAATCGCATCATCGTAGGTGGCTTGTTGAATTCGACGGTGATCACGACAACCAATCGTGTTCCCTTCCTCAGCAGTATTCCCTTTATCGGCAAATTTTTTACTCACAAGGTAGAGGAAGTGAATAACACAGACCTCATTATCGAAGTAACACCTCGTGTTGTTAAATTGGAATCCTTCAATAAAGACTTCCAGATTGACAAGCGATTGGAACGTAAACTGATCCGCGAAACAAAGGGAGGAGAGGATGAAAGCAACTAAACTGCTTTTAATCACAACAGCAATTGTAGCCATTGCACTGTTTGCAGTGGTTGGGTGCGATGACCGTGATTATGTGGCCGGAGACTACCACATTGCCAGCATCGCCGCAAATCCTGATACTATCTACGCAGACAACAATGTAACCTATTCGGAAATCAGTGTTTTGGTTCGGGACGATGACAACTTTTCTGTTCCCAACGAAAAAGTAACGTTCCGTAGTAACTTAGGTAATCTTCTGCAAAGCTCTTTTACCGATAGCTCGGGTGTGGCTACCACCACATTCTGGGATCAAGGTGATTTAGGCACCGCACTTATCGAAGCCTTTGTTGGGGATCAAAGCGCATCTGTCACTGTAGAAATCATCGACGCACCTATCGTAGAAGAAGTAAACATCAGCGCAGCATCACCTCTTACGATAGATGAAACAGGAACGGTAAAGGCTACCGTTATCACAACCGAAGGCTTTGTCGCTAACGGAACGACTGTTGTCTTTACTACCGACCTGGGTCACTTTGAATCTGAACTTGGTCTGAACCTGGGAACCAGCGCACAGGCTACCACTCTCAACGGCGAAGCTGTTGTGTACTTTAACGCAGGTTCCTTTAGTGGCGAAGCTCATGTAAGTGCAGCTATCGGCACCGTTTCAGCTACCCAAACCATCAACATCCAACCGGGCGTTGGGAGATACATCTACCTGGAACATGATGAAAACTCCATAGCTGCTAACAATAACGAAACCATGTCTATCATGGCAAAAGTGACAGACCGTCACCAAAACCCGGTGAGCCGTAATACCGCCGTTACCTTTACCACTACTCTGGGAGATATTACTCCTACTGCTCTTACCGACTCTCTGGGATGGGCAGAGGCACTCTTCTCTCCCGGCATCAATGCCGGTAACGCAGAAATCACTGCCGTAGCAGACTCTGCCTCTGCTACGACCACCGTTCAGGTAACTTCAGACGAGATTGCATCCATCCAGTTTGCCTTCACTGGTAATGTGGAAATTGCCATCCAGGGTACTGGTGGACAAGAATCCTTTGAACTGAAAGTGAATCTCTACGATATGAATGGTAACCTGATAGACGAAAGCATGACCGTATTCTTTGAATTGATCAATGCTCCTGCCGGAACAAATATCAACGGAATGGGACTTGCAGACAGCACAACCTCTTCAAACGGACAGGCTGTGGTTTCTATAAACAGCGGTCAAACTTCCGGCCCTGCCAGTGTGAAGGCCTATACGTTCAATTCAATGGGCACCGAAATATCCTCTACAAAATCTAACATCGTTGTGCATGCCGGTCCTCCAAACTCGGTAGATATTTCTGCCGGTGACATGAGTACCGGTGTATCAATGGGTGGTGGCTATTGGAAGATAGAGTGCGCAGCACTGCTGAATGATGCCTGGGGTAACCCGGTAGATCACGGTACTGCCGTATTCTTCAGCCTTCCCGACGACCCCGACTGGGCTACTATAGAAGCAGCTTCTTACGTGGGTAATGAAAATGCCGCCGGTGATTCTCTTGCCGGTGTAGCGTATACTTCTCTCATCTATGAAGGTTCTCATACCAATGAAGAACTCCTCATTCGGGTTTCCACTGCCGGCAGCGTACAAGGCGAGATATTTGTAGATGAATCTACTATCATCCTGCCTATCCAGTTCCCCGTGATCGATCTGGCTGCTGTTCCTCAGCATGTTGACTGGATCGTTCAAAACGATATGCAGCCCAAAGATTCTACCATTCGTGTAAAAGTGCTGGATGGTCAGAATAACCCGGTTGACGGCGTTGATCTGACCTTCTCAACCACCTTGGGTGAACCTCAGGGCATCGGTGACCCCTATGTGGGTACTACCGGTGTGGTTAGCGGTGAACATGGCCGTCTGGACAAAGTGGTTCGGTTCCAAAAATACGAGTGTCCCGCACCAGCTCCTACGGGCGAACCCGGCTCTGTAAATGCGACAGTTACCGTGCAAATACTTGGCACTCAGGTAAGCAACTCCGTTGACGTCATCCTCAATCGTTATACAGACTAGGGAGTTGTAATGACCTTTAACCCACAATTTGCACGTCTCGGCGAAGTACTGATTCACCTTGGAGCTGCTACTGAAGAACAGGTAAAGGAAGCGGTGATCAAACAGGGCAATTTTTCTCTGAAACTGGGAGAGACCCTTCTGAAAATGGGATACATCACAGAACAGGATCTTCTGAAAGCCCTCCATTTACAGCTTGAGTATGACGTTGTTAATGAGAATTCCCTTCTTGATCTGGATCCTCAGATCGTGAAACTTATTCCGGAACCCTTTGCTGTGCAAAATCGCGTTATCGCCCTCAAAAAGGAGGGTGATAACGTGGTGGTTGCCATGACGGATCCGGAAAATATCATTATCATCGATAGCTTGAAAAAGCTGCTTTCCTTCTCCATAACCCCGGTGCTTATCGGTGAAACAACTCTCACCGATACTCTGGAACGCTACTACAAAAGCATTCGTACCACTTCTCAGGTGGAAGATGCTGTGGATGGTTTTGACTTTGTAGCGGTAGATGAAGAAGAAAATGAAATCTCCATCGATAACAAGGCAGATGCCGATGCTCCCGTGGTAAAATTGATAAATCTGATCATCACCGAAGCGATAAAATCAAATACCACAGACATCCATATTGAGCCTCTGAGCAAAGAAACCCGGATACGGTTCCGTATCGACGGTGCGCTCCGGGAAGTGATGACCGCTCCTATCGGGATGCATCTCGGCCTGGTCTCTCTGGTTAAGGTTATGGCAAAATTGAACATCGCTGAACGCCGCCTGCCTCAGGATGGTCACATCTCTCTGAAAACCTCGATAAAAAGCGTGGATGTTCGTGTCTCCATCACTCCCACCGTTACCGGTGAGAAAGTGGTGATGCGTCTGCTGGATAAAGGGGATTTCGGTTTTAACCTGCATACTCTGGGCTTTACCAAAAGAAACCTTGAAACCTTTAAAAAATGGATTCATCGGCCTTACGGTATCATCATCGTATCCGGGCCTACCGGTAGCGGTAAATCGACGACCCTCCATGCAGCCCTGAAGGAAATCATGGATGTGGAAAACAACATCGTGACGGTGGAAGACCCCGTGGAGTACCGTTTGGATGGCGTTACGCAGATAGAGACCAACGCAAAAATCGGCCTTACCTTTGGTGCTGCCTTACGTTCGGTTCTGCGACAAGACCCCGACATCGTGCTCATCGGTGAGATTCGTGATGCGGAAACCGCCGACATCGCCATCAAATTCTCCCTTACCGGTCACCTGGTGTTCTCTACCCTCCATGCAAACGATGCATCATCTACGGTAACCCGTCTGTTGGATATCGGTGTGCCCCCCTACCTGGTGGGCTCTTCATTGAATCTGGTGATGGCTCAGCGACTGGTGCGTAAGATTTGCCCAAATTGTGTGGCACCTTACACTCCTACCGCCAAAGAACTTCATGATGCCGGCATCTCGGAAGAAGAAGCGGCAACCATTGACTTCAAGCTTGGAAAGGGTTGTGTGCATTGTGACAACACCGGTTATTCCGGCCGTTCCGGGATATTTGAAATCTTGGAAGTAACCAACGAAATCCGCGGATTGATCTTCGAAAACAAAAATCAGGATCTCATCCGTGAAGCAGCAATTGCCAATGGCATGGAAACCCTTCATGACGGAGCAATGGAAAAGATGAAGCTGGGACAAACATCAATTCGCGAAGTAATCAAGCTTACGGTTATTGATTAATCGTCAGCAAAACTATCTAAAGGAAATTCTATGGCAGTTTTTCAATATATCATCAAGGATTCCAAAGGGGCACGCCTGGAAGGTACTCTGAAAGCCAATACCATGGATGAAGCTGTTGATAAGCTCACGCGAGAAGGCAGCACAATCATCTCGGTGAAATCGGCTGAAGAGGGAGCTTTTAAGGGAAAGCTTACCCTCTTTGACAAACTGATGCTCACGTTCTACAAAATCAAAACCGGTGTAGGTCTGAAGACTCTGGTGTTCTTTACCCGCCAGCTCTCTACCATGTTTTCCGCCGGTCTTACCATAGAAAAATCATTGAGCAATCTTGAGAAAGAAGAGAAGAATAAGAAATTCCGGAAAGTACTCAAACGGATGTCCAACGATATCAAAAAGGGTTTCAGCCTTTCTGAATCAATGGAACAGCATCCCGGTGTGTTTAATGCCCTGTACGTATCTCTGGTAAAAGCCGGGGAAGTTTCGGGTACCTTGCATACCGTTCTGGATGAGCTTTCGGACTATCTGGAAAGGGCAGAGGATACCCGCCGTAAAGTGAGCGGGGCCATGTCCTATCCTATCTTTATCGTATTCTTTCTTATTTTGGTTGTAATTGGACTTTTCTATTTTATTATTCCTCAGTTCGGTCAGGTATATGCCGACTTTAATGCTGAACTTCCGGGACCTACTCTGGTTGCAATTGGGATCAGTGATTTTATTCGGGCACACATTGTATTTACAATGGCCATTCTCTTAGGCATTGCCCTTTTGATCTTCCTCTTCTATCTTTCAGACCGAGGGAGATATCTGGTTGACAGTGCTTTGCTGAAAACACCCGTATTGGGATCCCTGATCAATAACTCTATCATGAATAAATTTGCCCGTAGCTTCAGTATCCTGATGTTTTCCGGGGTGCCCATTATGGACACCATGGAGCTGGTAGAAAACGTGGTGCAAAATGCCCGCGTGGAATCGGCTGTACGGAAAGCCCGCGTGATGGTGAAGGAAGGTTACAGCGTGGCCGGTGCCTTTAAACGTACCGGAGTATTCCCCTCCACATTGTTGCAGTTGATGACTACCGGTGAAGAAACCGGAGAAATGGACAAACTGCTGGGGAAAGCTGCTGACTTTTATGGAAAGCAGGTAGATTCAGTGATCGACCGATTAACCTCCCTTATCGAGCCGATTCTGATCATCCTGATGGCTGTGGTCGTGGGATCAATCATCATTGTCACTTATCTGCCTATTTTCAATCTGGGTCTGGCAATGACATCCGGAATGAAATAGTACAACTACGTTTACCCGGGTTGTAAAAGATTGCAACCCGGGTGATTTATTAAGAGGGATTTTGGTACCAGAACTTTTTATCATCTATCTGTTTTTGTTTCTCTTTGGAGCCTCCTTTGGAAGTTTCTTCAATGTGTGCATCAGCAGGATACCCCGGGGAATCTCATTGGTGACCAGGGCTTCTCATTGTCCGGTTTGTGGTACCAACATCAAGCCGTGGCACAACATCCCTATTATCAGCTACCTCGCTTTGCGCGGGAAATGTCATTCTTGTCACACCCGCATCAATCCACACTATTTCTGGGTAGAAACGGTAACGGCATTTCTCTTTATGCTCCTTTTCTGGCGCTTTGGGGAAACCTTCAACTGGCTCTTTTTTAAGTATCTGATATTTTTCTCTGCCCTGCTTATTGTCTTTGTTATCGATCTTCAGCACGGCATCATCCCCGATGTAATCTCTCTTCCCCTCATTCTGCTGGGAATCGGCAGTACTTTTGTTCCGGGTAATGATGTAACATTTCTCTCGGCATTGACATCCGGAGCAACCGGCTTTGGACTCTTTTTGCTCGTGGGATATGCTTTTGAGAAACTGACGGGTAAGGAAGGTATGGGTGGTGGAGATATCAAGCTGATAGCCGCTGTAGGAACCTTCATGGGGTTTGCTGGTCTGCTTTTCACCGTTCTATTTTCTTCCTTCAGCGCCGTTATCCTGATGATGTTGATCAGGCATCAGCGAGAGAAGATATTTCCCTATGGGCCCTTTATCGTTGTTGCCGCCTTTGTGTATGAGGTATTTGGAAATATCATAATCGCTCGTTATCTGGGTCTGTTTGGCCTGTAATATTTTTGGAGGTTCTCATGACATTACCGGAAAAAGGATTGGTTAGAGCAGATCCGGCGTATCGGCGCAGGATGGTGATAATCCTGGCCATCGTAGTACTTTTTGGCGCTGTTATCATCATACACGCAAACAACTATTTTCATGAAGTTCTCTCTTTGTCTAAGAGTGCTCCTCAGGAGGCAATCCTGGCTTTGAAGCACTACCTGTACTACTTCATGGCAGCAAATCTGATATTTTTTCTGCCCTTCTTTCTCTATTTCTTTTCATTGGCAATACGTACCATTGCCAGTAAACAATTTCCCCCACCCCGAGCAAAAGTGTTACGAGACACCTACAAGCAGGTGGGTTCAAGAGCTACCATTAGCGGCATCGTGTTGCTTCTCTTTTCCTTATTGGTTTGTCTATTTGCTCTGGTGGTTCCACTATTGGTGCAAAATATGTTTCATACAATTTTACAATAATTACGGAGGAAATATGAAAAAAATCATTATCGCATTTTTGGTGTTCTCTATCGCACTCCTGAGCGCCGAATTCGTAGAGATCGGCACAGGACAGGTAACCGACCCAAACTATGGCCCATTTTACAACTTCTACGAGAACAATCGTACTCAGACCCTTTACCTGTCTTCTGAGATGCCGGGAGCCTGCATCGTAAATATGCTCTCCTTTGACATAGCCCGGCTTGCAGCAGCAGGTTATGAAAACCTTACCGACTTTTCCATCAAGATAAACACAACTTCGGATAACTCACTCACACCAGGAGCTTTTTACGATATGGCTGGTGCCCAAGAAGTCTTTTTTAACTCCTCTTATCAATTGGCTTCGGCTTTGGGCTGGGTGGATATCGATATCGATGACTTTGTGTACGATGGTGGAAGCAATCTGATAATCGAAGTGCTGTGGGGAGATAATGGCCAATACACAAGCACCTATTACAAAAACAACAAAACCGAATCCACCGGCGTTACCCGCATGCTTTACGGCTATTCAGATACGGTAACACCACCCAACTATAGCAGTAGTGCTGAAGCTTATTCCAACATTCGGGTTCATTACACACCGATCGCCGGCTATCCCGGCCTTCCCACCCCAATTGCTCCCGCAGCCAATGCCGTAAACGTAGCACTGGATGCAGACCTTTCCTGGACTTTTGGCGCAGACACCGAAACCTACGATCTCTATTTTGGCACCGAAAACCCACCCACAACCATGGTGATTACCAATCAGACGGCCGGTGCTTCCGGCAGCTATGATCCCGGTGATCTTACCATGCAGACCGATTACTACTGGCGATTGGTATGTCGTAATTCAAACCGTTTTGAACTGACTGGCCCGGTATGGCATTTTACCACCATTTTCCCGACAGTTGACGAAGATTTTGAAACCGGGGATTTTTCTCAGCATGATTGGCAGTTTGAAGGAAATGCCGATTGGCAGATAAGCTCAGACGAGGCCTATAGTGGCGTTTACAGTGCTCACAACGGCACCATTGCTGCCAGCCAGACCTCGGTAATCAAAGTAGAAAAAGAGGTGACTGATGACGGAAACATTATCTTCTGGCGCAAAACCAATATCGGCTATAGCGATCACCTGAAATTCTACATCAATGACGATTTGATAGAAGACTGGTCATCCTCAAATCCATGGGAAGAAATTACGAGTCCCGTAACCGCCGGCACCTGCGTATTCCGCTGGGAATTTAGTACCGGCACCTACCCTTCGGGGAATGGTTGCTGGATAGATTACATCAGTTTCCCACCCACCACGGTGTACGATAACGACCTCAGTGGCCGCACAATCGCAGGCCCAGATGGAGCTACCGCCGGTACCGATGTAACTTATAACATCACGGTAAAAAATATCGGGGTAAATGACCAGAGTGCATACACGGTGAAACTGATGCGGGAAGGTGCTGTTGAGCTGGCATCCATGGATGTAACAGACCTCCTGGCCGCTGGCGATGAAGCCACCCATGCCCTTACCTGGAGCATTCCGGATGCGGAACCCGAAGCTTACACCTTTGTGTATGGTCTGGTGGTGCTTGCCGGTGATGAAAACCCGGGTAATAATGACACGGAAAACCATGATCTTCACATCTTGCCGATGGGCTCTGTGTTGATACTCTCCGAAGGCTTTGAATCTGGCGCATTACCCACCGGCTGGACAGAAGAGCAGATCACCGGTGACGAATCCTGGGCATACACGAATGGCGGGCATTCCGGTAATCCATCAAGTGCCTATACAGGCAACTTCAACGCCTTGCTGTATCATGGGAGTTCAAGTGCTGCAACAACCAAACTTATTACCCCAGAGATAAATCTGGGAACGGCAAACAATGGTTCTCTTACCTTTATGCATGCTCAAGCGTCATGGGCATCAGATCAGGATGAGCTGCACATCTACTACAAAAATGCATCTGGTGCAGAATGGACACTGCTGGAAAGCTTTACCGAAGATACTCCTGACTGGACAGAACGCATCATATCCCTGCCAAACCCCAGTACCAATTACTATGTGGCCTTTGAAGGGGTGGGGCAATATGGCTACGGCGTCTGCATCGATGACATCGAAATTATTGGTAATCCTACCGTATATGATAACGATATTGCCGCTCAGATAATAGACGGTGCAACTCTGGCTAACGCTGGAAACAGTGAGCCCTTTGATATCACCGTTAAAAATGTGGGAAGCCTTACACAAAACGCTTACAGTGTGGCTCTGAAACTTTCTGACGGAACTCAGCTGGCATCCCTGGATATCACCACCCCTCTGAATCCTGACGAAACGGCGGTACATACCCTTATCTGGAATATTCCGGCAGATCAACCCGCCGGCATGGTAGCGGTGTATGGCGAAGTAACGTTGGCCGGTGATGAAAACCCCGGTAACAACACCACCTATCAGCATCAGCTGCAACTCTTCCCTCCAGGTATCCTGCAGGTGATGGTGGGTGATGGCACTGAACTCAATTATCGGACACCCGTTTGTTTCTTTAATCTGAACAGTCTTACCGAAACACTCTACTTTCCCGACGAATTGGGAAATCAAGTGGGGATGATCAACGCGATTAGTTACTTCTACGACTTTGACGAAGCAGTGACAAACCGCCAGATAACTGTGTGGATGGGTGAAACAACTCAGAGCAATCTTACCGATGGCTGGATTCCCGCGACTCAGCTTACTCAGGTGTTTAACGGAATGCTCTCCTTTGCTGAAGGTGAAAATCAGGTGGATATCAACCTAGATACACCTTACACCTACAATGGTTCGAATTTGGTGCTTATGGTGCATCGTCCCATGGATACGGTCAATTTCTCTGCAAATAACCGCTTCTATTTAGATGAAACACCTGACATGCTGGATCGTACTCGCTATGAACGGGATGACACTGTTGTGCTGGATCCCATGGATCCGCCAGAAGGCTACAGTTTTGAGAAATTTCCCAACACTCTCTTCACCTTCTTTATGGGAGAAATGGGTGAGCTGGAAGGATACGTATACGACGACCAAAATGTGGCAATACCTGATGCCCAGGTGACCATTGATGATCTGAACATCATGAGCTACACTGACGAGAATGGCTTTTATCATATCGGCAACGTGTTGGTAGGAACCCATCAGGTGACGGGTGAGAAATTTGGGTACTCCAGCCAGACTCAGCAGGTAGAGATTTTGGAAGGTGAAGTTGCCACTCTGGATTTCACCCTTACGTCGCTGGGTCAATATTCGGTATCTGGCTATGCTGCCGGCAGCGATGCTCCTACTGTGGGACTGGACGGTGCAACTGTAAGCCTCAGCGGGTTTGCATCCTACAATGCTGTAACCAATACTGCCGGATACTTTGAATTCCCGACTGTATATGGAAATGTTGATTACACCATCACCATCAGCTATGAAGGCTATGATGATTATATCGAAGATATTTCTGTGGGTGCCACAAATCTGGATCTGGGTACCTGCGTGTTGAACGAATATGCTGTGCCCCCAGGAAACATCGTGGCGGTACAAAACGATTTGCAGACAGAGGTAAACCTTTCCTGGAGCAGTCCTGGTGCTGGTGGCGGTGAATTCCGCTACGATGATGATGTGCAGGTCGCTCACATCGGTTTCAGTAATACACCGGCCAACGGCGTGTTTGGTGCTGTGCATCCGCACAATGCTGTGGTTCAGGAAATTCAGTGGATGCTGGTTTCAGATTATGCTGTGCATCCTACGGTAACGCTCTATCTCTTTGGGCTGAATTCCGATGGATCTCCGGATCAGACCAATATTCTCTTCCAGCAAACCGGTGTGCCAAATACCGATGATGAGTGGAACAGCTATCTGCTGGACACTCCCATCAATGCCCCTAACGGCTTCCTGGTAGGCGTGGGAACTCCCGG
>JAGGWK010000041.1 GCA_021157525.1 Candidatus Cloacimonadota bacterium | reverse complement strand
TTTTCTTCTTACGTAAGTATTTCCGTATGAGCAGATCAAGCTGATCAGGGAAGGAAATCTTCTCACTCTGCTTAACAATATTCAATAATTCCTGACGGTCTTTAACAAGAACAACACCTTTACCGTTAGAACCATCTATGGTTTTGTAAACCAGAGGAAATTCGAACTCACATGTTTACAGCTCTGCGGAATGGGAAAAATAATAAGCAGCAAGCTGATTAGCTTCTGATATGCGGGAGTATAATTCCTGAAGTCCCTTATTCTCATGGCATTTAAGAAGTCAAGGTCGGGTAGAACCAAGTTGTTAAATTTGGAGAAGTAAGTAATTAAATCAACTATATAGGCTCGATATCCCGGTTTCTGACTGAAGGAGTAGATAATTATCGAATTCTCAATTTTAACGTCCCTGTTAACAACATCGTGGAACTCCAGCTGTTTTACTTCAAAAACATTACGTTTGAATATCTCAATGATATTATCTAATTTCATACTAATCCATGGATTCCGGGTTTGCACAAAAAACTTATCTTTCCCCGATTACAGATAGATATCTCGCTTCATTATTATTACATGACTTCCCCTATTTTTTTTACAATCGCCTGGTCGTCTTTTTTAAAATTCCACTTCTTCTTTGGGGTTTTCCAATCGCCATATCGGTAAGTTAAATACTCTTTTGTTTGCTGAGGGATAGCGAACTTTTCGCCCAAAAATCTGCAGAATGATCTATTACGGTAAAACTTAGCTTCAACTGATTTAAGAACGGGATTTCTGGCACTTACACTCCAGTATGCAAGGCCATCCTTTTCTCTTTTAATGAAGATATCCAGAAGGCTTTTATCTTTGAAGATGAACCATTTTCTGGTTTGAATCTTCATCATTCTAATTTCGCCCTTTTTAAATGGGCCTACATCTTCTTTGTAATAGCGCAGTCTGGTTCTATAGCCTGCTCTCCAAAGGGCCTTTCTGGTTTTCAGCAACACCGGAATCTGATCTTCCATTATCGTTATATCCATGTCGTTATCCCAAGGGAGTAATCGATTCTCTCGAATGACCCCTAAAAGAGTCCCCCCTTCCAAGACATACTCCAGTTTCGCATTGTTGAAAATTCTACCAACTTTCAATAGCATTTCCTGGGCTTGCTGCCTTAATTTCCCTTCCAGTCTTAAACTCCCGGCCATGTATCCTCCGCTTATTTCAAATATCCTTTTCGCATTATAGAGTACTGAATTACCTTCAATTTTCTAAACAGATTTTTAGGTTTATTCTTCTTAGGCAGGATGCCTTCCTGCATGATTTCATTAAGAGTTTTAAAAATATTGCCTGTTATGGAACCATCCAGATATGGATTTACGTCTTCCATATTTTCTCTGATTCTCTCGTCCAACATATGATGATTGTTTTTTAGCTTCTGTAACGCCACTTTTAGTTGTGAACTGTTCGTAACATCAAAACCTTTATCGCTTCGATAAAGAGTGTTAAAGGTTATGCTTGGTTTTCCTAAAGCCATAAATTCATAAATAACTGAAGAAGTGTCAGATACCATGAGGTCCGATGCATGTAAATAAGGAGTAATATCATTGGCCTCAAGGATTCTGGCATTGGTAAACGTTTTGTTACTGAATTCATCGTGTTACTGAAATTAGGCGCATAAAGAATGATCTTTTTGTCTGCGGGAAGTTCCAAATCTGTTCCGTTATCATCTGCCGGGTAATTCAGGATATAGTCAATTTGGGTCCATCCAGATTCTCTCACCTCAAAATACTCATGGTAGCATTTACGAAGCTGAAGAAATTTTGAGGTTACTACCGGCCCTGATGTGAGATACAAATCATAGAAATGACGAATTTTATAATGTGCTGGTTTTTCTATTCCCAAGCCATGGAAATTTTGAACCTTTATCCCTGGTATGCGAAAATCAACGTAATTGCCAGGCGAAAGCACAAAGTGTGGATTATAAGCTTTTGCTTCTTTTACATCAGCAAGAATCTGATTGGCATCCCATTCAACAGGAAAATCTTCTCGTATCTTTCTGGAAGCAAAGAAACGATAATCAATATCATACTTTTCGGCGTGGGTTACCAGAGGCTTCAAAATAGGCACTGCATAGTGTTTAGTCAGATAAAATACACATTTCATTGGATTATTGCTTCAATCTCTTTGAACTTGTTGTAAACCGTCTCTGCTGAAATCCCCAACGTCCTATCTCCATTGTCTTTACAGTCCCAGTTGCGCAGGTATGGATGTTCAGGTTTATGCCAGGCCTGCCATTTCCTAGGATTGGAATGAGGGCCAAAAAGGGCAATCGATGGGGTTTTCATGGCGATGGCAACATGGTTTATACCACCATCCTGGCTGATGTATACTTTGGCCCGTTTCAGCAGAGCTGCTGCTTCGTTGAAAGTGGTGGGTAGAGCCAGAACCGGTTTGGTTTTCATCCGGGTAATAATTCTCCGGCAAAGTTCATCTTCTCGTGGTCCCCACAGGAAAACAACAGGTAGTTTATCCTTACTTTGAATTAGATCTCCTAATTTGGCAAAACTCTCTTCAGACCACTGTTTAGCCAGAACAGGCGTACCGGGTGAAAATATCACAAACTGTTTTTCTTTCAGATTTTGTTCCTCAAGCCAGTCATCAATCTTGCTCTGAGAATAATCCTTCACTTTATAGAACAGTTCGTGATCCTGTTCCTGAATTCCCAGAGGTTCCAGAAGATGAAACTTCATTAGGGAGTAGTAACGGTCATTTGTACGTTTTCTCTGATAATTATAAACCCAGTTCCAGCGTTTCAGTTTCCAGCCGATGCGATATTTTGCTCCACTTAACATGGTAATTTGTGCAGAACCGGTTCCCCTGATCTGATCTATTACCAAATCATATTTTTTGCTACGAATCTCTTTTATAATGCGAAGCCGCTCCAGATAATAAGCGTTACCTTTTTTCTTTTGCATTATAACCAAATTATCCAGATTTGGATTGTCTTCCAGCAGCGTCTTGTAAGGTTTCTGGATTAGATAATCAATCTGAGCATCAGGAAACTTCTTACGCAAAGCAGGTAGATATCCGGTATTAAGAAGAATATCTCCAAAGGGTTTATATTGGATTATCAGGATCTTCTTGATTCTCTTAAGATTTTGCTCACTAATTGTTTTAAGCATTATAACCTCAGATTAAAATAGGAGTTACTTGTTTTTGTAATTTACGTACTCCTTTTCTTCAATCAGTTCTGAACCGAATTTCAAGTTAATCTCTTTCTTAATTGCTGCTCTTTCATCGTTTTCAAAATATACGCTGCGAGCAAGTTGAATGAATTTTTCACCAAATCTCTGATTGTATTCTTCAATACGAATATCATCTTCGATGTGCCAGAGTTTAATATTCACTGCTTTCAGTCTTTTATATTCATCGGATTCGGAAGTAATCCCCATAGATTCCATATCTTTGGTTAAGAGTTCGAACTCTTTACGCGCGTTAGCCAGTTTTTCAACATCTTTGAACTTCTCGGTTTTGATTTCCAAAATGGTTACTTTGTCTACGATTTCTCCTATTGAAACTTCTATTTTCATTTAAACTCCTCTGAACCTACTTCAGCAGATTCCAAAATTTTCTTATATCATCTTTATAAATCAGTTTGCTGAATACTTCACTGATCACCCTGCTTGATTCACGGAAGAATATTGAGGGAGAGTTATTCACTTCATAATAATACTTCGCATCTTCCAGATATACAGGATATTCAATGGTTGTGTAGTGGGTGCCTTCGACAGCTCGCCCGGCATCTGCTGCTGCATCTAAAATCAAGCATCCCTTTTTAACTGTTTTCAAATGCTCTTTAGTGATGATATGAGCGTTGTCATCATCAATTTCAATACCATTGATAATAATGTCACATTCTTGAAGTGAGTCATAGAAGAGGTGCATGGTTTTACGATAAAACAGTCTGATATCACAATTGAACTTAGAGATAGCTGAGTAAGCACCCTGAGCTACATTACCACAGGAAAGAACAGCAACTTTGGTGTTGGAATCAGGAACAATTCCCACAGCTAAAATTGCATGCAGAGTAGAGCCTAATCCGGCCATAAAACTGTTGCGCCAGATGAAATTCGGTTTTATAAAGTCTAATTTCATCTTAATCCCCTTCGGATAATATATCAGCAAAGTGTTTTACTCTGAGCAAATAGCTGGAGTGCTGGTTGAATTTCCCTTTTTGGCAAATTAAATCCAACATTTCCAAAAGTTGCCGCGGAGGGGCTTCCCAGCCAACAGCTCCCGAACCACTGGCAAAATCACCTTTCAGCAGTTTTTTGTGGCCAAAATACGAATCCCCAATTTTTATCATGCGCAATCCCATTTGATTTTTTCGAATTTCTGAACGATAAGAAAATGTTTCTGTATTGTGTCGATAGCCGGTACTCGGAAAATCTTTCCAGTATACTGTTTCGTATAGTCGGGAGCTACTTTGGTAGAACCTTTACCAAAGGTCATATCCGCGATGAATCTGGCTTCAGCCTTGTTTTTTAACAATCTCCACCCCTTGGCTGTGGAGCCGATGTTGGTTTTGATTACTACCGATAAATCTTCTTCATCCAGAAATTTCATGAATTGTTTTTTATCATAAAAAACTTTTGTCTCCGCATGAGGAAAGTTATTGATTTTCAACCAGTATGACATCATTTTTTTATTTTCATAGATGAAGAACTCATCATAGGATGGATAAATTTTCTTACCTAAAAAGTTAGAAATTGTATAGAGTCTCTCATCAAACATTGATTTTCTTTCCTGATACTTGGAAGGGGGACGACAGAGAAATCCGTCACAATCGCTATTCATAACTTCTTCCAGCCAATTGGGACCAATTAAATCAATAACTTCGTATGGAATACCTAATTCTTCACAAGATCGGATGTAATATCTATCCATATCTCTAAAAGCTGTAAAAAATCCTAGTTTCACTATTTTCTCCAGAATTCTTTAATTATGGAAACCGCTCTTTCGGCTGCTTTTCCATCTAAAACATCAAACATCAAACGGTTATAATACCGACGCTGCTGGTGGTGTTCCTGTGGATCCTGTAAAGCCTTCTTCAATGCACATTTCATTTCATCGAAGGAATCAACTCTGTAGGTGATTTCTTCCAACATACTGCTGATTTCAGGGGTAAACCTCTTCATATGAGATATCTTGAATGTGATGATAGGTTTATCCAAAGCGCTAAATTCTGCAATGATAGAGCTTATATCACCAACCATAACATCAGCTAACATCAAATATGGCAAAACATCTTTATCTTCTATATAATAAATGAAAGGAGTCGATCGGAGTATCTCTTTTTTCTGCTGCGTTGTCCAAGCATGTACCGTAACTAATATTGTATAATCATCTTTCAGTTCTGTGATTCTATGCATCCAGCGATCTATGGCGGAATACCCCTTTTTGTCCCATGTAGCAGTAAACAGGATTATCGGTTTTGCAGGATCAATTTTCATCCCATCTCGCAAGTCTGCCAGGATGCATTCTGCAGACTCTCGATTAAAGGCAGGATCAAGTTTTGGATATCCAATGGCAACACCAGAAGTAATCCCTCTTTTTTCAGCCAGGCTCACTTCGTGGGTTGATGTCATACAGTATCTATCAAACTCGTTATAGTATTTTGCTTTGATGAAATCCTTGAAGTGATAGGCCCCATGCCGAATTCCAATCTTCTTGATATTTCGTACGGGATATTTACGAGCCAGATGCCGAGCCATCACAACCATATCGGGAAAGGTGGGATACCGGACACTTCCTACACCATAAAAAGCCAACTCTTTTTGAACTTTTCTACTCCGAGCAACGATACGGATATCCGGAAGGAGCTTATGAATCTCTCGAAAACAGATATAATCAACATACCCGGCACAAAGAAAATCTACTTGGAAGCCCCGTCGAAACATTCGACAGAGAAACCAGATTATGCTGTAGGGAATTTTTAAGATTAACTGCGAGATATTCATGCCATCACCTTAGCTGCAATTGATACAAATCTCTATATCGCGTACAGTTACGCAAAAGTTGCTCATGGTTTCCAACTCCAACAACCTCACCGTTATCTAAAGCAATGATTTTATCAGATGACAACACGGTGGATAATCGATGCGCAATCAAAACTACAGTCCGGTCTCCCGAGACACGCTCAATTGCCTCTTGCACGCGAAATTCTGATTCTGTATCCAAAGCACTGGTTGCTTCATCAAAGAGCAGTATCTGAGGCTTTGACACAATAGCTCCTGCAATGAGCAGAATTATATCCCCCGTAATGGCACTATTCATTTCTGATATAGGAACATTCAAGCTGTTGTAAACTCTGCCTCTACTCCATGAATTTTTATATTTGACAGAATTTTTTTTGAAACGCTTTAATTCAAAGCCTTCTTTGCAAAAGCCCTTAACAATACGAATGTTATTAAGCACCTCTTCTACATTGGCAAACATATCAGCACTATTAAGCTGCATCCGTATAGCATGTTTTTTGATTTTGTTTCCAACACTAGTGACGGCAAAAGTAAACAATGGTATGATAACAAGGCTCACCAGAAAAAGGTGAGTATCATAATACATCGCAATAGTTACAAATATCCCAATTGAAATCATACTTCTGATAATTTTGAAAATAGACATAAGGAAATTGTCATTAACGATTGAAACATCACTTATCACCCGAACCATGGCATCTCCAATATTGCTTTTGTGGAAAAAGCCAGTGATTGATACAAATATGTTTTAAACAAATTATTACGTAACGCCATGACTGCGTTTCCTCTGAATTTAATAAATGTTATCTTTTCCAGAAAGAAAAACAGGTTCTTTAAAATAAAGAGAATCAGCACAATTCCGCACAGAAGTTTCAGCAGGATGTGCTGGTTTGTTGCCATCCACACTGTTCCCTGTTCGGAATGCAGTGCCTTTAGTTGATCTGATCCTTCAAAAAAATAAGAAATTCCCTGACCATTAAGGCTGTGCTTGAAAGTCTCTACACTGGCGTAAACAAAATCGGGTAAAGTAATATACAGATTGGGTTGGAATCTGCTTACAAAGATGCAGTCCGGCATGGGGTATGCCAAGGTGATATTGATTCCCCTGAAAAACGCAAAAAGAGCCATCAGTACCAATCCTAACACAAAAGATACCAGAACCGAAGAGCATCCTTAAAGATGATCATTTTCTTCATGCTGGTGACATTTTTCTTCATCATGGTCTGTCTCTCATTTGCGTGCACACTTTTTAAAAGCATACATGCCTTGTTGTATCGCTGCAAATCTTACAAAAAAAGGATTTATCTCTGCACAGTTGAGGCTTTCGTTTATACGCATTGAAGTCCTAACCCACAATTTCTGCTGATAGTGCTATGTGCTTATTGATGCGCACCTGGATAATCCAGAGAATGATCATGTAGATGTTTGCCACGCCGATGGTGTAGATGAAGAAAATGATTGGGCGGAAAAGAATGGCAGCGATAATGAGCACGAAAATATGGGCGGTTGGACCTATCCAGAACCACAGCTTAATCATCAGTTTATTGGCATGGAGATACGTTTTTTTGTCATACATCTCCTGTTTATCTTCCCGGAAAAGCTGCAGATGTGCATAGCCCAGATAGAGCGAAATGAGGATTTTATCCAGCCAGTGACCGGGTTTGTCTTTGATTTTATCCAATTCGTTGGTGAATTGTGCCCGTTCGTCTTTGGTAGAAGTTACCTTCCCCAAACCGTACGACATAAACTGCACCCGGTAATAATCGACGATCATGGCGTGGAAAATATGGCTTACCGCTGCAATTGCAAGCATCCAGACATAACTGATGGGAAAATCGAATCCTGCTTTGCCAAAACCGATTCCCATGCCAATGTACACAGAAAGACCCACAATATGATCCGCCACTCCATCTATGATGCGTCCCATAGCAGAGCTACTTTTTTTCAGCCGGGCAATCATGCCATCCACACAATCCAATACCAGACAAAAGAAATAAAGGCTGCCGGCAATAATGAAGCTGGTATGCGTCCCACGGGAAAAGAAAAAGCCACTGACAACACCAACGATAATCGACGCCAGAGACACCTGGTTTGGCGTTATATTGGTGGGATACAGTAATTTCACAAAGATGAATGCTATCGGCCGCAAAATATAGAGGGTAAGGGTTTCGTCAAAGACCAGATGCTTTAACGACCGCTTGAATTCCTTAAAAATCTGCTTTGTTGACTGATTGATCTTTGTTTTCTTCTTCAATTTCAATCCTTTCATTTATTTTTTCCTGAACCACACATTTTCTAAGGAGAGAAAATTGAGTATCCAAATCCCTGTCAAGCTACATCTCCCGTCACAAATTTATAGACAGTGATCTTCCCAAGGAAATTATTGCAACTTAAGGAGGGTGGATGATACATAGAATGCTACAAGGTCGTCAACTGGTGCTGGCTTCTCAATCTCCACGGAGAAAACTGATCTTTCAGCAACTGGGGCTCAAAGCCGTCCGGATGCCATCCGATATTGTCGAATCATCTGTTTCCAAAATTCCCCGGAATCTGGTGCGTCAGCACTCAGAACTAAAGGTGCGGGATGTGATGAAAAAAGTGGATGCCGACTGCATCGTGGTGGGAGCAGATACGGTAGTGAGCCTGAACAAGCGAATCCTTGGAAAACCCACATCCCAGATGGAAGCACGACACTACCTTGAGATGCTTTCCGGCCACATTCATCAGGTTTATACGGGCATCACGGTGGGATGTCATAATCTTGTGCTCAGCGATTTTGCTCGAACCCGGGTAGAATTTCTCCCCCTCTCTCCCGATGAGATAAATCAGTACATCGCCACTGGGGAACCTATGGACAAGGCCGGAGCCTACGGCATCCAGGGCTACGGCAGCCAATTTATCCGTTCTATTTCAGGATGCTATTTCAACGTGATGGGATTTCCCATCACCACCTTCAGAAAACTCTTAGAGGAGCTCTTTGAAATGCTATGAAACTCTTTACCAACGCTCACTTTATTAGCATGAGCGACCCTGGCGAAACCTACTGCGCCATGCTCACCGACTGCGGCAAAATCATCAAAATGTACGCAGAAGAACCGACGAATTACCACGGAGCGGAACTTATTGATCTGGATGGCGCCTGGGTTTATCCTGGATTTATCGATACCCACACCCACTCCTTCGAAGGTGGCCTTTATTCTCTGGGCGTAAACCTTCACCAGGCAAAAACCCTGGATGACGTCTTTGCCGCTTTGCGGGAAACCAAACCCATCGGCGGGATGATTTTTGCCTTTCACTTCGATGAACACGCCATCACTGAACAACGCTTTCCCACCGCTGCCGAGCTGGATGCAATCTGGCCGGACACACCACTGATTTTGCGCCGGGTGGATGGCCATTCCTGCGTGATAAATTCCATCGCCGCCCGCCGCATCCCTTGGGAAGAGCCGCTGCCAGCAGATTTTGACGGCTATCTTTTCAAACGACCAAACGATGTAGCAGCCAACTGGTTTCATCTCAATCTGGATGATGAAGGGATTTTGCAAGCCTACCATCAGGCGGCCCGGGCTGCGCTGCAAAGAGGCCACACCACCATACACACCATGATAGGAAACGGCCGAAACAATCCCGAACATTATCGACTGATAGAAGATAATGCGGCCAATTTCCCCATCGATTTTATCCTCTATCCCCAAATCACCGATGTGCCTACAGCGCTGAACCTCGGGGCATCCCGTATTGGCGGATGCATCCTGGCAGACGGTTCCTTCGGCTCTCATACCGCCGCACTTTCTGAGCCCTACTCCGATGATCCCACCACCAGCGGCGAACTCTACCAGAGTGACGAAATGTGGATGAACATGATCCGCCAGGCTCATGCCGCAGATTTGCAGGTGGCTGTTCACTGCATTGGCGACCGGGCGATAAAACAGATTCTCCGCTGCTACCTGCAGGTGCAGCGGGAACATCCCAAAGACCTGCGGCACGAGCTCATCCACAACGAACTTGTGGATGACGGGATGCTGAAAGATATGGCAGAGGCCAGGATTACAGCAGTGATGCAACCGATGTTTGACCGCCTCTGGGGAGGTCCCGGTGGCCTCTATGAAACCGTACTTGGGAAAGAACGCACCCGCCTCACAAATCGATTCGCCTCCATCATGGCCCATGGCATCACCTGCAGTGGCGGCTCCGATTGGTACGTTACCGAACTGGACGCCTTGGCTGGCATCCATGCCGCAATGCATCACCACAATCCCGCCCAGCAGCTTTCGGCACACGATGCCATCAGCCTTTACACCTCCCGGGCGGCGCGGATATCCCACGATGAAAACCGCATCGGTACGTTACAACGAGGCTTGGATGCAGACTTCGTAGTACTAAACAGCTCCATCACAGAAGAAACCGATTTTTCCAAAATCGCCATAATCCATGTATTTAAGCGTGGTACGGAGATAACCGTTTCATGACGCAATACAAAGTGCGCAGAGCCATCCAACTGGTGAGTTTCATCGGCTGGATCATGCTTCTGTTTTTCATCATCCAAGGCGTATTGCCTGTCACTCATGCCTTTTGTCCCTACGCTTCGGTGTGTTTTGGCACCATGGCCGCCCATGGCATCGTGGTATATCCCATCACCTCCATCATCGGCCTGCTTATCGCTATCACCACCATGTTTATCGGTCGGAAATTCTGCGGCTATATCTGCTTTTTGGGGACGCTGCAAGAATACATCTATCGTCTGCGCAAGGGAAAATCGAGATTCATTCACACCATTCCAGACCGGCTTCACCGCATCCTTAGCGTTGTTAAATACCTTGTGCTTACGGGTACCATCATCGCCGCATGGTTTTCGGTGCAATTTATCTACATGAAGTTCTGTCCTGTGGTTTCTCTGGGCCATCCGCAGCGCATCACCATCGGCGGCGCTATCCTGCTGGCTGTCATCGGCGTCGGTGGCTTCTTCATCGAGCGCTTCTGGTGCCGCTATTTGTGCCCCTATGGCGCCCTCATGAACCTCTTCCAATACCTGGGCCGACTGTTGAAAATCAAACGCATCACCATCTTCCGTAACGTGCAGAACAGCATCCAATGCCCCAATTGTCCCAATTACTGTCCCATGCACATCGACCTCGGCACCAGGGAATACATCACCGATCCCAACTGCATCCACTGCATGAATTGCGTACGCCAATGCACCAAAGACTCCACCCGGAAAAGCACCTGCATCTATCGGGATAATGGGTAGATTTTCCGTAAAATAATTCAAGCAGGATGTCCCTTTGTCCTGCCTTTTTTTGTATCTGTACCACGATGTTTCTGCTTGCCATCTTCACGCCTTCAGCTATCTGCCAATGGCAGGCAGGTTTCAGCTGAAAAGTACCTGTTCCCATCCACCTTTTCTACCCGCTTTTTTATCAGGGTGACTTTCGCTATGTAACACCAGACACACTTGAAAAAATTCCTCTTTGGGGGACTAAATCAATAAAACCGTTTAGCTATCTCAAGTCCAATGCAGCCAAAGTACTGCGAGATGTGGCAGAGAATCACCCCCCATGATCATCACCCAAAACGGTGAAGCCAAAGCAGTGATTCAGCACATCAGGAGCTTTGAAGAAACGCATAATGATGTAGAGAATTTTTGTAACTAAACAAAAACCTCCGACATTGAGGAAAACGTCGGAGGGAGTTTTAAAAACTGCTTCAGCTTTCAGATAGCCTTATTATGCCATTAGCTTAGCAATTGTTTCCCGGCAAAGCTGTTCCGAACGTTCAGCCGTCTCGCTTTCTACATACACCCGCACAATAGGCTCAGTGCCGCTTTTGCGAATGTGAATCCAATAATTTCCTCCTGTAATCTTCAGCCCGTCGGTGCGGTCTTTGGGAACATCGACAAAAATATCTTCAGCCTTTTCCATGATGTCATCCAACATATCCGGCGCAACTTCCACCCTGTTTTTGGCAAAATAGTAGTGGGGAATCTCGGCGGTCAGCTGGCCAACAGATTTGCCACTTTCGGCCATATAACCCAAAATGAGAGCGATGCCTGCCGGTGCATCACGGGTGTAATGCACCTCAGGACAGATCACGCCGCCATTGCCTTCGCCACCAATGGGGCTGCCCACTTCCATCATCTTTTTGCCCACGTTTATTTCTCCCACCTTGGTGCGATGCACCTTCACGCCGTAAAGAGCAGCATTGTCTTCCGATGCCATAGACGATGAAAGATTGGTGACAATGTCGCCGGAATTTCTGGCCAGCACAAAGCGCTCTGCCAACAATAAGGAAAATTCTTCGCCGATGCATGTACCGTCTTCGGCGACAATTGCCAGCCGATCCACATCGGGATCTGTGGCAAAACCGATGTCGGCTCCATGCTCTTTCACGGCGGCTTCCAGCTGTCCCAGATTTTTGTTCAGCGGTTCGGGAGTGTGGGCAAAAAGACCGGTAGGTTGGGTATTCAGCTCGATCACTTCGCACCCAAGCTCACGCAGCAATTGGGGAGCAATCACTCCGCCGGCACCATTCACGGTGTCTATCACCACTTTGTATTTGCGGGCCCGGATGGCATCTGCATCCAGATAGGAAATGGCCAGAACCTTATCGATATGTCGTCTGGAAGCCTCTGCATCCTGGCGGTAACTGCCAATTGCATCCCAGGCTGCCCAGGTTATCGGCTGCTCCAGCGTGGACAAAAAGGCTGCCGCCCGCCGGGGAAACAGGAACATGCCGTTGCCATCAACAAATTTCATGGCATTCCATTGGGCAGGATTGTGAGATGCAGTGATGGAGATACCGCCGATGGCGCTGGATTCTTCCACAGCCAACAGCACCGTAGGAGTAGAAACCACCCCCAGGTCCACCACATCGCACCCTACACTGCGCAATCCAGCCACCACGGCATGCAGCATCAGAGGCCCGGTTACCCGGCTGTCTCTACCGATGACGATGGTTCCTTTTCCTAAAAAAGCACCGAAATGGGCTGCGTAATTCAGAACAATATCTGGCGTGAGGGTTTCGCCGAAAATCCCGCGGACACCCGATACACTCACCATAAGTTTACTCATAAAAACTCCTTACTCATTTATAAAATTTCCATTCCCAGGTCATTTTTACGGGGGAAATGAAAGAAAGAAAAAACCAGAGAAAGCACCACTCCTCCCAGAAAAACCGAGAGATTGCCAAAGAGCAAAAAGAAGACGAATCCACCGATAGCAACGCCATGGCTCAACACCATATTACGAATCATCAGGCTCCGATACAGTACCAAAACCTGTTCCAGCTCCAAGGGTTTAGACAAGAAATACGCGATGCTGCGTTTGCGCCTCAGCACCGACAAAAGAGCCAACAGCGCCACCAGGCCACAGGCGACATAGAGCACGATCATCGGCCCATCGGGTGCCAAACCGCCTTGGCGCAATGCCGGAACCGAGCTTCGCAAAATCAGCGCTATCACCACCAGTATCACCGGATTCAGCATCATAACAATCAGCAGATTACGGGTTTGCTTCCACCATCTTTCTACATCAAACTCCTGTGCCATAGTACCTCCCTTTGCTTGATGTCTCTTTAGGGTTTGCCGTCGCCTTCGTCAAGCTTCATCTGGCGCAATTTTTTCATTGACGTCAAACTTCCCACGGCAATATTTCAACGTAAAGAAAAAAGCGAGGAACCATGTTAACCTTTCGATCTGACTTGAAAAAGAAAAAACCCGTGGTGGTAAATGTGCCCCACAAAAACGATATGATGTGCCTGAATGAAAGTACTCTTCCATTGTGGAAATCCATTCAGGATGCAGTCCTGCACAAGCTGGATGCGGTGCCGCTGAACCGCTATTTCAATCCCATCACCGACGAACTGTTTCAGCGACTGAGCGACTACGCCGAAGTTCCCCGGGAATGGCTGGCCGTAGGCAATGGCGCTGATGAAATGCTCTATTATCTCTTTGTAGCCACCAGAGAAAACGCCGAATCCTTTGGGGTTTCCGCCGCCCCCTCCTACTTCGATTACCAGAGCTACACCTCCGCTGTGGGCATGGGGATCAGGCTGGTAAACTTTGCCCCGGATTATTCATTTCCCTTAGCTTCCTTTCTGGATGCTTGCAACCACAAAGATTGCAAGCTGATAATTCTGTGCAACCCAAACAATCCCACCGGGCATCTGCTGGATGCATCCTGCATAAAAACGGTGATAGAAGCTAATCCTGCAAAATTGATTCTCATCGACGAAACCTATTACGAGTTTTCCGGCGTCACGTGGAAAGAGAAGCTGGATGACTACCCGAATCTGGTGCTGGTACGCTCTTTTTCCAAAGGCTTTTCCGCTGCAGGCCTACGCTTTGGCTACTGCATCGCCCGGCCGGAGGTGATAGGGGAACTAAAAAAGGTGATGACGGCTTTTCATCTGAGTCTGCTCACCCAGGCCACGGTGTGCGCCATGCTGGAGAAGCAGAATCTTTTTCTGCAGCACAACGCCCGGGTAAAAGAGCTCAAGCAACAGCTGTTTGCATCCATGGCTACCATAGACGGGATGACAGTACACCCCAGTGCCACGAACTTTCTCACTTTTAGCGTGGGGGAAGAAACGCCCCGGCTTTTTGACTTTTTGAATGAAAACGAAATCGCTGTGCGGGCTGTGTGGAGCCACCCTGTGTTGGCCAATACGCTGCGGGTAACCGTGGGCACGGCAGAGCAAAATGGCCGCTTTTTGAATTGTGTAAAAAAATTTATGAAGGAGAGGAAACAATGAAGGGAAGAGAGATTGATTTTTATTATTTCAGCGGCACCGGCAATACCTTGCTGGTGGTGCAGGCCATGCAGGATTTTTTCATTGCCCACGATTGCAGCGTAACCCTGCAGCGCATGGAGCATTGTCACCCGGAAAAGCTGGATCCAAGCCACGTGATTGGTCTGGCCTTTCCGGTAGCCGTCCAGAGCACCTACCCTTTCGTGTGGGATTTTCTGCGCAATCTTCCCACCACCGATCAGCACACCGAGGTTTTTATGGTGGATACTATGGGATCGTTTTCCGGCGGCATCGTAGGACCATTACGCGACGTTCTCCAAGCCAAAGGCTATACCACCATCGGAGCCAGAGAAATTAAAATGCCATCAAACTTGATGAAAAACAAGGGGGAGGTGCGCAATCAGCGTAAACGGGATGCAGGGATGCAGACTGCCCGCAAATTTGCCCATGACCTGCTCTTCGGCATCAGCTCATGGCCTAAACTGTCATTAATCCCCAATGTCTTTAAGCTAGTGAACAAGAAGAAAACCTGGGGTAAAATGGCGCTGAAACTTCCCATAAAAATAGACGAAACCAAGTGCATCCGCTGCGGACTCTGCTTCAAGCTCTGCCCGGTAGATAACATCGTGATGGATAACTACCCGGAATACGGTGATAAATGCCAGTTTTGCATGCGATGCGTCTCCTTCTGCCCCACCCATGCCATCAGCATATTGGGAAAAACCAC
>JAGGWK010000048.1 GCA_021157525.1 Candidatus Cloacimonadota bacterium | reverse complement strand
TCTCTTTCTATTTTAAAAGCTCCCAACGGGAGCTTTTGTGCGTTTATGGATGACGACACATACCCGTCTGAGAAGTAAGATTATCGGAACCATCCTGAATAGGTCTCGCTTCTGGTCAAAACATGCTCCCTGCATCCAGAAAAAAAACAAATGAAGATAAGTGCTACTGGCTGATGACTTCAATTCCAAAATTGAGAATATGAAAACCGGCAAAAATGACGTGAAACACATGGGCAAAAGCGAAGTAAAGAATCAGGATTATCAAACCCCATGTAGCCCATCTGCGCTGCACAAAGAGTCTTTCGGGTTCATCCAGGTATATACCAGACTCCATGGCAATGGCATTGCCTATGGAACCATAATACAGGGAGAAAGCAGCCAAGAAAACCTTGAGAATAATGGATAGCAAACTTCCAGGGAGGAAACCTGTGGAATATCCACAATATTGCCAGCAATGCTGCCTGAACAGGTTTGCCATGAAACACGCACCACACAGGGGTAAGGATGCATGCGCCAGCATTGAAGCGAAATTTTTCCATTTTTTTGCTCATCATACAAACTCATAAGCGCTCCTTTATTGTATCTAAATAACGCCATGGCCAAACATGAGTCAAGAACATAACTCGATTGAAAATGATGTGAAGAGTACTTACGAGAAATACAGCAAAAAATTGATTTGACACGAAAAGAGAACATAACAATCTGCAATCTGCTGGAGAGAAAATATCACGAGATTATCCGATGACGGTCTTTGCATAGATGTCCAGCCACAGAATGAGGGGGATAATCATTGCTGATAGGAAATTCGGAAACTGGTGCTCCCGCACATTACGAGAGCGATGATGACATGAACTGAATACGGAGGACGTATGAAACGTATCACACTTTTTCTACTGCTGATGGTAGTAACATCTGCTCTTCTTGCAGAAGTCTGTTGGGGAAATGGCTCAACGATGTACCAGGGAACTTTTATATATAACGCAAAATCCATCGTTACACAAGATAATGACCTCTACCTGTGTTGGGCTGAGAAGGAAGACGGCATTCGCAAACTGAAACTGCAAAAAACCGATTACAACGGTAACCCGCTGTGGACACAGCCCCAAACTCTTGTGGAAAGCTCCTCATACATGGGTGTGCTGGGGATCTATCTGGCTGGCCAAAACACGATCTACCTGCGATCATACAATGAAGAAATTGATGGCTATATGCTGTACTGCCTCAACTTTGATGGTGTGGTGCAATGGCAAACCGAATTACCCGGTAATTTTAAAAAACAGGTGGTGCTGGATGACGGTAGTATTATCATTTTCCATGATTACTATGACCTTCATGCATCCTATTACAATGCTCAGGGGGCAGTGATTTGGGATAACATCCTGCTACCGGGAATCTCCAGCGGAAGTACCGTCGAAGCAGTTGTAGTTATAGACGATTTTTTGCGAGTTGTGTCGCTCAAAGACCAAAATATCTCCCTGCATGTGTATGACAGTGCCGGAAATCAAACTGCCCATTCAACTCAATATTTTACCTCTGCCATTCATGAAACGAAATTCATGGATGGAAAATTCTACACCTTCTTCCCCGAAGAAGATCTGTTAAAAATGTGGTGTTTAGACGAAAATGGGTTTTCATTAACCGGGGATGAACCTCAAACCCTTTGCACTTTAGATCATGGGTTTTATACCCAGTATATGGCTGGAAACGGCTATTTCTATGGGGTTAATGACGACGACGAAGATTTCTTAGCTATCCAGAAGTTTGACTACAGCGGAAACAGTCTGGCCAGTTATATATACCCAAATGGCTCATCCGATATGTGGATAGCTTATGATCAGGAAGACGATTTCATCGCGGTATACCAGGAAGAAAACGGTGAATATCTCAATTACATTCTCCCTGTTACTGCGGATGGTTTTGGAAACACTGTAGAATTTAACAACTTCTTGTTTGAAGGAGTTCATGCTATCCAGAACGGTTACACGTGGTGTGGAGCAGAGAGCAGTGGCACTGAGGCTCTGGTTGCCGAACGCGCCGATGGTACAGTTAACCACACTGAGATTTTGCGCCAAAACGAAAAAGATCTTTTTACACCACGTCTGGTAAAAGAAACTGATGGACTTTCGGTGTACTGGTCGTCCAATTCTCGGGATTCTCTGATGACCCAGAAATATAACGAAAGTGGCCAACCCCAGTATCAGGCAAACGGAAAAGCCATCCTGCCTGTGGTAGATTCGTGGTATGCCGATGATACCATTTTGTTCAGCTATGGCTCAAAATACAATCCTTCAGGCCCAGATACTCTTTTTATCCAAGCATACAATACCGAAGGTACACCCCTGTGGCCAGAGGCCTATGAATATGTTTTAGATTATAATTACCTAGATGAATTTACTGTTTCCCCATTCTATGATGGATATGTGTTCTACGGAATGGGATACGGAGATGAAGTCACTGATCTGATCATGATCAAAATTTTGCCATCCGGCCCTGCTTGGAATCAGCCACTTATCCAGCCTATGCCTCTCTGGTCTTGTACCCCGTACATTCAGAGTAATACGCTTTTTTATTCTCAGGATTCTCTGACTAAAGGCATTTGCGCGATACAGGAAGATGGAACATTGGGGCAACCCCTGTTAGTCAATGCCTATCCAAATCCCCTTTTTCAAGGCGATGAAACCGATGCTTTTGCCATATACAAAGAGGATGAAGAATACAAAATCTACTATCTTCATGAAGGCCAGATAGTGTGGCAAACACCTCTGAGTGTCGACTATGTGAACTATAACAATCTACAGATTTCCACTACTACCGATGGCGTTACTATCGCAGGATATGAGTATGGTGTAGCGGTACATGTAACTACCTACGATTTACAGCAAAACCTTATTCCTTCCCAGAGCTTTACGTACACCAGCCTCAATTCCCAGATTTATGAACTACGTATGATGCGCAACGATGATGTGGTTGTGTTATGCTTCGCCAGTCAGAGCAGTGATGTTCAATTTACCTATGCCATACTGGCACCCGATGGAACTGTGCAACAACCGGAATCTGCAGAACCCCTGATGAGCCGCCCAGACATGGAACACATCGAAGATATGGTGGTAACCGATGACGCCATCTATTTGGCCTTGAGTTGCGGGTATAAACCCTTTGAAGGGGAATTTGAGCGGGAGCACTTTGTGCAAAAGATTGATATCACTACCTTGGTTGGCACCGATCCACAGGTGATTCCGCCTTCTCAGGATGTCTTCAGTATGCAGGTGCATCCCAATCCTTTCAACCCGTCTACCTCCTTCTCCTTTGCTCTTCCTCAAGATGCCAAGGCTGAAATATCGGTGTTCAATTGCCGGGGCCAACGGGTGAAAACCCTGGTCAACGATTTCTTTACCGCCGGCACCCATGCGGTAGTGTGGAATGGCCAGGATGACAACGATGTTAGCGTGGGATCCGGTATTTATTTCTATCGTTTATCGGTAGATGGCATGCAGAAGACCACAGGGAAATGTCTGTTACTCAAATAGTTTGAAACGCAAAAAAGCGGCTTCCCAGAAATCGGAAGCCGCTTTTTTTATTATGTTTAACGTGATATTACTTCATCAATAGCATCTTCTTGGATGCAGTGAATTTGCCAGCTTTCACACGGTAGAAATAGAGTCCACTGGCCATGGTGGCGCGGTTTTTATCGGTGCCATCCCACACAAACGAGTGAGTGGATGAAGTGCCATCCAGAGGCAGAGATTCACTGCGTATCAACTGGCCACGGCTGTTGAAAATCTGCAGTTCGGCACTGGAGCTGGCTGCATCCCGGGGTAACGAGAAGGAAATCGTGGTGCTGGGATTGAAGGGATTTGGGAAATTCTGCAGTGTCATCGTGGTGTTTGTCAGGGGGGCATCAGCAGATACCGGAGCTACGTGCAGAGTAGTGGGGATGATTACCTGCGGGTGAATGGGGTCATTGCTGTTTACGTGCAAAGCCGCGGTGTAATCTCCCACGGAAAGAGTGGTTGCATCGAAGGTGATGGCAACTTCCACGGCATCACCGGGCAGGATGGTGCCGGTGTAGGCATCCAGAAATAGCCATGGAATGCCGCTGGAAATCTTGATCGCCAGCTGATCTTCCATGTAGGGCTCGTTATAGGCAATCTGCAATCCGTCGGTTCCATCTTGATTTTCTATGCCGATGGTGGCCGAGGTGAGGGTGCCTTCCATGTGTTCATAATAAAAGTAAATGTCACCATTGTTGTAGAGATGAATCTGGAAGGAGTAGTTGCCGTAGCCGCTGCTCAGTGTCCAGTCGCTATATTGGATGATTACACGGTTGTTGGCTGCATCCTGCCAATAGTAAAGCGAGCCAGAATCAGCGGACAGGTTGTCCCAGAAGGGAAAAAGTGAGTCGTTTGGGTAGACCACATTTGGGATGGGATCGTTTGTGCGATCGGTACCATCTTCATGGAAGGTAAGATACCCGTTTGAGGTGATCTTTATCTGGTTGTGGATGCTGCCATAAAAGGGGAATCCGAAGGGCAGATCGACTTCGATGAAGCTGTTTGACCCGGTGAGCTCCAGCAGAGTGCCGGTAGCGGAAATATCTTCCCAGGAATATTCCGGGCCGCCGGGGTCGTTGCTGTCCGTCCAGCTGTAGCCAAATCCGTCAGGGCCGCCTGCTTTGGGGTTATCGGGACGGATATCCAGCCAATAATCCAGGGGTAGCTCGCCGCTGTTGCTCAGGGTAAAGGTGTCGGAAGCCGTCTCTCCGGGTTGCGCTTCTCCGGTAAGGGAAGTGGGGCCATTTACCGTAGGGGGCTGGTAGCTGCTGGCTGAGACGGGTATGGAGAGCACGGTGTTTGTGAGGTCGTTTGAGATGATATCGACAGAGCCGGTGAAATCCCCGGAATTTGCTGCGGGGTATGTGACGATGATAGGGGTTTCCATCCCAAACGCCAATTCTACAGATGGCAGAGCAGAGATGCTGAAGGCATTGCCACTCAAGGTGATGGATGAGACATCCAGGGGAGAGCCGCCGATATTTTGGATGTAAAGGGTGTCTGAGATGGCACCATTGGGCATGGTAAGGCCAAGGTCTATGGATTCTTCCGATGCCTGGATGGTGGGCTCCTGTTTATTTGTCAAAAAATTGAGGTACAGTTGCATCAGATTCACCTTGGTAGTAAAGCCGATGTCATCTGCCAGGGCGCCGAAGATAAGGGATGAAACGATGGTGCGGGATTGACCATTTTCATGGGTTATCACCCGGGCATAGTCGGGATTATGGGAAGAGAGGAGTACCTCCCCTGTGCCGGGGGCAAAGCGGTTGATGTAAATGTCGGCGTCGGTATTGCTCATGTAGTCATATATTTTGGGTGCCAGGAAGGAATTTTGCTCCCCTGCGACGGTGGAAATATCACCATGTAGTGGCCCCTGGCCCAGGTAACTTGCGCCCAGTGCATCCCAAAATGCGGTGCCATTGTGGTCTTCTCCCACATTGGTTCCCTCTACATACAGAGCTCCGCCGGCGGAAAGAAAATCCAGTATTCGCTGTTGATCAGAGGCACTCACGGTGCCAGGAGGTATCAGCGATCAGGTTTCGCACCATGAGCCCAGAGAGGCAAAGACGACGCTGTAGCCAGACAGATCGGCAGGCAAAACCTGCACTATCTCAAAGGTCACATTCAGTTCATTGAGCACTTCTTCAATACCTTGATATCCGGCAGAAGGTACGCCGGTTTCAGGATGGGGGTAGTGCCAGGATCCGTTCTCGTTATTCCACAATAACACTGATGCAGACAGCAGTGAAAAGCTGCTGATGATCAGAAACAAAACTAATTTTCTCATCTCATATCTCCTCATAAATTTCATGATGGCAAATTGTTGCCATCATTATTTCACGTCCATAAATATTACACACTTTTGCATAAATGAAAATATAATGGAAAACTCCGATAAAGCAAAGCAGGTCTGAGTTTGCAGACCTGCTTTTATCGGTAGGTATACCCTCAGGGTTACCACGTGTAATGAAGATTTAACTGACGCACTGCCAGGGTATCATCAACCCGACGGATAGGCGTATTCTGAGGAGCGTTTTTTACCAGTTCAGGGGTCTCTTCGCACTCTTTGGCGATGTCGATCATGGCTTGGATAAATGCGTCCAAAGTCTCTTTGCTTTCGGTTTCGGTGGGCTCTATCATCATGGCCTCATGCACGATAAGGGGGAAGTAGATGGTAGGAGCATGGTACCCTTTGTCCAGAATGCGCTTGGCAATATCCAGGGTTTTGATGCCATACTTTTCCTTCTGCCATTCACCACTGGCCACAAATTCATGCATGCAGTTGTCGTTGAAGGGTACATGGTAGTATTTTTCCAGTTTCCGCATGATGTAATTTGCGTTGATTATGGCATTGCGAGAAACCCGCATGATGCCGTCTGCTCCCTGCATTTTGATGTAGATGTAAGCACGGAGATTCACACCGAAGTTGCCATAGAAAGCGTGCACTTTCCCTATGGATGTCTCTTGGTCGTTGTTGCAGAGGACGTATTGGCTTCCCTCTTTTGTCACCATGGGGTAGGGGAGAAATTTTACCAGATCTTCTCTCACACCAACTGCGCCGGATCCGGGGCCGCCGCCTCCGTGAGGAGTAGCGAAGGATTTGTGCAGATTATAGTGCATCACGTCAAAGCCGATTTCACCGGGTTTTACCAAGCCCATCAAAGCATTGAAATTTGCACCATCCATGTACATCAGGCCACCTACGCTGTGAACCAGCCTGGATATCTCTTCTATCTGAGATTCAAAGATGCCCAGTGTATTTGGATTGGTGAGCATGAAGCCGGCAACGTTTTCATCGATTGCTGCTTTCAAAGCTTCCAGGTCAACCATTCCTTTATCGTTGGATGGCAGTTCCACGATCTCAAATCCGGACATGAATGCGCTGGCAGGGTTTGTGCCATGGGCAGAGTCTGGCAGCAAGATTTTGGTTTTGTGGGTGTCGCCATTGTGCTTGTGATAGGCGGCGATAACTTTGAGGCCGGTGAATTCTCCCTGAGCGCCGGCAACCGGTTGCAGAGTAGCTACAGCAAAGCCGGCGATTTCGGCCAGATCCCGCTGCAGGTCATACATCGCTTCCAATGCTCCCTGCACCGTGTCTTGGGGTTGCAGGGGATGGATGTTATTCCAGCCGGGATTGCGTACCAGGGTTTCATTTATTTTGGGATTGTACTTCATGGTGCAGGAGCCCAGAGGATAAAATCCCTTCTCGATGAAGTGGTTGAGTTGGCTCAGTTCGATGAAGTGACGCATCACATCCAGTTCGCTTACTTCCGGCAGACGCAGGGGTGCGGTGCGGGAGTAATTTTGTGGGATGCATGTGGCTATGGGTGTGGGCACGTCGTTTTTGGGAAGGGTGTATCCTTTGCGTCCGGGAGCGTGCATTTCAAATATCAGATTAGCCATTATTCACCTCCTGAAGGGCAGCAACCAAGGCATCGAGATCGGTTCTGGTTTTTTTTTCGGTAACGGCGATAAGCAACATGTCTGGGTTGCCAAAGGGTGCCAGATCCACCCCGGCAAAGATTTTTTTATCTTTGAGCACCTCTACTATTTCTGCTGCTGGACGGGGTGTGGTGATAGCGAATTCCTTGAAGAAAGGCTGATCAGAAGCCATGGCATAGCCATCCAGAGCAGCGATTTTTCCTGCCAGATAGTGAGCTTTTGTGGTGGATTGCTCAGCCACTTCTTTCAGTCCCGCAGGTCCCATCAAACACATATACACTGTGGCTGCCAGGGAGCATAGCTGATCTGACGAACAGATGTTTGAAGTGGCTTTTCCTCGGCGGATGTGTTGCTCACGAGCCTGCAAAGTGAGAACGTAGGATGTTTTGCCATCGGCATCCAGGGTAGCTCCTACGATGCGTCCCGGCATGTTGCGTACCAGCGATGCTTTGGCGGCAAAGAAGCCAAACAGTGGCCCGCCGAAATTCATGCTGTTCCCCAGGCTCTGACCTTCGCCAACAACGATGTCGGCATTGTATTCGCCGGGAGCGTTCAACACAGCCAGAGATATGGGGTCGACTGCCACGATAAAAAGTGCTTTTTTGGATGCATGTACCAGTTTTTCCACGGCAAAAGCGTTTTCGATGTTGCCGAAGAAGTTCGGCGTTTGTAACAGTACGCTGGCTGTTTTGTCATCTATTGCTGCAGCAAGGGCATCGGTATCCACGACCCCGTTTTTAGATGGAATCACCACAATTTCCACCCCCTGACCTTCGGTGTACACCTGAATCACTCTGAGGTACAGCGGGTTTACCGAGCCACAAACGATTGCCTTGGTTTTTCTGGTTTTTCGTACAGCCATCAGGATGGCTTCTGCGCAGGCGGTAGCGCCATCATACATTCCGGCATTTGCTATTTCCATCCCGGTAAGTTCGCAAATAAGCGATTGATATTCATAGATGTATTGCAGGGTTCCCTGGCTTACTTCCGCCTGATAAGGGGTGTAGGCAGTGAGAAATTCCGGACGTAACAACATGTGATCAACGGCAGCAGGAATGAAGTGATCGTAAATCCCTGCTCCCAGAAAGGAATTGAAATCCGCTGCGTTTTTGGCAGCGAGAGCATTCATTTTACGCGTGATTTCCAGTTCGGAGTATGCGTCTTCCAGGGAGCAGCGGTCATGGTGGATAAATTTTTTGGGAATCGTCGAGATGAGTTCGTCAAAACTTTTCACACCGCAAGCCGTAAGCATTTCCTGTTGCTGTTCTTCTGTATTGGAGATAAACGGCATAATTGACTCCTTTTAATATTTTATTTACCGCACAATTTTTTTTCGCAAATTTTCTGTCAAACGAAAAGCTGAAGGACAATTGCTGAGAAAAGGTGAAATTCCGAAGGATGGCATGCTTGAAGGCGAATGGATGATGTAAGTTTATGAAATACTTGACATTCCACTGGCCAAAAAACATCTCGTATGAGAAGGAAACAGGATTTTGGGAGGATGAGATGAAAAGAAAATTACTGTGGCTTTGCGCTGCGCTGATGTTGATGGTTGTTGGCTGTAAGGTTGATGTGGTGGAATACCAGAACGGGAAGGGCGAAGAATTAGTAAGATATACCTTCGAACTGCTGAAAACCAACAATATCACCGCACTTACCTCGTTTATAGCCGATGACTTTCAATCGATACATACCGATGGGCCACGGAACAAAGCAGAGGAACTTGCCTTGGCAAAAGAGCTGGAAATGGGTGAATTTACCCTCACCAACTTTACTGAAACACACAACAAAAATACCATCATTGTAACGTACTTTGTTCAGGCGAAAGAAGTCATCGACGGTGAAGTGCTAAATAAAAATCCCGCACCTCGGCTCAGCGTGTTTCAATATGCTGAAAATAGATGGAAATGGATTGCTCACGCCAACCTGGAGGTGTTATAAAAATATCAGGAGTGCCGAGGATTAGCAGGCAGGGATGTCAACAGCTACAGATTCCAGGTAATAATGGCCGGATGCGGCTTCAAAACGCCGTTTCAGGATAAAGGGAAAAGGACTGACCCGAGTGCACAGATAAAAATCACGCTGCGGCTCGGATTGCTGATTTTCAGGTAAAAAGAAACGTTTCCCAGCAGTCTCTTTCAGGGCTGCGATGGATGCATCCAATGGAAATGCTCTACCTTCCAGGCAGGCTTTGATATAGCCTGCGCAGAGGTTGTCTTCTTCGGTGGCATATTGACACGACCATCCCATGCATACCAGGCTTACTTCGGCAGGTTGCCGCAACTGAATATACCGCACAATGGCCCCGGCATTTACCAGACTTCCGGTAATTACTTCCGTGGCCTGCTGAGCGGCAATGAGTCCCTGAGTGCCACTGCTGGAGCGATGAATCACGGTTTTGCCCGTAAAATTTTCATTCTCTATATGGGCTGGTGAATTGTCAAAGTCAAACCCCGGGATGACCTTACCTCCTACCTCTCCCAGTAACACCGTGTTCCCCAAGGTTTTTTTCAGCTCAAAAGCCTCTTCCACCGTGGTCACGGGGATTATCTTTTCCGCATTATTGGCATAGAGGTAGCAGGCGGTTGAAAAGGCGCGGAACACATCGATGATAACGGTGAGGCCACGGGCTTGGGCTGCTCCATCCAAGAGATGCAGAATGGCGATATTCACAGCTCTTCCAGCAACTCGTCGTACCCGGAAACCACTTTGTCCGCTGCAGAAAGATCCTGGTCACCAAAAAGTGAATAGGCAAATCCCAGACATTGCATCCCGGCTGCTTTGGCGGCGGATACACCGTTGGCACTGTCTTCTATAACCAGGCATTCTGCGGGTTCCAGTCCCAAACGGCAGGCGGTTTCCAAAAAGATATCCGGTGCAGGTTTACCAGCGGGAACTTCTTCGCCACTTACCACTTCCTGAAAATAGAAGGTCAGACCCAATTTTTCCAGGATGATGGTAATGATTTCTTTAGCTGTGGATGATGCAACTGCCAGCACTTTGCCCTCGCTCTGCAACTGGTGCATGTAGTCCAGCAGGAATGGGATGGGAATAAAGTGATCCCTATGGCGAAAGGCTTTGAGAATGGCTTTGTTGTTTTGCTTTATCAGCTGTGGAACACTCTGTTTTAGTCCATGTGTCTCTTTGAGTTTTTGCCACATGCTTTCCATGGTAAGACCGATAAAATGGCCGTATTCTTCTTCTGAAACCTCAAAGCCCAACGAGCGAAACAGCTCTTGTTGTATATCATAGTAGAGAGGCTCACTATCCAGCAAAACCCCATCCATATCGAAAATAACCGCTCTTATTGTATGTTCTTGCATAATTATCAATCCTATTTATTCACAAATTTTGTTCTACATCCCGGGCTGGCTTTTTGTTGTCAAGAGAAAGGCTGCATGGAGCAGGAAGCAAGACAGCTGATATCCCGACTCTGCACAATTCGGTTGACAGTAAATCGCTCTCCGGCAAACCCTTCGGCATAATTTCATATAAGGAAGGATACGTGCATGAAACGGATAATATTACTGGCCTTGGGCATGTGGCTGATACAGTTGTCGGCCATCAGTATTACCCTGACCGATGACACTACCATCACAGGTATACTGATCTCCTGTTTTCGGGGTGATTACTATGTGCTGGTTGAAGAAAACAGGGTGTACAAAATAGATAACCGGCTAGTAAAGGAGACATCCAATGCTACCGAAGCTGACCTGAATATCTTGCTGGCACCATCGTCATCAAAACCTGTGAACGTCTCTCAATACGCTGCCTTGGTGGATGTTTCTCAAGAGATGAAACGCAAGAATCCGACAACGTCTTCCTTTCTGTCCAATGTTGTGGTCTCGGTGAATGGGGGTTTCACTGCGCAAAATGCCTACAATACATCGGGGCAGGCGTTTAGTGAAGAAGATCATATCACCTGGTTGGGAGATAAAGCGGTAAAAAACAGCTATGATATTACGGCAAAACTGGGCTATACCACCGGGAGAAAAACCGAGCTGGGAGTAGGCGTGAGCTGGCAGGCAGAGCGGGAATTTAAGGCATTAGCCAACAAAGCCTTCAGTTATCTGCCGGTGTTTGGCTATGCCCGCCATGAATTTCACTCCATCCCTCATTTCCAATTTGCTGCCTTTGCGCAGATGGGTTATGGCATAAACGCCATAAACGAAGGGTTTTTGGGGTATCCCACAGACTACAGTGATGAAGTGCCTTATAAAGTTCGCTTTACTCAGTCGGGCGGTGGCGTATGCTTTGGTTTTGGCTTGGAAACGGTGGTGAAATCCATCTTTACTGTAGGAGTATCTTATCACAGCTTCAGCGGATATCTGGATTATGAGAAAAGAAAAAAGTCAGGCGACGTGTATGAGGTGGTTGGGACAGGTAATCATTCAATCGTTTATGATTATGTTTCATTTAATGTCGGTGTTCGGTATCATTTGGGACGGTAATAACCCGTTTGTTTAGATGAAAAACAGATCGCCGTCGGAGTTTTCTCCGGCGGTTTTTTTGATGAAGGATTACAAAGAAACGCCTGCATTTCTGCAGGCGTTTCGTCTTTTTTGATTAGTTATTTCTTAGGGTGTGTTTGCTCATAATCCTGCAGCTGCTCGTTCAGTTGTCTGAGAAATTTCTGTGGGCCACCTTGGATGTATCCGGTTGTTCCCACTTTTTCTCCATCAGCATTATAGAGTAATACTGTGGGGAATCCCCTCACATGATACGCGTTCAGCTGCTTCATGTTGTAGTCAACAACGGCTTTGGGCAGCTGGGTTTTGCGGAGGAAATTCAATTTTACGAAAACCAGATTCTCAGCCGCATACGCTTTAAATTCTTCTTGATACAGAATTTCATCTTGCAGTTTCACGCACCAGGGGCACCAGTCGGTACCGGTAAAGAGTAAGAAGAGGGTTTTGCCTTCGGTCATCTGGGCTTGACCTTCTTCGATAGTTGTGTACCAAGTGAGGCCTTCATGCTCTACTTTCTCGGCAAGGAGAGGGAGGATAAACAGCGCCAGAAGGATGAATGTAATACTTACTTTTCTCATATTTCTTCTCCATTTACTACTATTTTGGTGGAAATCGTCATTGCTTTACGAAGCATTTCGCTCACGCCACAATAGGTGTTTTCTGATAGTTCTACGGCTCTGCGGATTCTTTCCAGAGGAAGGTCTTTCCCCTCGAAGCGATACCACAGAACCACATCTTTGAATATTTTAGGGTGCTTTTCTGTCATCCCCGCATCTACTTGCAGAGAAAAGGTAAAGCCCGTTATTTTCATTTTTTTAAGGATGGAGACGACGTCCATGCCGGTGCATCCTGCTAAAGAGGATAAAAGGAGCGCTTTGGGGCGAGGGCCCTGGTCTTTCCCGTCATTGTCTTCTGCCGCATCGATCAGGAATGAGTGACCATCCTGCTCTACGGTGAAGGCCATTCCTCCTTGCCAAGTAAGTTGGGTGCGCTTACTTTTTTGGCTCATTTAACTTGACCAGATCCCGGGATTCTTTTTCCAGAAGTGCATGATGGTATGCTGCCAAAAAATAGAAAACCGCTTCATGGATCTCTTCTACTCTGTCTTCGGGAAGATTACTGATGATATCGGATTGAATCTGATAATAATCCTTCAGCGTTTCCTCATTTATCGCTTTTCCTTTTTCGGTGATTTCCGCAAGCCAGCTGCGGCGATCTTTTTTTGATGGGAAGCGACGGACATATTTCTTTTTTACCAGGGAATCAATTATCCGGGTGACGCGGCTATGAGAAACCTTCATTTCTACTGAAAGATCATTCATGCAAACTGCTCTTCCGGCCATCTTGAGATAGTTCAGTAGCTCACATTCCATGCGACCGAGATTTGTACATTTACGTCGGATTAACTCTTTTTTTGAACACAGGGTGTACAGGGGTTTACTCAACTCTGCATACTTCTCAATCAGTTTTCTATTAGTCATACTTCCCTCCTCTCATTTAAATTACTTGCGTAACAATCTATCGATTTTTGCTTGGTCAAACCCCACCACAGGATGATTATTTATCCAGATTTGTGGAACACCCTGCTGTCCGGTTTTTCGCACCATATCCCGAGCAGCTTTAGCATTTTTCGAAACATCCACCTCGGTATATCTTACCCCTTGAGAGCGAAGATATGCCTTTACCTTTCTACACCATGCACACGTTGGTGTGCTAAACACTATAACTTTCTTACTTTGCATTATTACCCCAAATCTTTGAACTAAAAACTTTATAATATCTTAGATCAAATCAATATAAACGCAAACTATTTATTCTTTGAGGCAATTATTTTGTCAATAACATCTTTCGCATGTAATCCCTCAGCTTCTGCAGCAAAAGAGATCAATACCCGATGCTGCAGGACGATAGTTGCTACCTGTATCACATCTTCTTCCGACGGTGTGAGGCGGTTGTGCAATGCTGCCCTGGTTTTGGCGGCAAGCACCAGATATTGCGATGCCCTCGGCCCGGCTCCCCAATTGACCCATTTGTTTACCAGCTCGGGGGTCTGGGGACTATGGGGTCTGGTTGACCGAGCTAGAGAAACAGCAAAATCCAACACATGATCACTCACCGGAATCTGCCGTATGGCTTGTTGTGCTGCCAGTATTTTATCCACAGAGAGCACCGGTTTTACACTGGATGCAGATCCGCCGGTGGTGCGCTGTACTATCTGCTTTTCTTCTTCATAACTGGGGTAGTCGATGGTGATATTAAACATAAAACGGTCCAGTTGTGCTTCCGGAAGTGGATAGGTACCCTCCTGCTCGATGGGATTTTGTGTGGCAAATACCAGAAAGGGCTTGGCCAACTCAAAGGTCTGGTTTCCTGCCGTTACCTGATATTCCTGCATCGCCTGCAGTAGAGCAGATTGGGTTTTTGGCGGGGTTCTGTTTATCTCATCTGCCAATATGATATTGGCAAAAACGGGGCCTTTGATAAATTCGAAATAGCGTTTTCCCGTGGCTTTGTTTTCTGCCAGGATGTCTGTACCGGTAATGTCTGAGGGCATAAGATCCGGAGTAAACTGTATGCGACTGAAGCTGAGGGAGAGGGCTTTTGACATGGTGGAGATGAGCAGGGTTTTAGCCAGTCCGGGAACTCCTTCCAGCAAACAGTGACCTCCGGCAAAGAGGGCTATGAGAAACTGTTCAATTACTGCATCCTGTCCGACGATGACCTTACCGATTTCATCGGTTATTGCATCTTTTATGGTGGCTAAATTTTCCAGAATTTCGATAGTATCTTTGTCCATTTTTGTTACAGCCTTTTATTCTTTTATTAACGTAACCAGCTTGTGAAACTTTATCTTAATGGCAAGTAAAGAAATACTTCCCGTGGCGAAAATCCACAGGGTAGTGAGCAGGTGTGAGAAGGTAACCGCTGCACTGGTAAGGTCTTTGTTTATCCCCAGGGCAAGGGAAAAAATAAGAACCCACATAAATTGGTTGGAGCCGATTTGTGCTGGTGGCGTAGGAAGGATGTAGGTAAGGTTCATCAGGGTATAGCCAAAGAGTATTTTACTGTAAGAAACCTCAGCGCCAAAGGCCAGGAAAACGGCATAAACATAGACCGCTTCGGATAGCACCGCAAGGATGGTGAGAAGATAGACCAGCAGGTATTCACCGGTACGCCCCCGCATTATGGCCATCCCATATACAAAGTTCTCCGTAAATTCTCCCAACTTGGTGCGATACTTTCCGGGGAAAATCAAAAGCAATTTGTGCAACATGCCGATAGCCCGGGAGGCATGATTTACGGCAAAAAAGAGGAACAGGATAAAACCAAGGAAGATGAAAAAGAGCAGGCCTATGATGATGAACAGGGTTTTGTTAAGGGACACCGAGACCAGAGGAATGAGGATCATGATGAGGATGATGGGAAAGAGATCGGAAATCTTATCGATGAGAATGCTGGGTAAACTGTGGGATATCCGCACGTCATGCTTGTTTTTCAAAATCACCGATTTTGCCACTTCTCCGGCCCGGATAGGCACCAGATAATTGATGATCATTCCCGCCATGAAAATAAAAAAGGATTCAGCTACACCTAGCCGATAAATGGGCTTGAGGATCAATCGCCAGCGGAGGCTGCGGAAGAAATAAGCCAGGATATAAAAGCCGGAAAACAGCAGGGCTGCCGTGAGGTTGAAGCGGTGGAAATACTGAATAAACTCGGTCCAATTAACCATCCTGAACCAAAGAAAAAGAAAAAAACATCCCAGCGCGATGCTGAAAATCCAGTTGATAGTTCTCTTATGCATCTGGATCCTCCGGGATGAAAAGATAGTAACGATGGTGAGCCCAAAACCGTTTGAAAAGCGACGGCGCCATGCGTTCTAACCAGGCACGAGTGCGCATGGCATCGGGAAATTCGGGATCTTCACCCCGATAATAATCCATGATGGAAATGGGTGTTGGCTTCCGGGTGGGTAAAAGCCATTGCAAACCAAAAAGCGAGAGAAACTTCTCTTTTGGCATACCGATGTCTGGCCATGGAGGGCAATCGATGAAATCCCATTTGATGCACTTCCATCCCTGTTTTTTCATGATGGGGATAAAGGTTTGTGCCTTGATATGCTCTTCATTGAGCGCTGATTTCAGCTCCGCCCTGCCCATTATTGCCTGAGAAACATAGCCTAAACCGCTGCGATTCGGCACGCAGAGCAGAATAACCCGTCGCGTAATCCGAGTGAGTTGGGCAAGAAATTTTTCCACATTCCCGGTAAACCAGAGAGCGGAGAAATTCCAGCTGAGGTCAAACTGATTATCTTCAAAGGGAAGTACATCGTAGGACGCCACCGTCTGTGCATCCAGATTAAGGGAAAGTGAGCGCCAGAGATCGGCGATTTTCTCCGTACGGGATGCATCATGATCCAGCAGTGTGACAGATTTTCCTGCCTGAGCCAGTGCCAGACTGTTTATGCCGGAGAGCCCGGTGAAGCCAAAAGCGGGAGCTTCCAGCACTGTGGAGATAGGAAAACTGCGACAGATTTTTGCAAGCAAATCGTTGATGATGATGCGTTCGTAACTGGAGCCCAAACCTTCGTCAGGATCGTCGAAATAACGAGGCCAGGTATGTAAAATGGGGATTGCCATAGGTTCCTTACCGGTTGTTTTTATACCATTGAATCACGGAGCGGAAACCGGGAATGGTTTCCGAATGTTTCAGTTCCTTCAGACTCTCATCAGAATCGTAATACCAGCTTTTTGAAATCAATTCAAAGCGGGAAATCCACAGTTCATTTTTCAGCAGACGAGCGATCTTTTCCCCCAGAGAAAACCAGCTGTCAGCTATGTTTCTGGATGCAGGGTATTCTTTGCCGCGCAGTTCCTGATTGATGAAATCCGCCAGTTTTTTAAGGGAAACCGGGTGGTTGTCTGCAATGATAAATTCCGAGCCGGGAGGGCTGGGGTTGTCCACCAGTTTCACAAAGGCTTCGGCCAGTAGCTCCACATTGGTGAGATGAATGATGACATCGGTTTTTGGCAGAACCAGAAGTTTCTTATCCACCAATTTTGTGAGGGTGTAGGGAAAGCCCCGGTCTCCCGGGCCATAGGTGATGGCCGGGCGGATAATGGCGGCATTGAGGCCGTAGAGTACATAATTCTGGATGATTTTCTCCGCCTGGATTTTGGTGAAATGATAATAATTATCCTGTTGCCTGGGAGATTTTGAGGATGCCGGTAATTCTTTGGGAATGGCGCCCAAAACCCCTACAGATGAACAAAACAGAAGTTGAGCGCCAGTCTCTTTGGCATGAATTGCCAACTGCTCGGTAGCGTTTACGTTGGCATCAAAAAAGGCACTTCTGGGGTATTTTCTTCCACCTCGCAGTGCACCAATATGTACGATGGCATCAAAGGATGCATCCTGTAAATAGGCGGTGAGAGCAGGGATGTCTGTGAGGTCTATGGGCACGAAGGTGACAGAGTCTTTGAACTGTGCGATGCGCCGAGGATCGGTTCCCGGGCGTATCAGCGCAGTGAGGGTGTTTTTTTTCAGCAGCGCCGCTGCTACATTTCGGCCGATAAAGCCGCTGATGCCAGTGATTAAAATCGATTTACTCATGATTTACCTCGGCGGAAGAATCGTTGAAAAAAGTTTTCTGAACCGCCAGATGTCTGTTCCAGATAAAAATAAGGAATCGGCTCGTTGTTGAGCATCTTCCGGGGATTGATCTCTGTGAGTATCCGGGGAAGGTGGTCGTCGATCCGTCGGGTGATAAGCTCACAGCCTTTGGCCAGAGGATAGTCATCCCTGTGGCAGTGATTATCCGATGCCAGAAAGTGGGCGTATCCATGTTCCAGCAGGTACCATGCGGCCTGCTGGCTGCGCTTGCCATAATGTCCCAGAAGGCTGCCGGCATTGATTTGTAGATAGACATTTCGATGCATAAAATCCCGGGCCAGTTCCGGATCGGAAATCACCGTCTGATATCGTTCGGGATGGGCGAGAATGGGGCGATATCCGGCTTTTACCAGCTGATACAGAATTTCGTACAGATCCGAAGGAAAGGTGCTCATGGCGGTTTCTACCAGCACGTAAGAAGTTTGGTTGATATTCAGCTTATGCTCATTGATTTCCTGCAGGCTTTTACTATCCAGATATACTTCGGCACCCGGATGAAGGGTGAGGGAAAGTCCGGCCGCCTGGCATCCCTTTTGAAGCGCCGCCTGCTTTGCCAGGCGATCTGTGTGGGGTGGACGGTATCCGGCGCGGATGAAGTGAGGTGTGAGGACGACATCGGTTACTCCGGCGGCAGCCATTATCCCAAGGTGCTTCAGAGAGATATCTTCAGCGGGCGAGCCATCATCTACGGCTGGCATAATGTGGGTATGGATGTCTATCATGAACGTGAAACGCTATGAATAGCATCTGAGAAAGCGCGCACCAGGGATGGATCAAAATTCCTTTCCAGGATGTCACCGGTAACGATGAAATCAGCTCCGGCCAGGGCTTTTTGGTGAGCGACTTCTGGCGTGCGGATCCCGCCGCCAACAATCAGTGGCAGAGAGATGTTTTGGCGGACGCTGGAGATCATGGAGTCAGGTATGGGCTGTGCGGCTCCGCTACCTGCATCCATGTAGATGCAGCGCATACCCAGGTACTGGCCAGCCAGAGCGTGAGCAACGGCGATGTCATCTTTGGTGCGGGGTATCGGCTGACTGTCGCTCATGAAGAGCACCGAAGTGCTGTTTCCCCCCTCGATGATCATGTATCCGGTGCCGATAGCTTCGAGGTTGTGATGCTTTATCTGGGGTGCAGCCCGCACCTGTTCACCGATAAGCATCTGTGGGTTGCGGCTGCTGATTACCGAGAGCAACAGGATGGCGTCTGCCCATGGGGAGACGAAATTGAAGATGCCGGGAAAGATGATGACGGGAATGGAAACCGCCTGACTGATCAATCTCAGGTTTTCCTCAAAGGAATTATTGATCATGATACTACCGCCGACCAGCAGCCCGTCGGCGCCATTTTCTTCACATGCGGCAGCTCTCTGTACCGCCTGTTTGGCCGTGAGCCTGTCGGGGTCTAGCAAACAAAAATAGCTCGCCTGTTTGCGGCGTTTTTTCTCAAGAAGCTCATACACTTTCATTTTGTTATCCTATCCATACTAATATTAAAACTAAAAACATCTCAAATTTGAGAAAGGTAGAAATAAAGGCAAAGGTTTTCTTTGTGTTGTGCCGTAGCAGGAGCAACAGGGCCAATACAGGCGGGATGCCTGTGAGGCCGATGATCAATAGAGTGGCTGTGGGTTTCAGAGGGACAAACCATGGTCCGGCGATGATTGCTAAGGCAGGGAGCATGGCCAGGATGAGAGTGGGTTTTTCTCCTATCAGGATGGCTAGAGTGCGGGCGTGCAGGGCTGTATCACCTTCGATATCCTGAGCATCCTTCACCAGCTCACGCACCAGGGTATAAAAAAAAGCAAAATAGCTGAAACCGAGGCTGGGAATGAGGTTATGATTTGCCAGTCCGCCAAAGACAAACACCGAAGCTGCGGCATAGGCTACCACCAGGTTGCCGATGAGGGGTGCGGCTTTGAGCCAGCGGGCATAGGCGTAGAGCAAAAGGCTATTGAACACAGCGATGGCCATGCAATACCATTGCCTGGTAAAAGCTGCAGAAATCAAGCCTGCCACAGCCAGCAAAAGGGCGTATCTGGTGGCGGCATTCAGGGAGATGCGTCCTGCCGGAAGAGGTCTGCCCGGGCGGTTTATGCGGTCTATATCCACGTCAAAGACGTCGTTTATCACATAGCCGGACGCGGCGATGAATCCAGCTGAGAGGGCTGCTGCCAAAGCGGGAGAAAAGACAATTGCCGAAGCATGGTAAAAGGCTCCGGCAAATGCGCATAGCAAGGTAAACAAACAGTTTACCGGTCGCAAAATTGTAAGGTATGACATTGCTTTAGGGAAGACGTTCCTTCACCATGTTCACAAATTCTATCATGATGTCGTTTTGAGGTATGTTCTTGATGAGATTATAGGAATCCCGAAGCAATTTCTCAGCCGTCTTTTTGGCTTTCTCCAGTCCCAGAAGCGAAGGATAGGTTGCTTTTTGATTGCGAGAATCTTCTCCCGGCTCCTTGCCCAGAACTTCAAAACTACCCACTTCATCCAGGATGTCATCTACAATCTGATATGCCAATCCGATGTTCAGTGCAAAGTTGCTCAAGGTGATGGTGAGGTTTTCCTCTGCATCATAGAGAGCGCAGGCCAGCTCTACAGCTGCCTGTAACAGGGCACCGGTCTTTTTGATATGGATGTAGCGAAGAGTGGTGATGTTAATCTTTTTGTTGGCAGAGAGAATGTCCACTGCCTGACCGCCGATCATGCCTCGTGTGGACATCGCCCGGGTAAGGATGCCGATGCATTTCACCGCAGAAGCACTCTTTTTGATGTAGGTAAGACATTCAATGGAGAGGGTGATCAGAGCATCGCCAGCCAGGATGGCTGTTGCCTCGTCAAACTTTACATGGCAGGCTGCTTTTCCCCGGCGCTCTGCAGAATTATCAACCGACGGCAGATCATCATGGATGAGAGATGCTGTATGGATAAATTCCAGGGCACAGGCTACCGGAAGAAGACGTTCCAGCCGGCGTAGGTTTTTTCTGCCGATAAGCATTTCGTAGGTGGCGAAGAACAGCATAGGACGGATGCGCTTGCCACCGGCGAATACGCTGTAGCGCATCGCTTCCAATACCCTCGATGGCGTATCTGAAACAGGCTGAAGATATGCATCCAGCGCTTTCTCCAGGATTCCTGAACGACTTTTGAAATATTCTTGGACTAACAACGGTTACCTCGTTTTTTTATCATTTCAGTGGTAATGCCACTTTTTTCCCACATTTGGCCGATTCGTACATTCCCAGGATGATTTCCAGAGATTTGCGCCCGCTCCGACCATCGGTATTGGGTTCTGCGATGCCCTGTAATACGTCCACGACATTTTGTAAAAATCCCTGATGCCCATAGCCATAGACGCTGGAGGGATTTGTGTCACTCTGCTCTATCAGTTTATCGTCGTCATCGTAGTCTTTAAATTCCCAGTGCTCAACTTTGTTCACAGCCATGCCACCGATTTTCACAGTGCCGTTTTCACCCATGATGGTGATTGAGCCTTCGTAATTTTTCGGGAAGGTGTTCATCGTCACTTCCACCACGCCGATGGCGCCGTTACGGAACTGGATGAGGCCAGCTCCCTGGTCTTCGGCTTCGATGCGGTGATTTATTGTGCCTGTATAAGCCATCACCGATTCCACCGGCCCCATGAGCCACTGAATCAAATCGAAGTAGTGGGATGCCTGATTCATGAAGGCGCCGCCGTCAAATTCCCAGGTGCCACGCCATTTTGCTAGATCATAGTATGCCTGGGGGCGGGTCCAGCGAACAGTTGCATTGGCCATGAAGAGGCGGCCGAAGCGGCCTTTGTCGATAGCTTTTTTCAAAAGCTGGATTGCAGGATTAAGGCGGTTTTGTTTCACCACGAAAAGGTGCACCTTATTCATATCACAGGCGTGAACAAGGGCGTCTGCATCCTTCAGGGAAATAGCCATCGGCTTCTCGGTAACCACCGGAATGCCGTGATTTGCAACATCTATGCCGATACGCGGATGAATACCGCTGGGGGTGCAGATGATCACTGCATCCAAGGTTTCGGCTTTCAGCATATCCATATGATCGGTATAGTAATTTGCGATAGAATAATTCCTGGCTGCTTCTTCAGCACGTTCTTTTATGATGTCGCAACAGGCAATGATTTCTGCCCCTTCAATGCGTGCGATTGCTTCACAATGATTTTTCGAGATTCGTCCACATCCGATAATTCCAAAGGAAATTTTTTTCATAAACCCTCTAAACTCTAATCTGTTACTTGAAAACGTTTCCAAATAAATTGTCGGGAATCTGTTGTCAATAGAATAATGGATGCGGTATTGGCGAAAAACAGGGGTAACCTTATGGAAGATAGAGCGATAGCTTCAATGGATCAGGCTGGGAATTACCATCATGAGACCATCTGTGGAATTGGTTGAATCCCAGAGAATCCTGAAGCTTTTTCCTAAGACCTTGTCGTCTATATAATTACGGGAGAAAGTGCTTGACAGAAAAACCACCCTCGTAAAGTAAGAGCTTCAGTGGTATAAAGTAAAAGGAGATAGATTTATGACAAAAGCTGATTTAGTTAGAAAAGTGTCGGCTGACACGGGTATTATCCGCAAAGACGTAGCTCTGGCTGTAGATGCATTTCTTGATGCAATCAAAGATTCCCTGCAAGATGGCAAACACATCGAGATCAGAGGATTTGGAACATTTAAACTGAAAAAACGCAAAGAGCGGATTGGGCGCAATCCCAAAACAGAAGAAAAAGTAATGGTTCCCGGTCGCGTTGTTCCTACCTTTAAATTCTCACGTGCATTTAAAGAAGATGTTGATAACGCTAATCAGGACGACAGTGATAAATAATTGGAGGTCCTATGCCCTGCGGTAAAAAAAGGAAACGTGCGAAAATTACGAAACACAAGAGAAGGAAACGTCTTCGCAAAAATCGTCACAAAAAGAAAAAATAATATAAATGGCGGGTGATTTCACCCGCCTTTATTGTTTATAGGTCATCCTCAGAAAAAACAAGAATTCCCGCAGCTCTCAGCTTTTGAGCCGTGATCCCCGCACCTTCAATAACCACACCGCTATGGGTGCCGTCATAGATAAGTGCATTACCGCAGGATGGAGACCGCTGTTTCAAAATTGCTACGTCACATCCATACAATGTTGCAATTCTCAGCGCTTCTTCAGCACCCCGCTGAAATTCTATCGTCACATCTGTGCCATCTTTCATCCACACACCGTTTCCACGGATTTCTGCCGGTGTGCGCGGGGTTGGCAAACCACCCATCTGTTCGGGGCATATCGGGATCAGCGTGCAGGTGTCCAGCAGAGAAATAACAGCTGGATTTGGATTCCCGTCACCGCGATAGGTGCAGCACACCCCCAGCAGACAGGCACTCACCAAAATCGGCTTAGAGTGTAAGTGAGCCTTTAAAATAGTGTCCAAGTGATTCTTCTCCCTCTATAACTTTTCTTGAAGTTCTGCCAGTTTCTGGATGGCTTGCAGGGGCGTGAGATTGTTCACATCCAGGTTCTTGATCTCTTGCAGGATGCGATCTTTTTGGGATTCTTTTTCAAAAATAGCATCGAAGATATCCAGTTGTGACGTGTCTCTGGCCAGTTGTTTTTTGGCCCTTGCCGTAAGACCCTGTGGACTGAGCTCGTGCTCTTCCAGGTTTGCCAGGATGGCTTTGGCACGCTGGATCACCGGATCTGGCACACCGGCAAGGCGCGCCACCTGGATGCCATAACTTTGGTCAGCACATCCCCGCTCAATCTTGCGAATGAAGATGATTTTATCCCCCCATTCTTTGACCGAGATGTTGAAGTTTTTCACTCCCGGCAGGATGTTTTCCAGTTCGGTGAGCTCGTGATAATGGGTGGCAAAGAGAGTTTTGCAGCGCAGGTTTTTGCTATTGTGAATATATTCCACAATGGCCCAGGCAAGACTGAGGCCATCAAAAGTGCTGGTGCCTCGCCCGATTTCATCCAGCAAAACCAGGGAATTTGGCGTGGCAGAATTGAGGATATTGGCGGTTTCCAGCATCTCCACTAAAAAAGTACTTTGGCCCATGGCCAGATTATCAGAAGCCCCGACCCGGGTAAAGACTCTGTCAAAAATCGGTAGCGTCGCTTTCTCGGCAGGGACAAAACTTCCCATCTGGGCCATGATGCTGACGAGGCCGATTTGTCGGAGATAGGTTGATTTTCCCGCCATGTTTGGTCCGGTGATCAGAGCGATCTTAAATTCCGAATTGTCCAGATATACATCGTTGGGAATAAATTCTTCTCCATCCAGCAATTGCTCGATAACCGGATGACGGCAGGAAGTGATATCCATCTTGCCTCTGGCAGAAAATTGCGGGCGGCTGTAATTGTGATGATAGGCGATATGGGCCAGATTAGCCAGCACATCCAGTCGGGCAATGATCTCCACATAACTCTGCATCAGGGGAACGTGAGTGCTGAGCTTTTCCCGTAATTTGCAAAACAGGTCATATTCCAGGTTTTTGATCCGTTCTTCAGCGCCCAATACCTTTGACTCATATTCTTTGAGCTGTGGCGAAATATAACGTTCGGAGTTTACAAGAGTTTGCTTGCGGATGTAATAATCCGGTACCTTGTCCTTATGGGCTTTCGTGATGTCTATGTAGTAGCCAAAGACCCTGTTATAGCTCACTTTCAGGCTGGGGATGCCGGTTTTTTTTCGTTCGTAATCTTCCAGTCTGGCGATCCAGCTTTTTCCCGAGGAGCTTATTTCATGAAGTTCATCCAAATAGTCATTGTAGCCCTTGCGGATGATGTTTCCATCGGTGATAACCTGGGCAGGATCGTCTTTGATTGCCTTGGCTATGGCCGAAGTTATTATCTGATAATCGTCGATCTCTTTTGCCATGGCTCTTATTATTTCGCTATCGAATTGAGCGAGGATTTCGGTCAGTTGTGGCGCAGTAAGGAGGTACTCCTTCAGAGCGATAAGTTCGCGGGGATTGGCTCGCTGGGTTGCCACTTTGCTGATAATGCGGCTGAGGTCGCCGATGGAGTCCAGCAGGGTGCGTACATTTTCGGTGAAGGCGTAGGCATCTTTCATGTCCTGCACGGCTGAGAGGCGGGCTTCGATGGCTTCCAGATCCAGAAGGGGATTAAGCATCCAGTGTTGCAAAAGTCGGGCGCCCATGGGGGTTTTGGTTTTATCCAGCACAGAAATGAGGCTTCCGGTGCGGGTGTTGTAGCGGATGGAGTGGGTAAGCTCGAGATTTCGGCGGGAAGTGTCATCTACCTGCATGATGGAGCTCAAGGAGTAGTAGCGCATGGTATTTATGTGTTTGAGGTCTGATGATTTCAGTGAAGAAAGATAGGCCAGGGCAACGCCGGATGCCGTGATGCCCAGAGGTTTGTTGGTGCCGCTGAAGCCCTCCATGGAGGTAACGTTGAAGTGCTTCATTACAAATCGCTGCGCTTCTTCGGGGTCGAAATACCAGCTCTCAAAAATAGTGAGAGTCGGTTCTATCTCCAGTTGAAGATCGATAATAAACTGTTTTTCTTCTGCCGATGCGATAACGCACTCCGAGGGCTTGATGCGCATGAGCTCATTGCGCAGATCGGCTGCATCCAGCTGGGTAAAAAGAAAATCCCCGGTAGAAGCATCCAGCAGTGAAATGCCCCATTGGAGGCCGTCTTTAGCGCAAACCAATGCTGCCAGATAATTGTTTTCCACCGAATCGATGAGGTTGCCATCGATGATGGAACCGGGAGTGATGATGTCCACGATGCCCCGTTTTACCAGTCCGGTAGCCTGTTTGGGGTCTTCGATTTGTTCACAAATCACCACCTTCTGGCCATTTTTCACCAGCTTATCCAGATACACATCCAGAGCATGATAGGGAAATCCAGCCAAAGGAATAGGGTTGTCAGCATTTTTGTTCCGTGACGTAAGGGTAATGCCCAGAAGTTTGGCAGCCAGTTTGGCGTCGTCAAAAAAAGTTTCGTAAAAATCACCCATTCGGAAAAGGAGCAGTTTATCAGGGTGTTGATCCTTGATTTCCAGGAACTGTTTGAGCATGGGGGTAAGTTTTGTTTCTGCCACAGGTTACCTTTTTATTACAAATGTATTGATATTATTTTTTTTCAAAGTTGAAGCTGCTTGTTTCATGGCTGAGTCGTTGGCAAAAGGGCCAGCGGCAATCACGTGCAGCGTTTTCCCGTTGGATTTTTTACTAAAGCTGATAGTGGGAATTTTAAATTTTTCGATACGTTGTTGCAGCTTTTTGGCATTGGCAGTGGAACTGAAGGCGCCGGCTTGCAGATACACGGTGTATTTGCCCTGAGCTCTGGAGTTTTCTTTGGGCTTAATGGGCTTGAGTGGCTCCATTTTCGTGTCCAGTTTCAGCGCATAGATGCGGTCATCTGCCAGCTGAGCGTATTGGCTGTAAGGGAAATCCTGCCGGAGTTTCTGGTAGGATGCAGCCGCTTTATCGAAGGCTCCCAGTTTTTCGTAACACTGTCCCAATTTGTAGTGGAGCAGTGGGATATTGTTGATGATATTGGCGGATTTTCGTAGAGTTTCCAGCATCTCCAAACTGCGGTGATAGAGCTTTTGTTCCATGTACCCCTGAGCAATAATGAAGTAGGACAGCTCGATTTTGTCTGCATCCTGAGATGAAAAAATGTAGTTCTGCGCCGATACGATGGCCAGCTGGTACTCCTGATTTTGCAAATATACTTTGGCCAGCCAATATTCTTTGTCCGGGATGTAGCTCTGCCGCGTCTGTTTGAGCAGTTTTTTTGCGTCTGAATATTCCCGCTTCAAAAGATGAAACTTGGCCAATTCCAGCATCGCCAGTTGTCCATATTGGCTATCCGGATGCTGCCGGGCAATAGCCTGCATTGCCGGCACAAAATTGCTTTGATGAAATTGCCCCGCTGCCTTTTCATAGGTACTCTTCAGTGCTTCGTGGCTAATACTCCACAGTCCGCTGCTCGCTACAATCAGCCCGGCGAGGAACATGGATTTCAACTTCATAGCTTCTTCCTTACAATGCCGTTGAGAGGTATGCTTTTTTTCAGGGGCAGGATGCAGGTGGTGTTCGGCTTGGTGAAGTCGATGTCATTTTCTGCGTCGTCCTGTATCCGCGTCACCTTCCAGGTAAAATCCTGGGAAGGATCGGGGAAGATAAACTCGATGGTATCCCCAATGGAGAATTTTGCCCTGATGGCGATGGTGGCGGAACGGTTTCCCTCAGCGATGACCTCACCGATAAATTGATGATCTCTGATGTATTTTGAGGTTTCGTGATACTGGGTGTCAATGCTGTCAAAGCCATCGAAAAAGGCTTCACTATATACCCGGTGGCTGATTTTATCCAGTTCATCCCGCAAAAATTGAGGCGGCTCCTTGCCATTTTCCAGAGCATGAATGGCAGCGCGATAGACCCGGGTGACATTGGCCACATAGTAGAGGCTTTTCATGCGGCCTTCGATCTTTATGGAGTCCACCCCTGCCGCCATAATTTCGGCTAAACGGTGATACAGGCAGAGGTCTTTTGAATTGAAAATGTAGGTGCCATGGTCGTCTTCTTCCAGGGAAAATTCCTGTCCCGGGCGGGATTTTTCGGTGACGAAATATTCCCAGCGGCAGGGTTGGGTGCAGGCACCCAGATTGGCGCTGCGATGGTTGAGGTATGAGCTGAGGAGGCAGCGACCGGAATAGGCCATGCACATGGCGCCGTGAACAAACATCTCCAGCTCCAGACCGGGGCATGCCGCACGGATTTCCCGAATTTCACCGATACTCAGTTCTCTGGCCAGGATCACCCGTTTCGCTCCCATCTTTTGCCAGAAGGCCGCAGATGCGGCGGAGGTGACATTGGCCTGGGTGCTTATGTGTATCGGGATGGCGGGAGCGACAGCTTGCACTGTGGCGAAGACCCCGGGATCGGAAACGATTACTCCGTCCACGCCTATCTCCTGCAGAAATTGCAGATAGGATGGAAGAGCCTGGTAATGCCGATTGTGTGCCATGATATTTACGGTGATGAAGAGTTTGCATCCCGACTGATGACAAAAGTTGACAGCCTCACGCAAATCCTTCTCATCCAGATTTGAACTGCCGGCACGCAGGCCAAATAGTTTACCGCCAGCATATACGGCATCGGCACCGTAGGCAACAGCGTAGCGAAGTTTTTGCAGGCTGCCGGCTGGTGCTAGTACTTCCATCAGCGGCTCATGGTGCGCAGGAATTCCAGGTTGTTTTTGCTTTGCGCCATCTTGGTACGCAGGAGCTCGATACCCTGAATAGGGCTCATGTTTTTGAGGAATTTGCGCAGGACAAACATGCGGTTGAGTTCTTCGGTGCTCAAAAGCAATTCTTCCCGGCGTGTACCGGATTTTACCAGATCCACAGCAGGATACATGCGCAGGTCGCTGATAGAGCGATCCAGAACCAGCTCCATATTACCGGTACCTTTAAATTCTTCAAAGATCACCTGATCCATGCGGCTACCGGTATCTACCAGGGCTGTGGCAATGATGGTTAAACTGCCTTGTTCCAAGGTATTACGGGCAGAACCGAAGAACTTTTTGGGACGGTGTAATGAATTGGAATCCAGACCTCCGGAAAGCACTTTGCCACTGGAGGGTGTAACCATGTTGTAGGCCCGTGCCAGGCGGGTGATACTATCCAGCATGATGACGACATCTTTGCCCATTTCCACCATGCGTTTTGCTTTTTCCAGAGCCATCTCGGCCACCTGAATGTGATTACGAGGAGTTTCATCAAAGGTTGAACTTATCACTTCGGAGTTATCCGGCAGCAGAATACGGCGCATCTCCGTCACTTCCTCAGGCCGCTCATCCACCAGCAGGACGATTACATACACATCCGGATGATTAGTAAGAATTGCGTTTGAGATGTTTTGCATCAAGACGGTTTTCCCGGTACGGGGGGCTGCCACAATCAGGCCACGCTGGCCCATCCCGATGGGGGTAAAGAGGTCTATCACACGGGTAGAAATGTTGTTGGGTTTGGTTTCCAGATGCAGACGGGATTCGGGATAGTAGGGGGTGAGACGGTCGAAAGGTTTGTAATCTTTGGCACTGGTTGGAGGCATGAAATTAACTGAATCCACCCGGATGAGGGCAAAGTATTTTTCCTCTTCTTTCGGTGCCCGGGCAGGGCCGGAAATGATATGACCTTTTTTCAGGCCGAATTTTTTGATTTGTGAACTGGAAACATATATGTCGTTACGTCCGGGGGTGTAGTTATTGCGTCCAAAGCGCAGGAAACCATAGCCATCATCCACGATTTCCAAGCATCCGGTGATAAATGCGAGACCTTCCTGCATGGCCATCATTTCCATTATTTTATGTATTAAATCTACTTTCTTCAGGCTGGTAATATGATCGATATCATATTGGTTGGCTAGTTTGCGTAATGCGGGCATACTGGTCTCAAAGAGAACCTCGGTATTGGTGACTTCCATCTTTGCTCCTTAATAAATTGTTAACATGCAAAAGAATCTTTTCTATTGCTGCGAACATATTCTATTTACCGAATTTCATGTCAAGTTTTTAATGGCTTATGTAGCATGCTGATGAGCCACTTGCGATGGCTGGGGATGGGAAAAAAGAAACTCTTGACAGGGAAACCCGCTGTGAAAATAAAAAGACGATTGCGCCATGAAATGTTGAAACGCAGCGCTGGAGGTTCACATGAAGGTATTTTTTAAAAAACTGTTTTGGTTGTTCGGGCTTTATTTCGCAGCTCGCTTTGGCTATCGTCTCTATCGCATGATTAAAACTTCGGTAGAAATAGGAAAAACACTGCCCCTCTATCTGAAGAATCTGGTTGGTGAGAAACCTGAGGTTGACATCAATATGCACTGGAAACGCATCTCTATCACTCTCACATTTTCTGCCGAGGCTTTGGCTGCCCATAAGGATCTGGAGGCAACCATCCGTGAATATCTGCAGGATTTCTATCCCATATTCCAGCAGGATTACATTACCATACACTTGGATGCAACAGCTCCCGAAAGTGTAGATGAAAGTGAGGAATAGAGCTCATAACACCCCGTTTATCGAGGCTTGCCGGCGTGCAGGCCTCTTTCATTTTCATCTACTAAGCTGATTATCGCTTGACGCAAAGACCGCCGCTGTACCCTTTGTGATAAAGATTTGAAATAAGCAGGAGTTATCATGGCGCGTCTCTTTAGCAAGGAATATCACGAACACTCCAATTCATGGCATTTTAGAAGTTTAGTCATACCGTTGCCCAAAGACAGCCTGGTGTTTACTCAATTTCTCGATGAAAAAGGCAATGCTGTTTTGCGATTTCGGGCTGCGGATAATGCTCCCAATCCCTTCCCCGTGAAGCTGGAAATTCTCTACAATCGAGAAGATCGTACCATCTTGGCTCATCATTGTTCGGAGTGTCAGCAGGATGTCTGTCGCCATTACCTTACATTACTCCATTATGCCTATCATCATCTTTCCACCGATCTACTGGATGTCCCCATCGTGCAGACCTATCAGACCCGGCTGTTGCGGGTAAATGAATATTGGCAGCGTATCGTCCTCAACGGCCATATCGAAATTGCCGACATTTACAACCAAAAGACAAATAAAATCAGGATATTCTTTGCATCCTACGCACCGATGCAGATTCGCCTTATCTCAATCCTTCTGGCAGATGGCGCTATCAAAGAGGGGGATGATGCGCTGATACCTCAGGCACAACGACAGATCCCCGCCTTTTCTCAGGCAGAAACGCACCTCTTGAAACTCATGCATCGCTATAAATGTTCCTACAGTCGCAAAGGACAATTCTTTACCCTTTACAAGCATGACTTCATTCATCTCTTTGAAACCCTGAAAAACCTCAGCAGTAAAGTGTTCATCAAGGAAACCGGTGATCTGCTTCGTTTTTCCCCTGAAGATTTCCGGGCCAATTTTCAGATCAATCGTCTGGGTGAAGATGATTTTATCCTGCGTCTCTCCCTTATTGAACAAATCTCCGCATTTTTCGTGGGAGAAACTACCTATGTTTTCAAGAGTAACGTGGTCTATCCGGTTGTACTTCCCTTTACCGCAGACGTGACCGCCAAGGTACTGGCTGAGGGATTTCCCTTGAAAAAGGCCGATCTGGTCTACCTCTCTTCCATCGTCGCCCGTCAGTTGGGATTGATAAAATGCTATCTGGATTTTGATGAAGATATCGAGTTGGAAGAGGTGCACCACTCCACGCCTGTTATTACCTTCCGCCTGTTCCGCAAGGATGCACAGCTGGTGATGCAGGGTGTGCTGGACTATGATGGGGGGAACAGCATCCCCATGTCCTTTATCCGTTTTCCCGCAGAATTGGTGCGGTTTGATACCGAGGACGATTCTGCCTGGTACTACATTCCGCCACAGATAAAATACCAGATTATACGCTTTGTGAAGATGCTTCCCTACCCCGATAGCGATGAATTGGATGCCAAATCACAACTGGTTTATACCGATAATGAGAAGATTGAAACCCTGAAAAAAACTATCTTTGAATTTGCAGAGCCCCAATGGAATATCGATCTTTCTGATGAATTGAAACGGGAATTTGTGTACAAAGTCACCCTCAAACCTACCATCCAGATTCGCCAGGGAGGCAGGATTGACTGGTTTGAATATGATATCGAATACAACTACAAAGATATTAGCTTTACTCATGAAGAGCTGAAAAAATTCTTTAGGACCAAAGAAAAGTACCTCAAACTGGAAGATGGACGACTGCTGTTTTTTGAAAACCAGGACTCTTTTGAAGAGATGGAACAGCTTCTGAAAAAGAGTAAAAAGCTCCCTTCCGAAGCCTATAAACTCTCCATCTATAATCTGCCCTATGTGTATCAGTTGCAATCGGTAAGTCAGGGACTACGGGTACAGGGAGATGCTTTCCTGGAAAAGCTCTATGGCGATATCCTGAATCGGCGCCTTACTGCAGGAGTGCCGCTGCCCAATTCCCTCAGGCCAATTATGCGCAGCTACCAGAAAGCAGGATTTCACTGGTTGATGATGCTGCGGCGCTACGGTTTTTCTGGCATCCTGGCAGATGATATGGGACTGGGAAAAACCATCCAGGCGATCTCTGTCCTTTCTGCGTTACCATCCGATACTATCTCTATGGTTATTTGCCCTAAAACCCTGATGTTTAACTGGGCAGAGGAAGTGAGAAAGTTCAGCAACAATATTTCATTTATTCTCTATGAAGGCATTCAGAAAGAGCGGATCAAGATGCTGGAAAACCTCAAAGTCAATCTGATAATTGCATCCTATACAATTGTACAAAATGATATCGAAGAATTGCAGAAATTTGACTTCGAATATGTGATATTGGACGAAGCGCAACACATAAAGAATGCTTCCACAATGCGGGCAAAAGCAGTAAAAAAATTGCCGACTCATCACAGGATGGTACTGTCGGGAACTCCCATAGAAAACAATCCAACCGAGCTGTGGTCGATTTTTGACTTTTTGATGCCGGGATACCTTCCTTCCAGACGGCAGTTCAAGAGCAAATTCACCGGCACCGGAGAGAAACAGCGGGAAGCTCAACAGCGGCTGAAAATGCTGATCTCTCCCTTTATTTTGCGGCGCAGGAAAAAAGATGTGCTTATCGAATTGCCAGATAAACAAGAGCAGATTATTTACAGTACCCTCACCCCCTTCCAGGAAAAGATGTATCTTCAGGTGCTGGATAACGTTCGGCAAACCCTTTCCCATCAAGACTTTGATGAGAACAAAAATTACATGCACATCCTGGCAGCCCTTACCCGTCTGCGGCAAATATGTAACCATCCGGCATTGGTAGATGCCACAGTGAAAGACTCTGTGGAGCTCTCCGGCAAAGTTGAGCTTCTCAGGGAGATCATCGCCGAGGCGGTGGAAAATGGCAAAAAAATGCTGATATTCAGTCAATTTGTGCAAATGCTCAAGGTTCTGAAAACCGTGCTGACCGATCTGGGAATTCCCCATGAATATATGGATGGACAAACAAAAAACCGGCAGAAAATTATTGGCAATTTCAATGACAACAGCAAAATACGTGCTTTTCTCATCAGCCTGAAAACCGGTGGTTTTGGGTTGAATCTCACCGCTGCCGACACAGTGATCATCGTCGATCCCTGGTGGAACCCCATGGGCGAAGCACAGGCGATAGACCGGGCCCACCGTATAGGCCAAACTAAAAAAGTGATGGTTTATAAGGTGATAACCCAGGGCACCATCGAGGAGAAAATCCTCGCTTTGCAGAAAAGCAAACGCGCGATGTTTGATAACCTGATAGAAGACGGACAAAGCGTGGTAAAAAGCATGTCTGCAGCAGATTTGCGGAATTTATTGGAGTATTGATATGGACTATTTTTATTCGGTTGATTCCCCACGAGTTACAGAAATCAAGATCAAACGCTCACGGTTCATTTGTCATCTGGCGGCGGTCTCTACCCTGGATGCAGCCAAGGCAGAGATTGCCACTGTAGCTGCTGAGCACAAAACCGCCAACCATAATTGCTGGGCCTATATCGTGGGAGATGCTGCTGAGATGTTTCATTCTTCGGATGCCGGCGAGCCCGGAGGTACAGCGGGAAAACCCATGCTCAACGTCCTGAAAAAAAATAATATGACCAACATCGTGGCGGTGGTCACCCGCTATTTTGGTGGAGTGAAATTGGGCGTCCGTGGACTGATAGAAGCCTATGGCGAAAGTGTGCAATCAGCCGTGGATGCAGCTCCTCTGAAAAAGCTGGTTCATTATACCCGGTATCAGATTTCCCTGGGATACGACATGGCCGAGATCATAAAATATACCACGCAGAAACTTCATGGAGAGATCGAAGATGTTGTCTACGGCGCAGACGTTTGCCTGAAGATAAAGGTAGAAACCCATATCAAAAATGAATTGGAAAACTACCTGCAGGAGATGGACGGAGCCGGTAAACTCACCCTGCTGGAGTAATAGCGCTGATATATCTTGCTGATCAAATCTCTAACCTCCGCCGTTTTCGTGAACGTCGGAGGTCTTTCTTTCTGTTGAACTGCTGAACACCTGAACCTGTTCCACCCCTCCCATAAACGGGCGGGTAAACCTCCGCAAGGTGGAACAATGCAGAACAACAATTGTCTTGACCTGCATAGCGGTAAAATCAACGCTTGGCTTTGTCTTTTGCAGACATGGGAGGAGTGATGAAACG
>JAGGWK010000055.1 GCA_021157525.1 Candidatus Cloacimonadota bacterium | reverse complement strand
CCACGGCTGGCTTCCTGCAGATCAAAAGCCGTAAATTCGTATCCCAGAGCTGCTTCGGCAGAGGTAAGTGCCTTTTCCAATGAGGCGATAGAACGATTTACCGCCGCTCGTTGACGACTATTATTCAGCATTCCATCGGCGATTTCGGCGTCATCCACAGCCACCCGTCTGCGCAATTCGTCCTTGAGTTGAGCCAGACCGTCTTCGGCCAAGGTAGAGCAGAGGATAAATCCTTCCTTGGCAAATAGTTGCAATTCTTCGGGAGAAAAGGTGTCGGCTTTATTGAGTACTTTGATGATTTTCTGTTGGTCAATTCGGGTAGCCAGGGAGCGGTATTCCGGTTGCCAGGATGCATTCGTGGTAATGAATAGCACCAAGTTGCTTTGGCTGATAATGTCATAGGAGCGGGAAATCCCGATCTGTTCAACAGCATCATCAGAGGTGTGCAGGCCAGCGGTATCAAAGATGCGTAACAGATAGCCATCCAGGGAAATCGCCTCTTCCAGATAATCCCGCGTGGTGCCGGGGATGGGGGTGACGATGGCCCGCTCGCTTTGGAGCATGGCATTAAAAATACTGGATTTTCCCACATTGGGAGCACCCACCAAACTCACCTTCAAGCCATCTTTGATGATCATACCGTCTTCGGCGGTTGCGGCCAGGTGTTGCAAATCTCTCTGCAATGCCCGGATATCTGCCACCAAGTGTGAAGGGTCCATTTCATCAAGTCCCTGCTCCACAAAATCGATCTCCAACTCCACCTCGCTGCGGATGCGGGTCAGGCGATCCAGGTAGCCTTTTATGCGGTCGTAGAGGCTGCCTTCCATCTGCTGGATGGCGGCAAAATGTGCCCGTCTGGTGGTGGCGGCCAACAGGTCTCCCACTGCTTCGGCCCGGGTAAGATCCATCTTGTTATTTAAAAAAGCCCGTTGGGTAAATTCCCCCGCCTCGGCCATACGAACCTGTTGCAGAAGCAGGGTGAGAATCTGCTGCAAAATGAAGGGGTTACCGTGGCAGGAAATTTCCACCAGATCTTCACCGGTATAGCTGGCGGGACTTCGGAAGCAAATCACCAACACCTCATCCACGGTATCACCGCCATTGACGATGGTGCCAAAAAGTGCTTTCCGCGGTGTTGCTTTGTGGAGGTCATGTCCACGGAATATGGTGTTCACGGCATCGATGGCCTTTTCTCCGCTCACACGGATCAGGCCCACCGCACCGATACCGGCAGGTGACGAAACTGCCGCTATGGTATCGTGGCTATAGTTCATAGATCAGAGATGCTCGGCTACTTTTGCTGCGAGGGCATCGGCAGAGAAACCGATGGAGCGGTATAGCGTTGGCATGTCTCCGTGGGGCACAAAGCTATCGGGGATGCCGAAGGTAATTACCGGAATGGCATCCTGAGAAAAATAATGACAGATACTCGCCCCAAATCCACCCAATACGCTATTTTCCTCGAAGGTAAAAATGATGCGGGTTGTACCACGCAGATCATCCAGCAATGCGGAATCCAGCGGTTTTGCAAAGCGCATATCCACGAGTTTTATGGGAGTATCGGGATGGGACTCCTGTAGTTTCTGTGCCACATCAAAGGCCATGTTGTAGCCGTTTCCCAGGCCCAGAAAGGCGACATTCCCATGAGGTTGGGTGATCACTGATTTTCCTATTTCTATTGGCGGGTGGGATGCATCAGAGAAACGGGCGGTGCCACGAGGATACCGGATGGCTATGGGCCCAGCCGTCCAGGTAGCGGAAAAAGCCAGCATAGCTTCCAGCTCATTGGCATCTGAGGGAGCCATAAGGATTAACCCGGGAATGAAGCTGAGGTAGGAAAGATCGAAAACCCCATGATGCGTCGCGCCATCCTCCCCTACAAGGCCGGCCCGATCCAGGCAAAAGACTACCGGGAGCTCCTGCAGCGCAACATCATGAATCACCTGATCCAGAGAGCGTTGCAAAAAAGTGGAGTAGATTGCCACAAAGGGTTTGATCCCCTGGGTAGCCAATCCGGCTGCAAAAGTGACGGCATGTCCTTCGGCGATGCCTACATCAAAGAACCGTGAGCTGAACTCTTTGGCAAAGCCATCCAGCCCGGTGCCGATGGACATGGCGGCGGTAATGGCCACGATGGAAGAATTATCTCTGGCCAGTTTACACAGTGTATCGCCAAAGACTTTGGAGTAACTGATGCCGGATTTTTTCACACATTTACCGGTCTGAATTTCGTAAGGTCCCAGGCCATGAAATTTGGATGCGTCGTCCTCTGCAAAATCGTAGCCTTTGCCTTTGGTGGTAACCAGGTGAATGAGAACCGGACCCACCATATTGCGTTTTACCTTGTTCAATAACGTGATCAAGTGGCCGATATCATGGCCATCTACCGGGCCGACATATTTAAAGCCCAGATCTTCAAAAATCACATTGGGAACGAAGGAGTTTATGATGTTTTCTTCAAATTTTTGGGCCATGGCGATGAGGCGCCGGCGATAGCGAGATGGAAAACGGTGAATGAACGCCCAGATTTTTTCTTTGAGGGTATTATAAGAGTGGCTCACCAGGATGTTTGTGAGGTATTTCTGTAATGCACCAACATTGCGGGAGATAGACATGTTATTGTCGTTCAGGATCACGATCATGTTTGGTTGCAGGTGGCCGGTATTATTTAAACCTTCAAAAGAGAGCCCGCTGGTGAGGGCTCCGTCGCCAATGATGGCCACTACCCGGCCGTTGCGCTCTTGCAGGTCCCTGGCAGTTTTGATGCCCAGGGCTGCGGAGATTGATGTGCTGGCATGGCCCACTCCAAAGGCGTCATATTCACTTTCATGGATATTATTAAAGCCACTGATGCCATTGAATTGACGTAATGTGTCAAAGCGTTCGTTGCGCTCGGTGAGAATTTTATAGGCATAGCTTTGATGTCCCACATCCCACACGATGCGGTCGGTTTTTGGATTGAAGACTTTGAGCAGTGCCACGGTAAGATCGGTGGTTCCCAGGCTGGGTGCTACGTGCCCCCCGTTTTTTGCCGTTACCTCGATTATCCGTTTGCGCACATCGGCAGCCAATTCTATCAATTGGGCTAACTTGAGCTTTTTAATATCTTGCGGTTTTGTTATGGATTCAAGCATTGTACCTCTTTTGTTTCTGCTACGATGGATTTCCCGCCGTAAGAAGTTGCTGATAAAACCAGTTCATCACCTTTTCCACGCCGCTTTTGTGCAGAGCAGAGAAGGGGAGAATATGGTCGGCAGGAAGGGAGAGCCCATTACTCAGGTGTTTTATATAGGAAGGGATTTTGGATTTCCCGATTTTATCGGATTTTGTAGCCACCACCAGATATGGGATGGAAAATTGTTGCACCAGCTCCAGCATCATCAGGTCTTTGGTGTCGGCTTTGTGGCGAATATCCACCAACACCACCACACCACCCAGGTTTTCCCGGGTTTCAAAATAACGTGATAACATTGTGCGCCAGGCATCCCGCTCGGTTTTACTTACCTTGGCATAGCCATAACCGGGCAAATCAACCACATTCAAAAAGCCGGTTTCCTCCGTGATGTCCTCTTTAAAACGCACTTCAAAAAAGTTGATCAGTCGCGTTTTGCCGGGAGTTCTACTCACTTTTGCTATCATTTTCCGCTGCAAAAGTGTGTTTATCATCGATGATTTTCCCACGTTGGATTTGCCCACAAAGGCGAAATCCACAAAGGCAGAAGCCGGATATTGGCTGGGTTTCGTAGCACTTGTTACAAAGCGGGATTCAACGAAACGCATTATTCAAAATAGACCATTGATGAACGATCAGATTCCCACACTTCCACATCGGCGACCTGGCAATTTTGCTCTGTCAGACGGCTTTTAAACTGGACATACAGGTATTGAGCGATGTTTTCGGAAGTGGGATTTTCTTCGGCAAAACAGTCATGGTCGTTCAACAGGGAATGATCCAGCTTTGCCAGGATATTTTCCATGATTTCCTTCACGATGCCAAAATCGATTGTCATGCCGATATCATCGGTTTTTTCGCACAGGATGCCTACCCGTACTTTCCAATTATGTCCATGCAGGTTCTTGCAAGCTCCCTCATAGCCCTTCAGTTGATGGGCAGCAGAAAACTGCGATGTCACATTCAATTTATACATAAATACTCCTCTATGTTCTTATCGGTTCAAAGAAATGAACCTCTTAAAATTGTAAAGGATTTTGGCGCAGGGCTACGAGCCATTTGCTTCTTGACATCACTCTGCCCGCCCACATCAGTGGATGCGGAGGTATTGTATATGAGAAGAACGGACAGAGAAGTCACTGATCCCAAGGCTATCGAAGAAATCATAGAAACGGCAGAATATTGTACTGTAAGCATGTGCGATGATTCTCAGCCCTATGGCGTATGGATGAACTACGGATATCGGGATAACTGCTTTTATTTCCACAGTGCAGGCAGCGGCCACAAGCTGGAAGTTCTACGGAAAAATCCACGGGTATGCATCCAGCTTGCCTGTGATACCCAAGTGATACTCAGCGGTGCACCCGATACCTGGTCCATGCAATATCGCAGCGTCGTGGCCACCGGCAAAGCACAATTTGTGGATGACCCGGCAGCGAAGCAAGAGGGGCTCGACATCCTGTTGCATCACTTCGCCGGCCGTGGATTCAGCTTTCCCAACGAAGTTCTGGAAAACGTTACCATTATCAAAGTGCCGCTGGAAAGAATATCGGCAAAGGAGAATCTCCTATGAAGAATCTGTGGTTTATCCTTATTTCCCTGATCATTGTCGGATGCACAACCCCGGCACCTCAGGCGACCCCACTCAATGATGAATCGATGCTGCTTTCAGTTTTATGGACCCAGACTTCGGCAGAGTATCAAGCCTTGGCGCACCAAGCCTACAATCTGGCACATCTTCGTCTGGATGCATCCCTTACCCGGCCCCACAGCAAGCCTCTGGCCATCATTGCCGATATTGATGAAACGGTGCTGAACAATACCTTTTATAATGCCAAAGAAATTTTGGTGAAGCAACACTATCCCGATGATTTTTATGCCTGGATAGACAGCGCCCGTGGTTTGGCCATCCCCGGTGCATTGAAATTCACCACCTACGCAGCATCAAAAGGAGTAACCATCTTTTATGTAACCAATCGCCGCACCCGGGGTGCAGAGGGCACTATTCGTAATCTGCGAAAATTGGGCTTCCCCAATGCCGATTCGGCTCATGTGCTGATGAAGACCAACACCTCCAGCAAAGAACCTCGCCGCCAGCGTATCATGGCAGACTATGATGTGGTGCTGCTTTTGGGAGATAATCTTGTGGACTTTATCGATGCCGGCAAGGCATCGGTGGCAGAGCGGAGCGCGCTGGTGGATGAACACCGAGATGATTTTGGTAACCGATTCATCATTTTGCCAAATCCCATGCATGGCTCATGGAAAAAAGCCCTCTACAATTTTAAGACTAATCTTACTCCCGAAGATATCCGCAAACAGTATCTTTCTCATTTGCAAACCTTTTAGAAATAGTGATTAAAATGAATTTTCCTCAATCGTGGACCTGTTACGATTAAAACCTCTGTTAATTTGTACTTGACAGGTCACAAGTAAAAAAAACGTTTTCGGTATAGCCCGTGTGGGAAATAAAAAACGGAGGAACTTTTATGAAAAAAGTAGTCCTGTTGCTTGTCGTCTTCGCTATGGTGCTCCCCTTTACCCTCTTAGCCGCCAATGGCAAAATCGCTGGAAAGGTAAAGGTTGCATCTACCGGTGAAGCCCTGGCTAATGCTTCGGTGTTTCTGGATGATTCGAAGACTGGTACGTATACCAAAAAAGATGGTACCTTCATTTTCAAAGATGTCCAGGAAGGCGAAGTAGTTGTCACCGTTCGTCTTATGGGATTTAAAACTGCCAGCAAAACCGTTATGGTTAAGGCAGATGAAACTGCTGTTGTTAATTTCGTTATGGATATCGAAGCAATTCAGCTGGGTGGCGTTTCTGTAAGCGCAACACGGGCTGTACAACGGGAAACGCCCATTGCATTCACCGATATATCTCAAGAAAAAATTGCAAATAGATACACCACAGACGACGTGCCACAGTTGCTCGAAGGTGTTCCCGGCCTCTTCTCAACCACTGGTGGATTGGGCGAAGGCGAACTGAAAGTCCGTGGATTTGACCAGGATAAGGTTCAAATCCTGATTAACGGTATTCCGGTAAATGATCCTGAAAGCCAACAGGTGTACTGGAGCAACTGGACCGGTCTTTCATCCAACGTGAAATCGGTACAGGTTCAGCGGGGTGCCGGCTCTTCTCTCTATGGATCCGGCGCTTTTGGCGGATCTATCAATATCGAAACCATCGGCGCTGGCGTAGACCCCGACAAAGGCTGGACGGCTCGCTCGTCCGCTGGTACATTCTCAGTGCAGGACGAAGTAGCCGACGGTAAAGGCAACATGGTGGATTTCGCACCGTGGAACTATAATTTCATGCTGCGCTATCAGTCTGGCATCATGTATGATGGCAAGCTGAACTACAGCCTGATGGTCGAACGTAAAGTGGGAGATTCCTACAACATCGGTTCTCGCTATGATGGCTATTCCTTCGGCGCAGAAGTGCAAAACGTCTGGGGAAACCACAAGGTAAATACCAGCCTCATCGTTGCTCCTCAATGGCACAACCAGATGCGTACCACTACCGATATGAAGCTGGAAAATGCTCTGGGACGTAACTACAACCGCAATAACAATCCCGAGCAGGAAAATTATTACAACAAACCACAGCTCTCAATCCGGGACGAATGGAAGATCAACGACAGCTCGCTGTTGTTGACAAATTTCTTCGTTACCCGTGGTGATGGTGGCGGTAAATACCTCAGAAACGATAAGTTCGACGTCAACACCGGTAAAGTGTATAATGCGCCTCTGAGTGATTATACCGATAACAAATACTTCGGACGCCATGCCTACAATTATGCGATGCAAGAAGGCATCGAGCTTGACGGCATAGAAATCTTCTGGAATGAAACAGATCCCACGGTGATCGACAGCGTTTATTTCAATGGTTCTCTCATTGACTACGGCTACGACATCATTAACAGAGATTATAACCACTCATGGCAAAACGATTCTATGAACAACCACAAACAGTTTGGATTCAACACCTACTTCGATCATGAAGTAAATCCCATGCTGAAGGTAGTTGTTGGTGGAGAAGCTCGTTACTGGAAAGCACTTCACCGTGCTCAAAGTCTTAACTATCGTTATAATGGCGGCGTGTACGACCAAGTGCAAGATCGCTATAATTACTGCGGTACTGTTATCAACGGCTCTGCTTTCCTGCGCCTTAATGTAAAACCTATCGAAGGTATGACGGTGATGGCAGACGGCCAGTTCGCCAGCTATCACTCAGAAGTGGATGAAAACCCCATCCGTATCTTCGACTTCCAGAAGGGGGTATTTACCGATAACTATGTATATGCCACCAAAAATATGAAAAACAGTGATGGTACCCTGAAATTTGAAGATTCTGATTATGAAAAAACCTTCAACTTTTTCTCTCCGAAATTCGGGATTAACTACAACATCACCCAATATCTCAATGTGTTGGCTAACTACTCTATCGCCAAAAAAGAGCCACGGATGACAGACTGGTACAGCCGCAGTGGTGGTCCCGATGCCAACCAGACATACGTGGATTCTCTGGGTGTAACTCATGTAGAAGAGCTGGATCCTGAAACAGCTACTACCTGGGAAGTCGGTCTTGGTTATGCCGGCATGGGCTGGAACATTACCGCCAACTACTACAACACAGCCTATGAAGACAAAATCGAAAGCTCTTTACAGCAAAATGGTGAATACCTCACCGTAAACGCTGGTAAAGCCATCCATCAGGGTGTAGAGATAGCCGCCAATATGCTGATGGGAAATGTGGATGCAAATGTCTCCGCAACCATCGCTAAAAATCGTTGGGATGATATGAATGTAGATCAGATCTTTGGTCAGGATGCTTCAAACATTGTGGACAAAGTAGTTCCCTACGCTCCCGAGCAAATGGTTTCTGGCGCCCTCGGCTATACCTTCAAAGAACTGCCTATGGACGGAAATCTCCGCATCGGTCTCTCTGCAAACTACTGGGATGAGTATTATGGCACTTACACCAATACCTATACCCTGGATAATGCAGATCCCTTTGATGGTGAACTGGGCGAAGAAGTCAGCTCCAAGCTGCCCTATTTCTTTGCACTCAATGCCGACATGGGATATTACTTCAAGCTGGGTGGAAAAGATGCATCTATCCGCCTTGACCTGAAAAACATCAATAACCGCGAAGATAATTACCTCCGCGCCTATTACACTTCCGATTACGGCCGTAATGATGACTTGAATGGAGAGAAATACATGTATGTAACACCTGCTCCTCTGTTCAACGCCTTCCTTACCGCTGAAGTAAAATTCTAAGACAATCCACTATAAACACAGGCGGGGTTCTTCACCCCGCCTTTTTTGTTCAGACGTTTTCTATCTTTCAAATGTTCAGCGAAGCAGATCCGGTGGAATTAACAAAGCCACCAACCGCACTTATTGCAAAGATCACGACAGCCTGTATGGTCTGATGGGATGTATGGTGATAAAGGCCCTCAGCTTGCTGCTGATGAAGTAATTACCTCGGATAGATGTCTGCAAAAACGCATCTGCAGCGGGTGATCTGCCCACTTACGGCGTCCTGAGCAGATAATCTGTCTTGACACACATTGCAATTGAGAATTATTTGCATTTCGAATATATCGAGATAGGTTTTGAAGTAAGTGAGGAATATATGTTTGGTTTTGGAAGAAAAGGCAGAGGCTCCGGCAGATGCGGTGTGCAAGGTCATCATCGTCAATGCAATTGCCGTGCAGCAGGCGGGATGTCTCTCAATGACGCATCTGAACAGCAGCGCTATATAATAATATCGAATCCTGATAGAAAGACCATGGAAATGGGCGTGTACGTGGGGGGTGTGGTAACGGTGCAGAAAAACGATCGTTCCGAACCCAACATTGTGATTGGCGTGGGTGATGCCCGCTATATCATACCTCGGGTGCTGGCTACCCGCATCCTGATAAAATAATGCTACGGGAAATCTTGGCGCTGTTTAATCAGCGGATCACCATAAGCTCGGTGGATCTGGCTGTACACTTCGGGGTGGATAAACCAGCCATGGATGCAATGCTTGAGCAGTTGGTGAGAAAAGAACGCATCCAGCCGGTAGTGAGTGCGTGCAGCGGTTGTAGCGGACATTGTGGCAGCTGCAGCTTTGCCAGCCAAAAAGAGCTTTTTACCCTTAAAAAATAACACCTTACTTCTTGACGTTTGTAGCCGCTTTTTGTTAAGAGGACTGCATGATGGATGCACAAAAACAACACAACCCGCTACAAAGTGATATCAAATATCTCAAAGGAGTAGGTGAATTTCGGTCTCGTCTGCTGGGTAAACTGGGGATAAAAACTTTGGGGGACCTGATGGAGTTTTTTCCTCGAGACTACATTGTGCGCAACCGCAGCTCCCGGGTGGCAGACTTGATTCCCGGTAAGCAAAACAGCTTTGTGGGCCGGGTAACGTCGGTAGAGAAGCGACGTCTCAACGCCAACCGATCTCAGCTCAACGTAACCCTCACCGATGGCACGGATGCCCTCTATTGCACGTGGTTTCACTTTGGCGCCTGGTTACAGGAGCAGCTTCATGCAGGATGCCTGGTGTGGGTGAGCGGCTCAGTTACTACCTACCGAGGTTCCTTTCAAATCGTGCATCCGGAACTGGAAATTTTGGATAAAAATTCGGATGATACGCCATCCTTTTGGCATAATCGCCAAGTGCTTCCGGTCTATCCTCTCACCGAAAAAATCTCCATGAACCTGATGCGAACCCTTGTGTATCGGGCCTTTTCGTTGTATGCCGAAGCTGTGGAAGAGACGTTGCCGAGCTATTTGCTGGAGAAATTTGGGTTTCCATCCCGATACAAAGGACTGCAAATCATGCATTTTGGTCAGGATATTTCCCTGATCGAAAGCACCAGAAAACGGTTTGCCTTTGAAGAACTTTTTTACAATCAACTGATGCTTGCCCGATGTATGCGACATCACCACAGAGGGTCTGAGGGAATCAACTTTGAGTTGAAGAGAACCTACACTACTGTGCTCAAGCAACAGCTTCCCTTTACCCTTACCTCCGCTCAGAAGAAGGTGATTCGGGAGATCGTCGGCGATATGACATCTCCTTCGCAAATGAACCGATTGCTGCAGGGAGATGTGGGTTCCGGCAAAACCATCGTAACGGTTTTTGCTATGCTTCTGGCCATAGAGAATGGCTATCAGGCGGTACTGATGGCGCCTACGGAAATTTTAGCAGATCAACACATGCGTAGCATCAGCGCGTTGCTGGAAGGGCAGCCGGAAATCAATATCGGATTGCTGAAGGGCGGTAGCTATCGGGGAAAACGTCAGATGATCAAAGATATTGCGGCGGGAGATGTAAACATCATCATCGGCACCCACGCTCTCATCCAGAAGGATGTGATTTTTCACGACCTGGGCTTTGTTGCTATCGATGAACAGCATCGCTTCGGGGTGGAGCAGCGGGCATTGCTCACCCGCTCCGGCCGTCATCCGGACGTGCTCTATCTCTCTGCCACCCCCATACCTCGCTCCCTGGCTCTTACCGTTTACGGCGACCTGGATATGAGCATCCTTGATGAACTGCCTCCTGGCCGCAGGCCTGTGGAAACCATCTGGCGCAACAGCAACAAAAACAATCTTACCTATGGCGAAGTGCGCAGAGAGCTGAAAAGGGGACGTCAAGTGTACATCGTTTGTCCTCTCATCGAGGAATCGGAAAAAATGGATCTGGTGGATGCGACATCGGTGTATGAGCATGTTTCGGTGCAGGAGTTCCCGGAATTTTCCTGCGCATTGCTTCACGGCCGCATGAAGCAGGAAGAAAAAGACGTGATCATGCGTCGATTTAAAGAGGGAGAAATTTCCGTACTGGTGAGCACCACCGTGATAGAGGTCGGGATAGATGTGCCTAATGCCAGCGTGATGCTGATAGAGCACGCCGAACGTTTTGGCCTGAGCCAGTTGCATCAGTTACGGGGAAGAGTGGGGCGCGGTTCGGCGCAATCCTTCTGTTATCTCATTGCCCATCCGCCATTGAGCAATGAAGCACGGGTACGGCTGCACACCATGGTGAGCACAAATGACGGATTTGTGATAGCAGAGAAAGACCTGGAGCTCCGAGGGCCGGGAGAGTTTTTTGGCACAGAACAGAGCGGGATACCGGGGTTCAAACATGCCAATATCATTCGTGATCAGGAGCTTTTGCGGATAGCCCGGAGTATCGCTATGGATATCGTTTCTCAGGATGCAGATTTCACTGAGGACCGTCACGCTGCTATAGGGAAAACCTATTTTACAAATTTTATCAAAGGAGAAAAACTCTTCATGGCGTGATGATGCATTAAGTTAATTTTTATTGAGCACTTTTTTCTTACGTCATCATTTAAAAATTTGAGAATAAACCCCTTGACAGCAAAAAGCATATTTCGATTTGTTTTTGTAAACTGTTTGGAGGCAAAATGTTTCTAAATGAGATGTTTGGGATGTTTTCTAATGATATTGCGATAGATTTGGGAACCGCAAACACATTAGTATATAGAAAGGGTATTGGCATTGTCATCGATGAGCCTTCGGTTGTTGCCATATCCCGGGAAACCAAAAAGATTATTGCCATTGGCGCAGACGCCAAAGATATGCTGGGTAAAAATCCGGAAGAGGTTCGTACCATCAAACCATTGCAAGACGGTGTAATAGCCGATTTTCATGTAACGGAAATGATGTTGCGTAACCTGATTTTCCGCGCCCAGAAAAAAAGATTGTTCATCAAGCCACGGGTGCTGGTGTGTGTGCCCTCGGGTATTACCGAAGTGGAAAAACGTGCGGTGCGAGACAGCGCATTAAGTGCTGGAGCACGGGAAGTTCATCTCATTTCCGAGCCGATTGCGGCAGCCCTTGGTGCCGACTTACCCATCCACAAACCCCAGGGTAACCTGGTGATGGATATCGGCGGCGGAACCACCGAAATCGCCATCATCTCCCTTTCTCATATTGTTGTCCATAGCTCCATCCGTGTGGGGGGAGACAAGATGGACAGCGCGATTGTAACCTATCTGCGGAAACGCAACAATATTTATGTCGGTATTCAAACTGCCGAACGCATCAAGATGGCCATCGGTTCAGCTTTTGCTCTGGAAAATGAGCTGAAGATGGAAGTGCGGGGACGTGACATTATCACCGGCTATCCCATCACGGTGGAGGTCTCATCCGAAGAAATTCGTGAAGCTTTGAATGAAACTGTGATACAGATGATTGATGCGGTGAAGCGGCTCTTTGAAAAAACAGCTCCGGAATTGGCAGCAGATATCGCCGAACGTGGTATCATCCTGACTGGAGGCGGAGCTCAACTGAAGGGATTGGATCGTAAATTGAGGGAGACAGTGGATCTTCCTGTGCATGTGATGCCCGAGCCTCTTACCTGCGTTTTAAAAGGTTGTGGCCTGGTTTTGGACAATATCGAACAATACCGGGAAGTTTTATTACGCAAAGTAGAAGAGTAAGGTGAGAGATAGAAGTTTATTTATACTCTATATTATTATCGCTTTGATTCTTCTTTTTGGCAGTACTGAACAGCGGTTACGCAAAGCTCAGTTTCTCAGTAAATCTATCTACCTTCCCTTTATCAGCTCTCTCAAGCTGATAAAGGATCTGGGGGAAATACAGGCAAACAACTGGAAATTGCGGGAAGAGTTGTCCGTCAAAACGATTCAACTACAACAATTACAAAATAGCTACGACAAACAGCAAGCTCTCTCTATGGAAGATGTAGGAGAAGGTTATGAATTTACCATCGCCGACATCGTATCCTACCGGGGGGGGCTGGATGATCGTTCGTTCATCATCAATCGTGGCAAAAAGCATGGAGTTGAAATTGATTTCCCCGTGATATCCAGTAGCGGGATTGTGGGGAAAGTTATCTCCACATCCTCCAACTACGCCATCGTTATGCCCCTGTCTCACCGAAAATTTAAATTGGCTGTCATGGTTAAAAAAAATCATCTTCAGGGATTGCTGGAGTGTGATATCAACGGCACTATAACCATGAATTTGCTCCGTTTGGGCGCCGATATAAATGTGGGTGATGAAATTGTTACCAGCGAACTTTCTACCGTTTTCCCAAAAAACTTCCCTGTTGGGGTTGTAAGCCAGTTACGGGATGCATCTGACGAATTGCACATCCAGGCTACGATAGTTCCTCACGCAAATACTGCAATGCTCGACCAGGTGATTGTCTTGCATTATCATAAGGATACCAGCTATGAAACAGAAACCTATGACGATTAACGTTCAGGGAAAAACCTATCTACGCATCCCGGTGAAGACTTCCATCCTCACCCCTGATGACGATATGGCAGAAATTGCCAAAACCTTTTGCACACCCCATCTGCTCCCCGGTGATATTGTTACTGTCAGCGAAAGCCCCCTGGCAATCACCCAGGGACGAGCCATTCCGGTGAGCCAGATCAAAGTAGGTTTTCTGGCCTCGATCCTGTGGCGCTTTGTTGCCAATGTAAAATACGGGATTGGACTTCGGGCTCCTACCAGCATGCAATGTGCTATCGATGAAGTTGGTTCATGCCGCATTTTGCTCGCTGCTGCCGCTGGCGCTCTGGGTAAATTGGTGGGGCGTAAGGGCGATTTTTATCGGGTAGCCGGGATGCAGGCCGCTCTGGTGGATGCCGCCAGCACATCACCGGTGCCGCCCTATGAATCCTGCGTGATAAAAGGGCCTCTGCATCCGGGAAAAGAGGCGCAACGGATAGCCGATGCCCTGGGCCATGAGGTGGCGGTGATGGATATCAACGATATCGGTGGCAGCTGGATGATCGGTGGTAGCAGGGGAATTGATGCAGCGCTGCTGGAGGCTGCCATGAAAGACAATCCTCAGGGACAAGGTGCTGAGCTCACCCCTTTGTGCATCTTGCGAGAAGTGTGATGCGCACGGTGAAGATGGCGATATGGGCTATTGTAGCCCTCTATGTGCAGGTTCTCATTGCGCCATCTCTCACTTTGTGGCGGGTTATGCCGGAGCTGCTTTTGCCCTTTGTGGTCTATCTTATCATCAGCACAGCCCCTTCTGCTGCATATTCTATCATCTTTTTTTTGGGCATCGCCTACGATCTTACCACGCCACTGCAGATGGGCTGGCACACATTTTCATTTTTGCTGATAGCCCTCTTGGTGCAGTTGGTGCATCGGAGCATAAACAAACACAAATTCGCCATCGTGGCGCTGAGCCTTATCATGCTCAATGGCCTTTACTATCTTTTGATGATACTCTATTTTCTGTTAGCTTCGTCTCATTGGAAAGAGCTGGTTACCCCCGCTCTCTTTGCGGTTTTATACAATTCATGCATAACCATTATCGGCGTCTATCTGCTACTGGTTATCGACAAGCTTCGGCTTTCCATAGATGTTTAAACGCTCTACTTTCAGCACCATTTTAACGGTAGCAATAACGCTGCTTTTCCTCATATTGCTCCTGGCTCTGGTGCGTTTACAGATAGTCAAAGGCTCTTTTTATCAAGTCGTTTCCCAACAAAATTTCGTGCGGATCAAAACCATTCCCTCGGTGCGGGGTGAGATTTTTGACTGCAATTATCGACCCATTGTGCTCAATGTTCCCTCCTTTAATCTCTATCTTCGCCCCGGACTGATAAAGGATAAAGAGCGAGTGGCGGATTTTGTGAGTAAGGAATTTGATGTACCTCTGGAAGAGGTGAGCCGTATCATCATAAACAATCGGTACAGACTGTATCATGACGTGTTGCTGGTAGAAAACATCTCTTACGAAAAACGGGTGAGAGTGGCTGAAAAACTCAATTATTTCCCATCCCTTTCCTTCCGCAATGAAACCATTCGCAACTATCGGTATCCCAACCATTTTTCCGGATACGTGGGCAAAATTAACCCAGAAGAACTGAAAAACAATGATAATTCCCACTACACAATAAACAGCCATATAGGGAAAACCGGACTGGAAAAATTCTATGAAACAGCGTTGAGCGGAACCCCTGGCTACGAACTTTTGCAGGTGGATGCCAAAGGGAAAAATCTGAAATTCCTCCACTACAATTTGCGCAAGGAGCCTGCCCACGGAGCTAACCTTATCCTCACCATAGATAACAGGTTACAACAATATGTTGAAGAGATTTTCCCCAAAAACCTCAACGGCGCAGTAGTGGTGATGGATGCGCAGACTGGAGGCATCCTGGCCTATGTGAGTAAACCGGATTTTGATCCCAACATGTTTGTTACCGGCATCAGTGTGGAAGATTGGAATAGTCTGATGCAGGATGAAAACAAACCCATGCTGGACCGGATTATCCATGGTACCTATCCTCCCGGATCCATCTTCAAACCGATTACCGCTACCCTTGGACTGGAGATGCAGGTGATCGATTCTCAGACCAAGCTGGCCGAGTGTGTAGGAGGGTTGCAGGTGGGAAACCGATTTTTCAAATGCTGGAATCACCGGGGTCATGGCTTTTTAAATGTAACCGATGCCCTGAAATATTCCTGCGATGTTTTTTTCTATGACCTATCCACCAATTTTACCCTGGATCAGATGCGGGACTTTACCAAAGCCAATTTCGTCACCCTTCCCACCGGAGTTGATCTCATTGGGGAGCGGAAGGGTTTTTACCCTACTCACCAATGGTATCGGGATAATTATGGAAAGCATGTGAGCATTCTGGGATTAAAGATAAACATGTCAATCGGCCAGGGAGAGCTTCTGGTAACGCCTCTGCAGATGTGTGCTTATTTCAATGCTTTAGCCCATGATGGTGTGTGGATACGGCCGCACCTGTTGCAAAAAACCATCACCAAAGATCAGGTAAAACTGTATCAGCCGGAATTCAAAGATTTACCGTTGCATCGACAAAACCTGGAGCTTATTCAGGATGCACTGTACAAAACCGTGAATGGATTACATGGCACCGGCGGTGCAGCCAAGGTTCCCGGAGTGGACGTCTATGGTAAAACCGGCTCGGCAGAAAATCATATGGGGGAAGAATCTCATGCGTGGTTCAGCGGGTATGCATCCTGGGAAGAACCGGAAATCTCATTCACCGTGTTTTTGGAAAATGGTGGCGGAGGTGGCAGGGTGGCTGCACCGATTGCCCGGGAAATCGTCACTTTCTACAATGATCTGAAACATCCGAAGGCGGGAAAATGAAAAATTTCAACTGGAGCGCTCTGGTGCTGCTGATCATCCTTTTGTTGGTGGGTGTATTTTCTATCTACACGGCATCCACTACCAAAATTGGCGATGAAATCACTACCGAGAATTTTTATATACGGCAGATTTTCTGGATATTTATTTCTCTCATCATGCTGTATATCATTGTGCGCATTCCCCGGCAAGTTCTGGATGTACTCATCGTTCCCGGCTACGTGCTGACGGTGCTGATGCTGGTGTTAGTGCTGTTTTTGCCGCAGATCAAAGGCTCTCACCGCTGGATCGGGATGGGATTTGCCAATTTCCAGCCTTCTGAGCTGGCGAAACTGGTAACCATCCTTCTAACGGCAAAGTTGTTGTCCCGACCGCATCAAAGTGACTGGCAGATGATCTACAGTTCTCTGCTGGTGGTCACGATTCCGGCGTTACTCATTCTTATTGAGCCAGATCTGGGGACATCACTCACCCTGTTCGTAAGCCTGTTTGCAATTCTGATGGCAGGGCCCTTACCTAAGTTTTATATCGTGATTTTCCTCAGCCCTCTCATCAGCATTGTGGCCTCATTTTCCCTCCCCATCTTTTTGGTGTTGCTGGCGCTGTTATTATGGTATTTATACAACCAGCGTCTCGGCTGGGTGACCATGATGTTTATCGGTGTATTCAATACTTTTGTGGCGCTGATATCGCCGGTGATCTGGCACGGTCTCAAGGAATATCAACAAAATCGGATACTTACCTTCATCGATCCCATGCGAGATCCCTTTGGTGCGGGGTATCAAATCATTCAATCGAAGATCGCCATCGGGTCGGGTGGACTTTGGGGAAAAGGGTTTTTGATGGGCACTCAAAAGAACCTCAAATTCCTGCCAGAACACCACACGGATTTTATTTTTTCTGTAATTGGTGAAGAATTTGGCTTTTTTGGTTGCCTAATTGTTTTGACGTTGTTTTTTTTGTTTCTGTTTAGCCTTGTTCGAAGCATCAGGAAGTTAAAAAGGAATGAAACCTATTTTGCTTCCATTGGAATTGTGACGTACCTGGCCTTTCAGATCTTTGTAAATGTGGGTATGAATCTGGGTGTAGTTCCTACTACAGGGATTCCGCTCCCCTTTATCAGTTATGGTGGATCAAATCTGCTGATCAACGTGATGGCGGTTGGATTCGTGTTGAAGCTCATCAATGAACGAAGTATTTTTGGGTAGAAAGATGAAACGAGTAGGCGAATTATTAGCTCTTTTGGTACTTGGTTGCAGTTTTAATACTGTGCCCAGATACAGCGTGGAAGATACTGTTGGAAACCCTGATCTGGTTTTCAACGGTTCCTTTGAAGTGGGAATTCCTCAAAAAACAGCATTGCCACCTCATTGGTATGTGTACGATCAGCCGGAAGGTGTGGTGCAGTGGCAACAGACTGATGGCCACGATCAGCCTCGGTGCCTGCATATCCTGCATCCAGATAAGCCGGTGGATATCGTTTCTGATGCCTTTTTGGTCTCTACCCATGATGTCTATCTGCTGCGGGCGTTTGTTCGCACAGACGGCACCGGCAACGCACCGGTGACAGTTCGGTTTTGGGGATTTAACAGTGCAGGGAAGAAAATTAACAAATTCACAGAGAAATTTGTGCCAGACACACAGTGGAAAGAGGTTTCGGTAACCGCCGGCTTTCTCAAGCCCAATGCGATGTTTGGACGTGTAATAATCACAATTCCAGCCGGAAAGGAAGATTATTGGCTGGACGATGTCACCTGTAATCAAGTGTACAAATTCAAAAAATAGGACGGATAGGAAAAATGAAAAAGAGTCTCTATACCTACGAACACAAAAGATTCAGTGTTCCGGTTACAAAAGCAGGACCTCTGACTTCGATACAGTTTATTGTGGAGGATTTCATCAACAAGAAGCTTACTTTCTGCGTTGATGGTCAAGGTGATTCATGGGAAATATGGCGCATAGAAGAGGACGGGGATATTGATAAAATCAAAAAAACCGGCTCCCCGGAATCGCCGAAATACCTCTATGTAGAAGGTGTATTAATCACGGATTATGAAAAAAAATAGCCGATCCTGAACGAATCGGCCAAAAAGATCAGGTGCCTTCGGGCACCTTTTTTTTATGCCTCTGGAAGGGAGTCGATAGTGAGATTTGTATCAATGAATTGGGCCTCGTTTTCTACGATCCATTTTTCCGCAGAAAAGGCGGCAATTGCACCGTCGGCAACGGCAGTAACTACCTGACGCAATACCTTGTGGATAATGTCACCAGCTGCATAAATTCCCGGGATATTGGTGTGGCAGGTTTCATCGGTGAAGATAAATCCCTGATCATCGCAGGGTACGCGGGATTTGAGCAATCCGTTGTTTGGGATGATGCCTACATAGATAAAAACACCATCGACATCCAGCTTCGAGACAGTCTCGGTGGTACGATTAAAGAGAGTAATGGACTCCACCGCATCTGTGCCCGATATATCCTGAATTACCGAATCCCAGATAATCTCAATCTTGTCATTGGCAAAGGCCCGTTGCTGGGCAATCTGAACAGCACGTAATTCGTTGCGTCTGTGAATGATATAAACTTTTTTTGCAAAACGGGTGAGAAACAACGCCTCTTCTACTGCCGAATCTCCACCGCCGATGACTGCTACGGTTTTTCCTCTGTAAAGTGCGCCGTCACAGGTGGCGCAATAGGATACGCCACGGCCAGTCAGCCGTTCTTCCCCGGGTACCTGTAATTTGCGAGGATGTGCTCCGGTTGCGAGGATCACCGATTTGGCCCGATAGGTATTTTTGTTGGTTTCAATTATCTTGCAAAATCCTTCCAGGCCGATTGCTTTGACTTCTTCAGTCCGAAATTCTGCATCAAACTTCTTTGCCTGCGTGTGCATCTTTTCGGTAATATCATAGCCAGAAACAGACTCTTCAAATCCGGGATAATTTTCTACATCTTGGGTAACAACGATCTGGCCACCCACCAGAGCGTTTTCAAAAACGACGGTTTTCAGTCCGCCCCGGGCAGCGTAAATAGCTGCACTCAGTCCGGCTGGCCCTGCACCAATGATGGCAACATCATATTCCATTTAAATCCTCCATGCTAATATCTTTCCTGCTAATATAGCCGGATTTTCTTTCTGGGCAACTCCGGTATTATTATCAGCTGTGATCTTTGTGCAGAGAGAAGGAATGTGGTAACAGTTCGGCGATAGTGGTGTGCAGCTCTTCGTTGCGAGAATAAATGATGATTTCCAGATCATCACTAAATTCGCTGATCACCTGACGGCAGGCGCCGCAGGGGGTAAAGAGAGTGTCACTATCTACCCAGATGGCCATGCGCCGAAAGGTTCTTTCCCCTTCGGAAACCGCTTTGAAAATCGCCGTTCGCTCGGCACAGTTGGTAAGTCCATAGGATGCATTTTCTACATTGCATCCGGTAAAAATGCGGCCTGAGGTGCTCTCCAGGGCGGCCCCTACCGCAAACTGAGAATAGGGTGCATAAGCCATTTTGGCAGCGTCTTTGGCATAATCTATCAGTTTTTTCATACTTCCTCCAGTGGTAGGCTTGTGGCTTTGCTCCTTGGTGTCTAGTACTTTTTCCCATAAAAAATGCGGATCCGAAGATCCGCATCCAACATAAGGGGGAACGGGAGGGTTAGAAGAGCTCGCCTGTGTGGGGAAGCGCTTCCATCTTGATTTTCCCGTTGGAAGTTCTGGCCGAGAGAGTGGGGCCTCCTCTGCCAATTCTTCCCTTGAAGGTACTACGGGAAAGGGTTTCTACTCGCACATCAAGGCCATCAATAACGATTTTGCTGTTTGACGTGTGAGCATCTATTTCTGCATTAATGTCTTCGTTAACGACTAACGTGATCGAGCCATTGCTGGATGCAAAAACGGCATCTTCTTTCATCTGCATAACCTCGGCATATATCGAGCCGTTTGATGTACGCGCCATGGTGATGGCGGGGATATTTGAGAGAATAATCTTGCCATTGGATGTTTTTGCGGTTACCGAATTACTCACATTGGTAAGCTCGATACGGCCATTTGAACTGTGAGCTGATATGCTGCCCTGATGATCTGTTGCGATTATCTTACCATTGGATGTATTCAACGTGGTATTGCCCAGGCTCTGACTCAGCTCAATGCTGCCATTTGTCGTAGTGATGGAGCCCAGAAGAAGATTCATCGGAACACGGAGCTCCATCTTTACCGACACCCGCACCATATTGTTCTTCGGCCTGACGGAGATGTCTATGGACTTCTGATTTTTGTCGATCTCTACCGTTACCTTGCTCAGTTCATCAAGGCCATAATTTGTTGACTTTGTGAAAACATACTGGATGAAATCTTTGTCCCATCCCGAAATATAAATACTGCCATTGCGATTTGATATGTTCAGCGTGCGGCCAGCCACATCTTTTATGGTGTTTTCATTGACATCTTCACTCTTGGTCAACTGTGGTCCGTTCTTGCTCATGGCCAATATTCCTATAGCGCAAATTGCTAAAAATGAGATCAACACCGTTTTCATTTTCTCCTCCTGCTTCTTTACGCCACAAATATAATGCAAAGGCGGTGCCAATAGTTACATTGTTTTGTATGTTGCTTCCAGATAGCGGTTTATCTTTTATGGATGCATACATGTATCCCCCGCAGAGTTATTACTTCGATAATCTCCCCCTGCCTTCGTTATCCTTTTGATAACAGCACAAACCACCGGAAATCACACTGCTATCGATGGATGAACAACAAAATCTGTTGCATCTTGAGGTGTGAAAAAAAAAGTGGCTCCATTGAATAGAAAATGAGGATGCCATGAAAAAAGAGATCAACGCCGTCCTGGCACACTATATGAGTGATGTTGCCGATGCCGAGACATTGGCTCAGATGTTGGAAACCCCTCCTGACGAACAGCTGGGAGACCTTTCCCTGCCCTGCTTTTCCTTTGCCCGGGTGCTGAAAAAAAGCCCCCAAGCTATCGCTGCTGATTTTGCCGCAAAATTACAGTATCATCCCCTGTTTGCCAAAGTTGCCGCCGTAGGCGGATACCTGAATCTTTTTATCAATCGACATTATCTCAGCGAAACCGTTCTCTCGACATCTCTGGATGCGCCACTGCCGCCCACAGGACGTTCTGTGGTGGTGGAGTATTGCTCGCCAAATACCAACAAACCCCTGCACCTTGGTCACTTGCGCAATATGGCCATCGGCGAAAGTGTGGCGCGATTGCTGGATTTCCAGGGGAACCGCATCACAAAAACCTGCATTTTCAACGATCGGGGGGTGCACATCTGCAAATCGATGCTGGCTTACCAACTCTATGGTCAGGGGGCCACACCCCAAAGCCTGGGCATAAAATCCGACCACTTTGTGGGGAATTTCTATGTGCTCTTTGCCAGGAAACTGGCGGAAAACCCACAACTGGAAGAGCAGGCTCAGGCAATGCTGGCATCCTGGGAGGCAGAAGACCCCGCTGTGCGAAGCCTTTGGCAAACCATGAACCGCTGGGCTTTTGAAGGTTTTGAAGAAACCTTCGCCCGTTTTGGCACCGCCTTTGATACAGCCTTTTACGAAAGCAATATTTACTCGCAGGGTCGGGCTATCATTATGGATGGCGTGAAAAAAGGCTTATTTACTATCCGGGAAGATGGCGCTGTGATCGCCGACCTCTCTGCATCCGGCCTGGATGAAAAAGTGCTTCTGCGCTCCGATGGAACCTCGGTGTACATCGTGCAAGACGTCTATCTTGCCCATCTGAAAAAGGAGAAATTTGCCTACGATGAATCGATTTATGTGGTGGGAAATGAACAGGATTATCACTTTAAGGTGCTGAAAAAATTGCTGGAAATGAGCGGTGCTCAGTGTGCTGCCGGCATTCGTCATCTTTCCTATGGCATGGTGGAATTGCCCGAGGGAAAGATGAAATCCCGGGAAGGAACGGTGGTCGATGCCGACGACCTTATCGCATCAACAACGCAGTTGGCCGCTCAGGAAATTCGACTCCGTCAGACTTTGCCGGAAGAGGAGATTCAGCGGCGGGGATTGGTGGTGGCTCTTGCAGCAATCAAGTATCAATTGCTGAAAACCGAGACCACGAAAAATATGCTGTTCAATCCCAGTGAAGCGATTCGATTTGAAGGCGATACCGGCCCGTACCTGCTTTATAGCTACGCTCGTGCAGCGTCCATCCTGCGCAAGGCTACGGTGACTCCGGAGATTTCAGGCTGGGATGCAAACCCCTTTGAAGCCAGGCTTCTCAAACATTTGTCCCGCTTCCCAGAGGTTGTTGCGACCAGTGCCAAAGGGCTCATGCCATCGCTGTTGGCGGTGTATGCCACCGAATTATGTCAGGCTTTTAACCAGTTTTTCCACGAATGCCCGGTGTTGCGCAGTCATCTGGAACCTCAGCGGCTGGCTTTGGTTACGCAGTTCCGCAGCGTGTTGGGACGCGCTTTGTACCTCCTTGGTATAGACGTCCTGGAGGAAATGTAGCTTAACTTTTTGGGAGGCTGGATGCATCGCAGATAAGCTGGATTGCGTTGTGCTGTATCCCCAGAGTGATATTTTTGCGATCCATATTTTGGGGAAGTTCGCCATCAAAATAGAGGGGAAGCGGCAGGGATGAGCTGATCTGCAGTTCTTTTCCTCGTAGCATTTCCACTTCAGGTTCCCGTGTGTGAGTACCTTTTAAGGCTTTGGGAATTATCTGTAGCAGCCGCAGTAAAGAGATGTCTTTTATCAGGCAGATGTCCAACAATCCATCATCCAGCCTGGCATCCGGCGTTAGCTGATAGCCACCACCGCAAAACCGCCCGTTACCCACGCTCAACATCAGCAGATGGGTTTGATGAAGAGTGCCATCCAGATGAAAAGAGACCGGAAAGTGACGCATGGTAAAGAGGGATTGCAAAACCGCCAGAGTGTAGCGGGGAAGGCCGTTTATGTATTTGATGCGGTTGGCGTGATTCGCCACAACGGCATCGAAGCCGATACCCAGAGAATTGATGAAATGATAGCCATTTACCACTCCCACATCGATGGTAATGACATCTTTGCGTACAAGCAATTCCACATCCCGATGAATGCTGGGAGAGAGATGAAAATATTTTGCGAAATCATTGCCGCCGCCTTCGGGGAACAGCGCCAATTTTACTTCGTCATTTTTACCCGAATTCATGATGCCATTGACCACTTCGTTGAGGGTACCGTCACCTCCCACTGCCACGATATGACGAAATCCCCGATGGAGGATGGCATCTTTGGTGAGCTGGATAGCATGTTTCGGAGCTTTGGTAATTTCTATCTCAAAGGGAATATCCAGACCGTTGAGAGTGCTAAGCATGTCGGTGATCTTGCGTCCGGCTTTGCCGCGACCAGCCGTGGAATTGACCACAAAGAACCATCTGTCTCGATTCATCTTTTACCGTCTTTTCTTCTGAAAATCGGACTTTTTCAAGATGAAGACAAATTCACCCTTTGCCAGTCCCTCCGTCATGATATCAATTTCTTCCAAGGTTCCCCAAAAAAACTTCTCTTCGGGTTGGGTGAGCTTGTAAGCTACCACGGCATGGCGGTTTTTCCCCAGGTTCTTTTTCATATCTCGCAAAAATTGCGGCAGCCGGTACGGAGCTTCTAAAAAAATGATGTCAAAGCCATCGGGTAACCGCCTGAGAGCACTGCGACGTTCATCTTTGTTGGCCGGCAAAAAACCGTAAAAAAGAAATCCGTCGGTGATGATACCACTGCCCATCAGCGCTGCCATGATGGACGAAGCACCGGGCACCGGTACCACGGTGAGCCCCTGCTGATGACATTGCCATACCAGTTGTTGGCCCGGATCGGCAAAGAGCGGTGTGCCTGCATCGCTGATGAGGGCCGCCGATTCTCCTCCCTGAATTCGCTGAAGCAGATGCAGGGTTCGGGTGTCTTCGTTATGTTCGTTCAGCTGTTCCAGAGGCTTTCGTATCTGATATTGATTCAGCAATTTACTGCCCATTTTGTACTCTTCACAAATCACGAAATCCACCGATTTCAGCACCTCCAGCGCCCGCAGCGTGATGTCTCCGAGATTCCCGATATGGGTGGCTACAACGTAAAGCTCACCCCTTGATAACATATTCTATCTCGTTTCTGTAATTTTTGCGGTAATACAGGATGCCGCCAACTATCAGCAGCAGCAGCGTGATGATAAGCCCCGTAGCGCTGAGGATGAGGCTGAGGCGATAAACTTCCGGAGCAAAGGTGAGCTTGATCACGTGCTTTCCGGGGGGAACAACGATGCCCCGAAGAATGTAATTGGTGGGGTAAATCTGAGTTGGTTGATCGTCAATTGTGGCCTTCCATCCGGCAGGATAATAGACCTCACTGATCACCAGAAAGCTGGTGGTATCGGTTTCCGCAAGGATTTCCATATGATGGATGTCCCGGGTTTTGGCTCTCACACTGGATGCTGTAGGCGCAAACACCGATGGGATTTCTTCTTCCACGATGGCGGTATTTGCCGGATTGAACCGTATATCGTTCAGCCGGTTCCAGATGGCGTGCTTTTCCCCGATCACTTCAATGTTTTTTACAAACCAGGCTCGGGGTAGATATTCGAGATTTTTGTAGGTGGTGAGTTTTTCCCGATCGTCATAATTGACGTATTGCAGATTTTCCAGAGGAATTTTCTGGTTGAAAATCACATATTTGGCATTGAGCATATTCACGATATTCCAATTTATCGGGATGCGGTTGCGGAATTCTGCGTTGAGGCAGTGCTCAATGATTTCCTGATAGCGTTTCAGTTTGGCCGCATGATATCCGCCGATAGACTGATGGTAATAGCTCCAGCGATTTTGACCAAATTCTCGTCCTAATGGATAGATGCGGAATTCTTCCGTGTCCTTCAGCAGGAAGGTGTCGGTCTGGGTCTTTTTGTAGTTTTGGGCGATAATCTGTTTTGGCTTGAGGTTTTGCAAAAACCGGCCGTCAACAATGAGAAGGTCAATGGCTATAGAAACCAGTATCAAAGCGATAAAGGCTGACTGCTTTAGCTTGTTTTTCATAAACAGCATCAGGATGCCAAAGAAGGCAATGATCCATAGAGCGGCCATGATGCCATCTTTCACCAGCATATCAAGCCGTATCCCTTTGAGGGAACGCAGCTGGCCAGGATTGTATCTGCTGGCATCGGCAGAATGCATCAACGGGAGAGAGCCAAAGATGCCGTGTCCTGCCAGAAAAAGCAGTAGCATAGCGCTTCCCACATAGAGTCCGATGCGGGCAAAGGATTCCATCTTCAGGTCTTTTTGCTCTTTGCGATGCAAAATTTCACGCATCCCGTAACCGGCCAGAATCACGGTGCAAAAGGCAACAACCAGCATCATCATGGAGGGGATGCGGAATTTATTGAATCCTGGCAGATAGGCCAGCAGCAGGTTTGAGAGAATGGGGAGGTGGCGGCCAAAAGCGATGAAAATAGAAATGAGGGACATTGCGATGAGGAAATGCACCATACGCTTGCGACTGTAGATCACGGCTGTGATGGCCAGCAACAGAATGATAATTCCCATGTAGGGAGACACTTGCTGGAAGGGCATCCATCCCCAATAATAGGGGGATACGCCGCCGAAGAAATTGGGCACGATAAGAGATAAAAGCTCCAGAGGATGAAACGACCAGCCGGTAGCATAGCTTGCATCCAGACCTGATGCTCCGCCACGGATAGTGTATTCGCTATACTCCAAAGTACTGAGGTAGGGTTGAGCTACCGCCACAGCGGCGATGATAATACCCAGAGCCAGCATCCCGGTGAAGCCCAGAAAGCTCCCGATTTTTTTGTCTTTAATCGCCCAAATGAGACTGAAAATCCAGTACACGCCGATAACCATGAAGGTGTAGTAGGAGATTTGCGGGTGATTTTCCCGGAGTTGCCCGATGAGAAACAGACTGAGCAATCCAAGGGAAAGCAGGCTTTTGCGTTCTTTGAGGTACAGCAGGGAAAACATCACCCAGGGGAGATAAATGATGGCTTTGAATTTGCTGTTGTGGCCGATCTCGATAAGCCCCAGAAAATGGGTGGAAAGGGCAAAACCCAAAGCACTGGCAAAGGCGATGTAAGGCTCAAATCCCAAGTGAATCATCAACAGGTACATCCCCAGACCAGCGGTGAAAAGCAGGAAAACCCGCCAATTCATGAGGTGGTCTGTGTACTTGCGCAGGGTATTTATGAAAGGGTATTTAGAACCAAAGGAGGTGAGGTATCCCGGCATCCCGCTAAAGATACTTGGATTCCACAGCGCCTGGTCGTGGTGGGTTTCGTTGTAGGCCTTCATCGATTGCGCCGCTGCCCGCCACTGGATTGTATCGCTGGCGGTAGGCTCGTACCCCATAAATCCCATCTTAAAAAATGTGATGGCTAAGATAATAAACAACAGGCCGATATAAATAAAATGTTTGTATTTGCCTTCAAAGACAGGAGGCAGGTGAAATGTCGATTCCCTCTGTTTCATATATCTCTCCTATTTTTTTTGGTTGAGACATTTTTACCCTGGCTGGATGCGGTCAATAAAAACTTCTTACGCTATTCCTGCTCAAAGTGCCAGCCATAGAGCGAAAGTGAGATAATTCCGGTGCTGGAGAACCGAACTCCCTCGGCTTCCAACAATTGGCGCTGCATCTGGTCATCGGCGATGCTGATCTTGCCACGACTGTTTATTACCCGGTGCCACGGGATATCGTCATCTGGCCCGACAGTGTGCATGGCGTAGCCCACCACCCGGGGATTGCATCCTACAAGACGTGCGATGGCGCCATAGGTGCTTACGTATCCGGCAGGGATGCATCTTACGTGGTGATAAATTGCTTCGTAAAGTTCGCTCATGTTGCCTCCTGCCGAAAGAGAGAGGGCGGGGTGGGAGAGAAGTCAATAAAAAAGCTGATTTTGGCCTTGACGTATTTCGGGCTGTACAATTTGGTTTTCCACGCCTTCACACATGCCTTTTGAAGGGTGATTTTTCCTTTCCCCAAAAAACTCCCACTGTTTGAGAAACTTTTTTTCTAAATAGTTATAAAAATGTTGCCAGTTTTATCGGCAAAAATTCGCTGTCCTGATGATAGAAAAATTCAGGTTGGTCTCGAAGTATTCGCCGAGAGGCGATCAGCCACAAGCCATTGAAGAGCTTGTGCAGGGCATCGAAGCGGGAGTGGCGCATCAGACGTTACTCGGCATCACCGGCTCCGGGAAGACTTTTTCTATAGCCAATGTGATAGCTCGAGTGCAAAAACCAACCCTGATAATCTCTCATAACAAGACCCTGGCAGCGCAGCTTTATAGCGAGATGAAGCTCCTTTTCCCCCATAATGCGGTGGAATACTTCATCAGTTACTACGATTATTATCAGCCGGAAGCCTACATACCCGGCCGGGATATCTACATCGAAAAAGACTCCGACATCAATGCACAGATAGAAAAGTTGCGTCTTCATGCCACCATGAGTTTAATGGAGCGGCGGGATGTGATTATCGTGGCATCGGTAAGTTGCATCTATGGCCTGGGTGTGCCGGAAGAGTATCGCAAAGCCCATCTGCGTATTGCCGTGGGGCAGGAAATAGAGCGGGATGCGTTACTCAGACAGTTGGTAAAAATCCATTATGGCCGTAACGATATCGCTTTCGAGCGGGGTGCTTTTCGGGTTCAGGGGGATACGGTAGATATTTATCCGGCCTATATGGAGCACTCGATACGCGTGGAATTTTTTGGCGACGAAATCGAGCGTATCAGCCGCATAAATCCTTTGGATAACCATGTGTTGGAAGAGGTGACCGAATATCCCATTTACCCGGCAAATCACTTTATCACCACTAAAAAAATGCTTAAAAGGGCGGTGGATTCCATCCGGGAAGAGCTGCGGCAACGGGTTACGTTTTTTGAGAAAAATGAACGATATATCGAAGCACAACGGATTGATCAACGAACCAGCTTTGATCTGGAGATGCTCAAAGAGCTGGGACATTGTTCCGGCATCGAGAACTATTCACGACATCTTACCGGCGCCAAAGCGGGTGATCCGCCCTATTGTCTCATCGATTATTTCCCCAAAGATTTTCTGATGGTCATCGATGAATCCCACGTCACGATTCCTCAGATTCATGCCATGTATGGCGGCGATTATACTCGCAAGAAAAATCTGGTGGAATATGGGTTCCGGCTGCCGTCAGCCTTTGATAACCGGCCGCTGAAATTTGATGAATTTGAAAAGAAAGTACACCAAGTGGTGTATGTTTCAGCCACACCGGCAGCCTATGAAATGGCGCAAACCAATGGTGTATTTGTGGAACAGGTTATTCGGCCCACCGGTCTTCTGGATCCTAAAATTGAGGTAAAACCCATCGCTACTCAGGTGGATGATTTACTGGAGCAGATTCGCAAACGGGTACCGAAAAAGGAACGGGTTCTGGTAACAACTCTCACCAAGCGCATGTCTGAAGACCTCACTCAGTATCTTACCAAAGCTGGCGTGAAAGCCCGCTATCTTCACAGCGAGGTAAAGACCATCGAGCGTGCCAAGATCATCCGGGATCTGCGGCTGGGAAAATTTGATGTGTTGGTGGGAATCAATCTGCTGCGAGAGGGATTGGACCTTCCCGAGGTGTCATTGGTAGCTATCCTTGATGCCGATAAAGCAGGGTTTTTACGCTCCGCACGTTCCCTTATCCAAACGGCTGGGCGGGCGGCGCGGAATGTAGATGGTACGGTGATTTTTTATGCCGATCACATCACCGATGCGATGGAAGAGACCATCAGCGAAACCAACCGCCGCCGAGAGAAGCAACTGGCCTTCAACAAAGAGCATAACATCGTCCCGAAGTCGATTCAGAAAAATATTGACGACATCATGGCTGCTACAAGTGTGGCCGAAGGTTATAAAGAAAAGGGGAATAAAGCAGCCATCCCGAGGAAAGAGAAATTCAGGGAATTCCTGGATTTAACCGAGCACAATAACATTCGGGTTCTTCTGGAAAAGGAGATGCATGCCGCTGCCTCAGCTCTGGATTTTGAACGAGCTGCCGAGTTGCGAGATCGTCTGTTTGAGTTCGATGAACTGACTGCTGAGGAGTAAAAAAGATGGATCAACAAGATTGTGACTCCCTTGAAGGTACCGGATTTTTCCTACGTACCCCACTCTGCTTAATAGAATTAAAAGCTCAAAATAAACAAAAAGTATCGGAGGACTACTATGCCTGATAAGGCTGAAAAACACCGAGACGGCCAAATTCTTTCCGGCGAAGATTCGACGGTAAAGATGCAAGTTGAAGTAAATGAAGTCAAAACCGAAGGCGACTACAATTCCAGTCCAGTGTATATTTATCATGACTGGTGCAAGAAATGTGGTATTTGTGTTGCCTTTTGTCCCACAGGTACCCTGGGACGCAAAATGGACGGATCGCCCTATGTAAAAGCCCCGGAAAAATGTATTCATTGTGAAACCTGTGACCGCCTTTGTCCGGACTTTGCTATCACCGGCGCAAAAAGGTAGGGAGGAGAAATGGCTAAGAAAAAGAAAGTAAAAGCAGTTTTGATGCAGGGTAACGAAGCTATCAGTTATGGGGCTTTGGCAGCCGGAGTAAATTTCTTTGGTGGATACCCCATCACCCCATCCACAGAAGTGGCCGAGATTATGGCCCGCGAACTGCCCAAACGGGGCGGAAAATTTATCCAGATGGAAGATGAGATTGCCAGTATCGCATCGGTAGTTGGTGCATCCCTGGCTGGTGCCAAGGCAATGACCGCTACCAGCGGACCTGGTTTTTCATTGATGCAGGAAGGCATTGGCTTTGCCAAGATGATCGAAGCTCCCTGCGTTGTTGTAAACGTTATGCGTGGCGGCCCCAGTACTGGTCTTCCCACCGACCCATCACAATCAGATATCATGCAGGCCCGTTGGGGAAGCCACGGCGATGCTCCCGCTATCGCTCTGTATCCCGATTCTGTGCTGGAAAGCTATGAGCTTACCATCCGCGCGGTAAACCTGGCCGAAAAATACCGTACCTGTGTTACCCTCTTCTCCGATGCATGCTTGGGTCATATGCGTGAGCCTGTGGTGCTTCCCGACCTTTCTCAGGTTAAAATTATCCATCGCATCCAGCCTACCCTACCCCCGGAATGGTACAAACATTATCCCGAAAATCCAAAATACATCTCACCCCTGGCCAGCTTTGGCGAAGGATACCGTTTCCACGTTACTGGCTTGGCCCATGATGCTCACGGCTTCCCCACTACTCGTCCTGACGAAGTTGCCCGCATGATGGATAATCTGCGCAACAAGATAGTGCATCACACCGATGATCTGGTGCAGGTAGAAGCCATTGCCATGGAAGATGCACGGATCGCGATCTTTGCAGCGGGCATCACTGCCCGGGCTGCCAAGAAAGTAGTGGTAGCATTGCGGGCCAAAGGCAAAAAAGTGGGTCTCCTGAGGCCTCTTACTATTTGGCCTTTCCCCGATGAATTGGTGAAACAATACCTCTCTGATGTAAAAGGCATTATCGTGCCAGAGCTCAATCAGGGACAGCTTTCATTGGAGCTCAAGCGCGTGCTGGGACATCGCAAAACCCGTAAGATTGTGGAAGTTCAGAAAAACACAGGTGAACTGATTACGCCTCAAGAAATTATCAATGCCATGAAGGAGGTACACTAATGAAAAAGATACCTCAAAAACAGATTCATAAATATCTGCGTCATAACAAGAGTTTCCCCCACGTATGGTGTCCTGGATGCAGTAACGGTATCGTTCTGGGTGGTGTGATTCGCGCCATCGATGAAATGGGCTACGAAAAAGACAGTGTAGCCATGATCTCCGGGATCGGCTGTTCCAGCCGTATGCCCGTATATGTCGATTTTAATACGGCTCACACATTGCACGGTCGCGCTATACCTCATGCAACCGGTGTAAAGATGTTCAAACCCGAGCTTAATGTCTGTGTGATCACTGGTGACGGCGATGCAACGGCAATTGGTGGGAATCACCTCATCCATGCAGCTCGCAGAAATATCGACATTACGGTCATCCTGATAAACAACAACATTTACGGAATGACTGGGGGCCAGTATTCTCCGACAACTCCTGCTGGAGCCAAGGCCACAACCATGCCCTATGGTAATATCGATAACACCTTTGATATCTGTGATCTGGCCATCGGGGCTGGTGCTACCTTTGTTGCTCGTACCACTGCATATCATGCTATGGAAATCCAGAATTACGTTCGAATGGGCTTTGAGCACAAAGGCTTTTCCCTTATCGAAGTAATTGCTGCATGTCCGGTGATTTTCGGTCGCCTGAATAAGCGTGGCGATGCTTCCAGTATGATGAGAACAATGAAGGAAGAATCGAAACCTCTGGCGGTATTTGAAGCACTTCCCGACGAGGAAAAGGAAAAATTCTATCCCCGTGGCGTGTTGGTAAATATCGACAAACCCGAATATACCGAAAAATACGCAAATCTTGTGGCATCCTTACAGAAAAAAGAAGAGGCTGAATAATGGAAAAGATGTATAAAGAAATTCGTCTCAGCGGAAGTGGTGGTCAGGGATTAATTACCGCCGGAATCATTCTGGCTAATGCCGCCTGTATCGAGGGGATAAACGTAACTCAGACTCAGAGCTATGGAGCTGCATCCCGCGGGGGTGCGTCCCGTGCCGATGTTATCGTCAGTAGCGAGGATATCTACTATCCCGAAGCTCAGTATTTTGACATCCTTCTCTGCCTTACTCAGGAATCCTGCGATAAATTCGTGTCGAACCTGAAAGAGGGTGGAAGCCTTATTATCGATACAACTTTCGTAAAAAATTACCCGGTTGTACAGGCGGACGTCTATGATCTGCCCTTTACACAGATAGCAAGCGATAAACTGGGAAGCGTGTTGCCTACCAACATCCTTTCGCTGGCTTTTACTGTTCGCACCAGCAAAGTGGTGAGTGAATCTGCTCTGAAAGAAGCGATCATCAAATCGATGAAACCTGCGTATCTGGATCTCAACCTCAATGCCATGAAACTTGGGTTTAAGCTGGCCGACAGCTTTTTGGAGGTGGAATGATAGAAAAAGTGAGCCACATTGGTATTGCGGTAAAAAGTATCGAAGCAGCGCTGCCTTTTTATCATGCGCTGGGCCTGGAAGTGGAAGCCATCGAAGAAGTCGCTTCTCAAAAAGTGAGAGTAGCTTTTTTGCCGGTAGGCAAAGAAGTACGCCTCGAGCTGCTGGAGCCAACATCCACTGAAAGCCCTGTGGCAAAATTCATCGAGAAAAAAGGTGAAGGAATTCATCACCTGGCACTGGCAACCACAAATCTGCAGGAACGGCTGCAAGAATTGGAAGAAAAAGGCATTCGCCTGATAGACAAAACACCACGACCCGGTGCTCATGGTGCGGATATCGCCTTTTTGCATCCCCAATCTACCGGTGGCATCCTGCTGGAACTGTGCAAAGAAAATCATTAAACAGATAGATGATATACGCGCTTAGGAACCTGCATCCGGCATTCGTCGTGACGCAGGTTCTGCGTTTACAAAGTGAGGGAAAATGAGTATTGAACAAAAAATAGCAGAATTGCAGGCCAAGCGGGAAAAAGCTCGTTTGGGCGGCGGTGAAAAGCGCATTGATGCGCAACACAGCAAAGGCAAGATGACTGCTCGTGAGCGCATCGAGTTTTTGCTGGATGAAGATAGTTTTGAAGAATTTGATATGTTTGTCGAGCATCGATGTCAGGATTTTGGTATGGATAAGAAGCCAAAGATTCCCGGCGACGGCGTGGTTACCGGATGCGGAACCATCAATGGCCGCATGGTGTACCTTTTTGCCCAGGATTTCACTGTTACCGGCGGTTCTCTCTCTAAGACCCATGCAGACAAAATCTGCCGCGTGATGGATATGGCAATGAAAATGGGCGCACCTGTCATCGGACTGAATGATTCCGGTGGTGCACGGGTACAGGAAGGGGTGGATGCCCTGGCCGGTTATGCAGAGATTTTCCAGCGTAACGTAAAAGCATCCGGTGTGGTTCCTCAGATATCCGGTATCATGGGACCATGCGCCGGCGGAGCTGTTTATTCTCCGGCCATTACCGACTTTGTGTTTATGAACAAAGAAACCAGCTACATGTTTGTTACTGGCCCCAAGGTAGTAAAGGCGGTGCTCAATGAAGACGTCACCACCGATCAATTGGGTGGGCCAATGGTACATGCCAGCAAAAGTGGCGTGACCCATTTCATCAGTGAAAACGAAGAAGAGACGCTGGTTCTGATACGGAAATTAATGAGTTATCTGCCATCAAACAACATGGAAGAGGCTCCCTATATAACTCCCACAGACACTGTCGATCGGCGCTGTGAAGAGCTTAATCAACTTATTCCAATACATCCCAACAAACCCTACGACATCCTGGATGTTATCTGGACCATTACCGACAACAATGAATTTCTGGAAGTGGCACGCAATTATGCTCAGAACATCGTGGTAGGATTTGCCCGTATGAATGGCCACACAGTGGGCATCATAGCCAACCAACCCAAGGTTTTGGCCGGTGTGCTGGATATCAATGCATCCACCAAAGCCGCCCGCTTCATCCGCTTTTGTGACGCCTTTAACATTCCGCTGGTTGTGCTGGAAGACGTTCCCGGCTATCTCCCCGGATCGAATCAGGAACACAACGGCATTATCCGTCATGGCGCCAAGATTCTCTATGCTTTTGCCGAAGCAACGGTTCCCAAGATTACCGTCATCCTGCGCAAAGCTTACGGTGGTGCATACTGCGTGATGAACAGCTCCAGCATGGGCGGCGACATGGTATATGCCTGGCCAACAGCCGAAATCGCAGTGATGGGGCCCAAAGGCGCAGTAGAGATCGTATTCAATCATGAAGTGAAGAATGCTGATGATCCAGTAACCCGTACTGCCGAGCTGGAAGATGAATATCGCAACAAATTTGCCAATCCTTATATTGCGGCAAAAAAAGGCTATATCCACGACGTCATCGAGCCTGCTCAAACCCGTTTCCGCATCATTCGTGCTCTGGAAATGCTGGCCACCAAGCGGGATTCGAATCCTCCCAAAAAGCATGGCAACATACCTCTGTAGGAGGGCGGTATGAAACGTATATTGGTTTATATTCTGCTCTTGTCGGCGGTTTCTCTCTGTGCGGTAAAACATGATGTTTACAGTGGAGATGCCACGGTGAAAGAGTTGGCAAGCAAAGCTGAAATTCCTGTAAAGAAACTGATAGAAAACCTCAATCGCACCGATATTTCCATAGATAAAACGGTAGCAGAGCAGGGGATTTCTCAGCAGGATTTTCAGGATGCATTAAAGAACTACGAAGAAAATATCGGGAGTTTCTATGCCGGTGTTGTGGTCGTAGGTATTGGTATTGTTTTTATCAGTTTGATACTGGTGGGCTTTGTTATTCATCAGTTGAGACATCTGAATACGGCCAAAGAGAAGCCGTCCAGAAGAAGGAAAACAGTGAAGACCGCAGTGGGTTCTGTAACCGGGCCTGCGGAGCACATCAGCAGCAATGCTATCGTAGCTGTGGTGAGTGCGATTTATCTGCATGAGCTGGAAGTGGAGCAACAGAACAATCTGCTCCTTACCTTCAGGCGAGCGCCACTGAGTATGTGGAAGGCCTCAAATATCATGTCCAACAACGAATTTTTTCAAGGGAAACGAGGTAAATAGAGATGAAAAAATACAAAATGAGTATTAATGGTGATAAATATCAGGCTCACATTGTGGAGTACAAAGGAACCAGCGCAATTGTAGAAGTCAATGGCATCGAGTACAAAGTGATGATCGACATTGACAAACCCAAAGGTGTGCAGTTGGTGCGGCCAAAGCGTTCTGAACCTCAGATGCCCAGCAACACTTCATCCCATCGGGTTTCTTCTTCTGGCAGAGCTGGCGAAGTAGTGGCACCTCTTCCTGGCCTGGTACTGAAGTTGCTGGTAAAAGAAGGAGATGTGGTAAAGCAGGATCAGCCCGTATTGATGCTGGAAGCCATGAAAATGGAATCGGAAATTACTTCGACACTCGCCGGTACCGTGAAGAAAATTCACGTGCGGGAAGGAGACTCGGTGCAGGAACGTCAGCTGTTGCTCGAGGTAGAGGTATAGGCTATGGCTGAACTGTTAAACTTTTTCTCCACCACAGGTTTTGCTCATGTTCAGTGGCCTTATATGGTGATGCTGGTGTTCGGTGGGATTTTCATCTATCTGGGCATCGCAAAAAATTATGAGCCTCTGTTACTGGTTCCCATCGGCTTTGGGGTGATCCTGGGTAATCTTCCCGGAACCGAAGCCTACGGCGTATACGCTGAGGGATCCGTGCTCAACCAGTTGTATTATGGAGTGAAATTCGGATTGTATCCCCCCCTGATATTTTTGGGTATCGGTGCAATGACCGATTTTTCTGCCCTTATTGCAAACCCAAAACTAATTCTATTGGGAGCTGCGGCTCAGTTTGGTATATTTGCCACCTTCATCGGTTCTCTGCTGTTGGGGTTTAATGTAATGGAAGCCGGTGCTATCGGAATCATTGGTGGAGCAGACGGCCCCACATCCATCTTCCTCTCAACCAAGCTGGCCCCCCATCTGCTGGGCCCCATCGCCATTGCAGCATACTCCTACATGGCTCTGGTCCCCGTGATCCAGCCGCCAATTATTAAATTGCTTACATCCAAAAAAGAGCGCCTGATCCGCATGAAAACACCACGCCTGGTCTCCAAACGGGAAAAGATTATCTTTCCCATCGTGGCTGCGCTGGTTACTATTTTCATCGCACCCGGATCTTCGGCTCTGCTGGGAATGCTCTTTTTTGGTAACCTGTTGAAAGAAAGCGGCGTAACCGACCGACTGGCAAAAACCGCCAGCAATGCCATTGTGGATATCGTCACCATCCTGCTGGGAATCGGCGTTGGCGCCAGTACTCAGGCGGTACGAATGATAGACGGCGTGAACAAGGGATTTCTCACCGTGGGATCAATCAAGATCTTCGCATTGGGCGCCTTGTCTTTCTGCATTGCCACCGCAGCCGGTGTCATTTTTGCCAAAATAATGAACCTGTTCCTCAAGGAAAAAATCAATCCCATGATCGGAGCTTCCGGTGTTTCTGCTGTGCCAGACAGCGCTCGGGTGGTTCACGGAATGGGCAGAAAATACGACAAAAACAACTTCCTGCTGATGCATGCCATGGCGCCAAACGTTGCCGGGGTTATCGGTTCAGCCGTGGCTGCTGGTGTGTTGCTGGGAATTTTGGGAAATTAATCGATAGAACAAACTGGGTGGGCAGCTGGCTTCCCGCCCTGTTTTTTATCCAGTCTGGATGGGATTTGCGCAGGATGAACTGTCAATTCTGAGGAGCTATGGAAGAATTCATCATCAAGATTGCCCCGGTGGTGATCATCTTTTTTCTGGGTTTTGCCTGTAAACAATGGCGGCTTTTTACTCATGATGACGGCGATTTACTGCTGAAAATCGTGTTTAATGTTACTCTCCCGGCCATGGTTTTTCGCGCCGTTACCCAGGTGGAGCTCAGCTGGCAATTCGTCTGGTTACCCTTTATCGCCATGTTTGTGGTGATGGCGGTGTATGCCGCATCTTTGCTGGTTGCGCGACACATCCCCATGAGCCGTCCTACCCGCGGCGTCTTTCTGGTGGGTAGCATGATCATGAACACCGGTGCCATCCTTCCCTTTATCATCGCTAAATACGGTTCCTACGGCCTGGCGGTGTACACCATTTTCGATTTTGGCAATGTCCTCCTCATCTTTACTTTCGTCTATTATGTGGCCATGAAACATGGCGAGAACGCAACAGCCCGCATCAACTGGAAAAAATTTCTCCGTCTGCCCCCCATCTATGGCTTGCTGGCGGGATTGCTGGTAAAAGCGCTTAACCTCTCCATTCCCGCCATCGGCCAGAGTATTCTGGAGGGCATCGGTACACCCACGGTGTTTCTGGTGATGTTTGCTCTGGGGCTTTACTTCCATCCAAGGATGCAAAATGCAGGTAGGATGGCAGTGGTTTTTGCCCTGAGAATGGGCTTGGGACTGGCATTGGGAACTGCCATCACCACACTTCTGCATCTGGATGGATCTTTGCGAACCTTGGTAATTGTATGCTCTGGCGCACCGGTAGGATACAATACCGTAGTCTTTGCATCCATGGAAAAACTGGATAAGGATTTTGCTGCCAGTCTCGTATCAATTTCACTTTTTATGGGGATGATCTACGTTCCCCTGTTGATGTTTATTTTATAACAAGGATGTAACAATGCGCCAGATAGTAGCCGGAAAAATTGCCGATACGGTTTGCCAGATGTGTATTTCGGCAAATTATTATATCGATCCTCAGGTGATCGAATGTATCGAAAAAGCCCGGAAATCAGAAACCTCGCCCTTGGGCAAAAAGATATTGGAAATGATGCTGGAAAATTACCGTCTGGCCGCTGAAAAGCAGATGCCCATTTGCCAGGATACCGGTGTGGCTGTAGTTTTTGCCGAGGTTGGACAGGATGTGAAAATTCTGGGAGGCACTCTGGAAGAGGCGATCAACGATGGGATTCGCCGGGGTTATAAAGAAGGGTTTTTACGGAAATCCATGGTAGCAGATCCGCTGTTTGATCGGAAAAATACCACCGACAACACCCCGGCAATTATTCACCTGCGCCTGGTGGCGGGGAATTCTCTCAAACTGATAGTGGCACCCAAAGGCGGCGGCTCGGAAAACATGAGCACTATCGCTATGATGAAACCTGCCGACGGCGTGGAGGGGGTGACAGATTTCGTGTTGAAAACCGTGAAAAACGCCGGTGGAAACCCCTGCCCGCCTATCATTGTGGGAGTGGGGATCGGCGGTAATTTTGAACAATGTGCCCTTCTGGCAAAACGTGCTCTGCTGCGGCCACTGAATGATGTTCATCCCGATGAATCATACGGAAATCTGGAAAAGGAACTTCTGGAAAAAATCAATCAACTGAATGTGGGGCCGCAGGGTTTTGGCGGAAAAACCACAGCATTGGCGGTGAAGATAGAGCACATGCCCTGCCATATTGCATCCTTGCCTGTGGCGGTGAACATACAGTGTCATGTGCATCGGCATCTGGAAAAAACGCTGTAATTCTCTGTTACGCACGGATATGAAAAAAAGCCTCAGGAAACCTGAGGCTTTTTTGCATATCGGTTACTAAAACCGCTTGATGTGAAAATGGCAGTAGGGCATCGATTGACGGCGGTTGTAATAATTTTGGTGATAGACTTCCCCTTTCCAGAAGGGGTATGATGCGGCATCGGTGATCTTGGTTACTACATCATAGCCTTTCTCTTTAAGGATGCCTATAAGCGTTTCTGCGGTAGCTTTTTGGGCCGGAGTATTAAAAAATATCTCCGAGCGATATTGGGCTCCTATATCGGGCCCCTGCCGGTTGAGCTGTGTGGGATCATGAGTCTCAAAAAAGAGTTTTGCTAAGGTCTCAAAGTTGGTTTTTTGCGGATCGAAGATCACTTCCACTGTCTCGGCATGGTGGGTGATGTGACTGCTCACATCCTCGTAGGCAGGGTTTTCTTCTTTGCCTCCCATGTAGCCTACACGGGTGGAAAGTACGCCAGCAGCTTTTTGCATCTGAAATTCCACACCCCAGAAACAACCACCGGCAAAATAGGCGATTTCCAGCTCTTCGATGGGAATAAAATTCAGAGAAATGGAATTGACACAGTGCCGTGTGTTTTTGTCGGTAAAACCTTCGTCGTTAAATACGTGGCCAAGATGGCCTTTGCAGGATGCACAGGATATCTCAATGCGATGCCCGTCTGCATCCAAACTGCGGAAGATTGCTCCGGCGATCTCGTCGTCAAAGCTGGGCCAGCCGCATTGCGAATCAAACTTATCAAAGGAGCGGTAGAGTGGTGCTCCGCATTGACGGCAGGTGTACAGACCCTCCGCTTTCAAGTTGGTGAATTCCCCGGAATAGGGTGTTTCCGTGCCTTTGTTGACAATTATCCGTCGTTCTTCCAGTGTTAATTTACCCTCGTTCATGAGTTCCTCCTCACCCCATAATGATGAAAAAAGTAATATCATCAGCATACATGCCCGAATCATATCTCTCTCCCGACTTTTTAAGCCATAATTATAAAGTAGCCCACTTTGGTGTGTGGTCAAATTGCAATACTGTTTAATGCTTCTTTTACCGCCAGGATCGCCAAGGCGCAATGAGATTAAGCAGCGAAGGGTACAAATAACAAACCAAGCAACCCAACCGCAGGTGCACATGTATTAGTGGCATTTGAAAATGGTACAAAATGGCAGTTGAAATTGGTACAGCAAAACCAAAGTTGGGTTTCATCAAACTAAGATGGAGCCCGATTTGCCTGAATGCAGCATTTACGCAAAGAGTGGAACTATGCCCAAAAAGTGATGAAACCCGAATGTAACAGCGGTGAATTACGCTGATGAAAAAGTATTTGGCAATACCGGTGAGTAGTGAAAGCAAAATAGTGAAAAGTGGATCGGGAAAATGTTCGTTTGTGCGTGATTCTCTCATTAATAGATTCCATTAACCCAAAGCACTCCTCAAATAACCAATTACATTGCGCGCTTGTTCAACAGTGTTTCCCGGCATGTGTGACGCCTGGAAACTCTTGATATGTTAGGCGTTATTTCATATATTTTGTCTGAAATCATAATCAATCTCTTCTGTATAGTGATTGCCAATTTCATCACTTACATCAATCTCAACTGGTATTTCGCCATCATTAATTAAATCCGAAATAACTGAAAAATAATAATTGAAACTATGTTTTCGACCAGGCTTTAATGGAGCTCCAAATTTTGGATTTAAAGAATCAATTCCACCTCTCCCTGGAACTTCCACTAATTGAAAATAATTGCTTTTTTCATTTTTAATTGCTCTTATATAAATATGACTTATATAAGATGTTACAGTTCCAACATTTAAAACGTTAACAGTAAAAAGTTTAATCTCATTATCTAGATCATTAGTTGGATATGTGTGACTTCTCAATATATTTATCTTTAAATCATATCTTGGAATACCAAAAATTGTTGGGAAAAACATATGACGTATCTGTGATTCCATTGTAACCCAAGTCTCTAAATCATCTAAACCGATTATTTGGTAATGCTTAATTTTATTATTCTTATTTTTACAGATTGTCACAAATTTATTTCGAAATTTAGAATTGACTTCTACATTAGTTACAAGTACATAAGCATAAATATCATCACTATTTAATAAAGGTTTATCTAGTTCACTTTGCTGATTATCGTATAGGTTTATCAGTTGTTGCCTAGATTGGGTTTGGCCTACACGGGCAGTTGTTTTATGCTTAAATTGAAATATAACTTTTTTATTTTTGGGTATTATTGTATTGATTATAGGTGATTCTTGTTCAGGAATCCAAAAACCTAAATTAACATCGAGTTCTCCGTCAACTCCTCCATCTGAACCAACTCCTCCAGCGCAATATCCTCTAAATTTGCTTGAAAGTAGAAGATTACATAACTCTGTGAATTTATCAGGTCCTAAATTATCAAAAGCATAAATAAATGATGGTTTTGCCATATTTTCTCCTAATTTTAATAACGCCTAATGTCTTGCGCATGCGGCGGGATCAGAATGATCTCGCCAAAACGAACAGCCAAAACCCTGAACCGGAAGGTTCAGGCAAAAAACACCACCCGACTGAACCGCAGGCATTCTTGTTATGCCTATTCTTTAAAAAAATCAATCTCTAATTAAAGCATATTTCAGTTTATTCAACGCTCTGTATAAGCAGTCATTTTAATGTCGCTTATGTATTGTCAGCAAATGTTATTCTTGTTTTACGCCTTCAATATAAGTTTCAGTATTTGTTAATTTTCCATTTTCATCATAGTATTTCCATTCTCCAGCATACATTCCAAATTCATCAAATTCTTTAACAAGACTTAATTGACCATTTTCATAATACTCTTTCCATTCTCCTGCTGCAACTCCATTTTCCCATTTCATGACAAGACTTAATTGACCATTTTCGTGATAGAATTTCCATTCTCCTAATCGGACATCATTTTCCCATTTCTCAATAGCTTTTAATTGGCCATTTTCATAATAGTATTTCCATTCGCCAGCATCTTTTCCATTTTCATATTTCCCAATGGCCGTTAATTGACCATTTTCGTGATAATATTTCCATTCTCCTGTTCTAGTTCCATTTTCAAATTTCCCAAAACTTGCTACTTGCCCATTTTCGTGAAACTCTTTACCTTCTCCTGTTTCATTTCCATTTTCAAAATTCACAACAGCGCGTAATTGTCCGTTTTCATAAAAACCTTTCGCTAAACCATGCCTTAATCCATTACTGAAGGTGACAATATCACCTAATTGCCCATTCTCATAATAGGATTTCCATTCACCTATTTGTAGCCCATTTCTTGTATTTCCAATTACTTTTAATTGACCATTATCATAATATTCACTGAATTCTTCTACTTCTTTAGAAGGTGTTTTCGTCTCAATTAGTTTTCCGTCATCCCATAATTCCGTTTTTATAATTCCTGCTTCATCATCATAGTAAATCCATTCACCAGCTTTTACCTCTCCATATTCATAACTACCATTACTTTCTAATTTACCATTCCTATGATAGTATTTCCATTCGGAAATTCGCAAGCCACTTATAAAGTTCCCTATGCTTTTTAATTGTCCATTTTCGTAATAGTATTCCCAATCTCCATTCTCTGTCCCTCCATAACTCTCATAATTGCCAATACTTTTCAGTTGTCCATCTTCATAATAATTTTTCCATTCTCCTGATTGAAACCCTTCATCATATTGGCCTTCTACTTTTAAGGTACCGTCATTATAATATTCTTTATGTTCTTGAGCAATAATTAGGTTGGTAAATAATACTAATACTACAAATAATATTGTTCTTTTCATAATTTTAATTTGTCTTTGAATATTTGCTAATTTGTGTGTATCATCTATTGTTGTTATCCCTCTTACTTGGTGGGATAAAAACAATTGCGTATATTTTTCTTCTATCATTTCTTAATCTCCTTTAATTACTTTTCTTTGAAAATATTACTGAGTCAAGTAGATATCTTTTTATACTAACAACATTGATAATGCTACTATATCAGTTGCTATTGTTTAATCCAAAAACTGTTTTT
>JAGGWK010000061.1 GCA_021157525.1 Candidatus Cloacimonadota bacterium | reverse complement strand
TCTGCTCCATGTTGATTAAACCCGTATCTGTCATTGCCCGTAGAATATACTGGATTATTCCATCGGTGAGGGAACGTTGAGGGTGAGCCAATAGATGGTAACCTGTTTTACAATATCCAGAAAGCCATCGAAGCTCACCGGTTTTACCAGATAACTATTTGCGCCGCTGTCGTAGCCCATTATCCTATCGCCTTCGTCTTTGCTGGAGGTCAGTATTATTGTCGGGATGCGTTTGATGGTGGGAGTTGATTTCACGATTTTCAGTACTTCAAAGCCATCCACTTTTGGCATCTTGAGATCCAGTAAAATAATGTCTGGCAGAGGATGTCTGAGGCGATCTGCAAAATCCCCCTTTCCCAAAAGATATGCCAGTGCTTCTTCCCCATCATGAGCCACTTCGATGTGGTTTACCAAGCGGTTTTCCCGAAAGGCATCCATGGTAAGTTCTACATCCATCTCGTTATCTTCTACCAGTAAAATCAATGCTTCTTTCATGTTATGTTACCTCCTTCGCTCATCGGCAATTCAATGTAAAAGGCAGAGCCTTCACCAACTTTGGATTCTATCCATATTTTCCCGCCTAATGCAGTCACGGATTTTTTTACGATAGCCAGTCCTATGCCGGTACCAGGGTGTTTTGACTCTCTATGCAATCGTTGAAAAAGGGTAAAAATCTTTTCCTGATATTTTTCTTCAATTCCGATGCCGTTGTCTTTTACGGCAATGACAATTTCGGTATCATTTTTTTTCACCTCTACGGCTACCCGCGCTTTCTTTCCGGTTTGATGATAGCAAATGCCGTTTTGGATGAGGTTCAGAAAAATCTGATACAGCAGAGTTTCGCTGCTGAGAATCACCGGCAGATCCTGTGGAATAGAGACTTCAGCACCGGTATCCTTTATCAATCCATCGAGATTAAATAGTATTTTGGTAAAGACATCCTGCAAATTGACAGGCTTTTTTGACTTTATTCCCAGGCGAGAATAGAGAAGGAGGTCTTCTATGAGACAGGCCATGTTTTTCCCTGCTACCAGGATGTTATTAAGATATTTCTGCCCTTCGTCATTGAGGTCGCTCTTGTAGCGGCGGGAGATAATCTCGGAAAACCCAATGATCGAGCGCAGCGGTGCCCGTAAGTCGTGGGAAATGGAGTAGGCAAATTCCTCCAGTTCCCGATTTGAATTTCGCAGCAGAACATTTGATTCACGCAACTGAGCCCGGGATTTGTTAGCTTCTCTCAGTAATGATGCCAAAGCTTCTTGCGACATGGTGAGTTTCCTGGTTTGATCCGCCAGTTCTGCGGTTCGTTGAGTCACCAATTCTTCCAGATTATCCTTCAGACGTTTCAGCTCCATTGTTCTCTGCTTCACCTGTTTCTTCAAAGTGCGGTTCCACGAAACGATTATCATCAGAACTAACAGGCTTCCTGCCAGAATTCCGATAGTGATTATCCTGAATAACCTGGTTTGATAAAAATGGATTTTCTCTACAGCTGTCCATTTTCCCAGGATGCGCTGCTTTGTTTCCGGAGGAATTGCCGCCAGGGCTTTTTCCATTATCCTGTTCAACATCGGCCAGTCATTACGGGTAAGGATGGCGAGCTTGGTCGAATAGCCGGATTCCCCGGTGATATGCAGGTTTGTAATTCCCTCTTGCTGAATGTAATAGATAGCGATAGGCAGCGTGCCGATGATGACATCATCCTCTCCTATTGAGACATTTCGCAGCCCTTCTTTCAGAGAAGGCACCGGTTTTATCATTATTTCAGGATGCTGTAAGCGGATCATCTCTTCCCAGATATAGCCCGAGACAATATCTACTTCTTTGCCATACAATGTTTCGATGGACGTGAAGATTTCTGTATCCTTGCGAGAAATAATAACGCCGGGAAACACCAGATAGGGTGAAGTAGCGTTCATATACATTCCCCGTTGTGGTGTCTTCGCTCCTGCCGGCAACACATCGATTTCCCGATCCCGGGCTTTTTGCAACGCCTCATCCCAATCACGGCATTGTACCGTTTCAAACTCAATTCCCAGTTCCTGCGCAATGACATCCATGTAATTCTGCGCGATACCCTGGTAGTGACCTTCGTCATCCAGCCACTCGATAGGCGGGAAATAGGGATCTGGTGCGATGCGGATAACCGGATGCTGCGTCAGCCATTGCCGCTCTTCTACATTGAGTTCAATTCCTGCCAGCAGAGAGATGCACAGCACAATCATCAGGGAATAAAGATATTTCATAAGATTCCTCACAGAGTAATGAAACAGAAAAACAGAGTGGTGAAACTCACTCAACAACCTCATAACCGGGCACTATTTGCGGAAGCTGCAGAAGCTCGTTGCTCTCTTTACGATGTTGGTTTTTCATCAGTGTCTTATTTAAGACGGTCACTGCCGTTGGATTTGATAATCTCACCGCTATTATGTATCCCTGCTTCCCCGATGAGAACAGCTATCGTCGTTTTAATCCCCCGCCTCCTGCCCTGAGTTTCTTTTGCCAGACTGAAAATATTGTAGAAATGTATCTTCCGCCGACTTCCATTCTGTGCATCCTGATGTTATTGTCGGACCTTTGGTTTTTGATCCTTTCTGTCAATCTGTTTTTTTAATTCGGGTTTAATGAGAGCAGCTCAGAATCTTTTGGGGTGGTGATGGGGAAAAACGAAGTGTTAGAACCTGCATCTTACGCATATTGTAACCGATACAGATCGTAGTACATACCTTCCCTGGCCAGCAGCTCCTGATGACTTCCCGTCTCGACAATGCGGCCTTTATGCAGCACGATAATGCGATCGACATGCTGGATGGTAGAGAGACGGTGAGCGATGATGATGGAGGTGCGGTTTTCCATCACTTTTGTCAGCGCATCCTGTATCAGGATTTCGGTTTCGGTATCGATATTTGAAGTGGCTTCGTCCAGAACAAAGATGGCTGGATCGTAGGCCAGCACCCGAGCGAAGGCCAGCAATTGCCGTTGTCCCACGCTGAAAGTAGCGCCTCGTTCCATCACCGGCTCATCGTATTTTTGCGGCAGGCTCTCGATGAAGCGATGCACATTTACATAGCGAGCTACCTGCCGGATGCGTTCCGGTGTGAGCTGTGTGTTATTCAGGGCGATGTTTTCCCGAATAGTGCCGGAGAAGATAAAGACATCCTGCTGAACAATGCCGATATTATCGCGGATATCATAAAGCGAATAATCCCTCATTTCTTTATCATCCAGCTTGATAGAGCCTTTCTGGTAGGGATAAAGCCCGGCCAGCAAACTGATGATAGAGGTTTTGCCGCTGCCGGTATGGCCTACCAGCGCAACTTTTTCACCCGGTTTCACGCTGAAGGAAATCTCTTTTAATACGTCGCCATTGTCATTGTAAGCCATGGTTACGTTGTCAAAATCGATTTTCCCCTTCATACGTACACCACTTTGCAGCGGCAGACGATAATCTTCCTCTTCCTTATCTATCAGGTCAAAAATGCGCTCGGCACCACTCATGGCGGCTTGCAGGATGTTAAATTTCTCGCTCAACTGACTGATAGGCTCGAAAAAGCGGTCGATGTAATCGAAGAAAACGATGAAGAGTCCCAGGGTGATGGTACCTTCCAAAATCTGACCGCCACCGTACCACAAAACCAGGGCAACGGCGATGCGCCGGGTAGAATTGATGAGGGGACGGAAAAAGGCAAATAGCCGCAATTGCTGCATGGATGCTTCATAATAGGAATTATTGAGTTTGGAAAAGGTGTCCACTCTGCGTTTGTACTGATTAAAGAGCTGAATGATTTTCACTCCGGAAATGTCTTCGGACAGAGTGGAGTTGATGGCTGCCAGGCGCTTACGAACGTTACGATAAATTTTGCGCACTGCGCGATTAAAGATCACCATCAATACGATAACCAGAGGCAACACGCTGAGAGTTACCAAGGCAAATCGCCAATTCAGCACAAACATGATTATGAGGATGCCCACCAGTACAATAACCTGCTGCACCAGCTGAATAAGGCCATTGGACAGCATCTCATCCAAGGTACGCACATCGTTGGTTACCCGGGTTACCAAGCGGCCGACAGGGTTGGTATCAAAAAAGGAAAGAGGCATGCGCTCAACCCGGGCAAAGACATCCCGCCGCAGATCGTACATAGCATGTTGAGATGCATGATTGATAAACCAAATCTGAAAAAAAGAGAGGAGTAATTGCACCAGAATGATGCCGAAGTAGAGCACTCCCATCATCACCAAACGGTGAATATCCCTGGATCGCAGCGTCTTAAGATCATCTTTACTCAGTCTTCCATCGTGCAGGGCTTCCATCAGTTGCGGAGCTTGAACCATAAGTGTGCCATCAGCTACCGGCATCCAAAAAAGAGAATCCAGCAGCGCCCGATTTTGCGCAGTATCGGGTAAAAAGGTCACCTGTTTGTAGTAGGTTCCGGCATCCTGTTTACGAGCAAGTAACGCGGCAGGAAAGAACTTTTGCCTGCGTTGGGCAAAGGTGAGAATAGCGCCATCCTGAGTGGGATGCACCGTTGCTTTAGCGTGAGGTGTCTGCTTCAAAACCGCTTCTGCTGCCTCTTCCGAAGCAAATAGCAGCGCATCGTTGCGGGATGCGATAATGTTGTCCACCGCATACATGGTGATGAGGGGTGTGCCGATTTGGGCAGCGGCGATAAGCAGGAGCAAAAACATGGAAGCGCTCACGTAAAGCCGGTAGGGCCGCAAATAGGTGAGAAGGCGGCGGAACAGTTTGCCGTCGTAAATCTTACCTTGCAGGTCGTCTGCCGAGAAAAATTGTCCTCTGGGTGGCATTATTTCAGTCGCTCCTCGATTTGCTGTTTTTCATGTAAATTGTGGTAAATGCCCCCCAGTGCCAGCAGACTCTGGTGATTGCCCTGCTCGACAATTGTGCCGTTATCCAGCACCAAAATGGTATCGGCATGTTGGATAGCAGAGATGCGGTGGGCGATGATGATGGTGGTTTTGTTGCGTCGATTTTCTATCAAGGCGGTGAGGATTTCCTTCTCGGTTTTGGTATCCACCGCCGAGAGGGAGTCGTCGATCACCAGAATGTTGGGATCGGAAAGAAGTGCACGGGCAATGGCAAGACGCTGTTTTTGCCCGCCAGAAAGGGTTACGCCCCGTTCGCCGATGACGGTATCAAAGCCCTCTTCAAATTCGATGATGTCGTTGTACACTTGGGCAATTTTGGCAGCAGCTTCCACTTCCTCTCTGGATGCATCCGGTTTACTCAAGGCGATGTTGTCAGCGATGGAATCGGAGAAGAGGAAGATTTCCTGCGGGACGGTGACGATGTTTGCGCGGAGATCTTTTACAGGGATGGAAAAAAGCTCATGGCCGTCGATGTAAAAGCTATCCCGGGGTGGATTGTACACTCGGAGCAGGAGATCGATGAGGGTGGTTTTACCGCATCCGGTGCGACCTACGATGGCCAGAGTATTACCTGCATCCAAAGAAAAGGAGATATCCCGGAATATCCATGGTGCCTTGTCGTGATACCGAAAGGCGAGATGTTTTATCTCCAATGCGCCCCGAAGGAACGGGATGGGAGTAAGGTCCGGGTCGTCAGCAATTTCGGGGTCTTCGGCAAAAATCTCGTTGAGCCGTTTAAGGGAGGCGGTTCCCCGCTGATACATATTCACGATCCAGCCGATGGCAATCATAGGCCACACCAGCATACCGAGGTATTGGAAAAAGGCGATGAATTCCCCCATGGAAACTTCGCCCAGCAGCGCCGATTCGCCGCCTACCACCATCACGATAAGCATGCTGAAACTGATCACCAGAAACATGAAAGGATGGAAAAGTCCTTGAGAGATTTTTACCAGTCGGATGTTTTGTTTCACATAATCATAGGCTGATTCACTCATTTTTTCCAGCTCAAATTCCTCTTGATGAAAAGCTTTGATTACTCGGATGCCGCTGATGCTTTCCTGTACTTTACCCGAGAGTTCGGCGAAAATCTTCTGAACTCTGCCAAAGAGCTTGTGAATGCGGCGGCCAAAGACGATGATGATGATAGAGAGTAAGGGAAGGGGAATGATGGCCAGCAGGGTAAGGCGAACGTTGTAACTGAGCATAAATCCCAAGGTGGCGATGGTGAGGAAAACGATATCCACGGCAATGACAAAACCAAAGCCAAAAAGCATGCGCACAGCATTGATATCATTTGTTGCCAGGGCCATGAGGTCACCGGTTTTCATGCGGTTGTAAAAGTTCTGTGATAATTTCATCAGCTGTTGATAATACGCTTTTCTCAGGTCTCGATCGAGGCTCCAGGAAGCACCAATGAGGATGAGCCGCCATAAAAAACGTAAAAGAGCAATGGCCAGAGAAAGACCCAGAATGAGCAAACCCACCTTTAGCAGACCACTTTTTGTGATGGCGGCAATGCCGATTTTATCTATGGTTACCTGCATTATTTTGGGAATGATCAATTGGGCAATGTCCACGATAATGATGAGCAATACTCCCACCAGGATTCGCAGCACATTACGCTTGAGATAGGGAGTGACCATCTCAAAGGTGCGCATCGTTTTTTGGGATGCAGGCATGGATGGACTAGACACCGTACTTTGTCGTGTAAAGCATGGCGCACTCTTTGGCCATAGCCCGGATGCGTCCGATATATGCGGCCCGTTCGGTAACGCTGATAACGCCCCGTGCATCCAGTAGATTAAAGGCATGAGAGCATTTGAGAAGGAAGTCGTAGGCGGGGTAAACAAGCTCTTTTTTCAGCAACGCCTGCACCTGTTTTTCGTATTGGTCAAATTCATTAAAGAGCAATTTTACGTCAGCAGCAGTGAAGTTGTAATGGGAATATTCAACTTCTTTGTGAAAGTAGAGTTCGCCATATTTGGTGGTGTCACTCCACTGCAGGTCTTTGAAGTCATCCACATCCTGGATATACATGGCCAGGCGCTCCAACCCATAGGTGAGCTCCACGCTTACCGGTGAACATTCCACACCACCCACCTGCTGAAAATAGGTGAATTGTGAGATTTCCATACCATCCAGCCACACTTCCCAGCCAAGGCCCCATGCCCCCAGAGTGGGAGATTCCCAGTCGTCTTCCACAAAGCGAATATCATGTTTGTGGGTCTCCACACCAATGGCCTGCAAACTTTTAAGATAGAGGGTTTGCACATCTGCGGGAGTAGGTTTCATGATCACTTGAAACTGATAATAATGTTGCAGACGGTTGGGGTTTTCGCCATAGCGACCATCTTTGGGACGTCGGCAGGGCTGGGCGTAAGCCACAGCTGAGGGTTTGGCTCCCAGTGCGCCGAAAAAGGTAGAGGGGTGAAAGGTACCAGCCCCCATGTTTTCATCATAGGGTTGCACGATATTGCATCCTTTCGAAGCCCAGAAGGATTGCAGTGTGAGAATAATATCCTGAAAATTCATATCGTTCCTTTTATCACGTTTTCTTTGTTGTCTCTTCCTGTTTGATGCGTAGTGCGTCAAGGGAAAAAGTTTGCGGTTTTCGAGGAAGGGGGTTTGGAAACCGGGCTTCTGATTTACTCTGCAACTGGTAGCTTCTCAGCTTTTGTTTGCTGATAATGGCATAGCTGGAGACCTCCTGGTGATGAAAAAGGGGGACAGATAGAAAAATGGTGGGTGATACTGGATTTGAACCAGTGACCTCTACGATGTCAACGTAGCACTCTAACCAACTGAGCTAATCACCCACAGGATGCAGAAATTGAGAGATGCGGTTTTTTCGTCAAGATTTTATCCCGTGGTGTTGAGCTGGGGAAAAGGGTATAAAAAAAGCTTTACGCCCAGGAATTTCTCTGCAAATTTGCGTCTTGTATTTTAGGAGTAAAAAAAATGGAAAAAAAAGATGGAAAAATCATCGTAATAGGAGCAGGTAATTGGGGAACAACCTTGGCACTGCTTTTTTGCAAAAGGCACGAAGTCCGGCTATGGACGATAGATCGGCAGGTAGCGGACGATATAAACAAAGACCACATCAATAGTGATTTTTTGCCGGGAGTAACACTGCCGGAAACGATCATCGTTGAGAAAAAATACAGTGTAAAAATAAACAAGGAAGATACAGTCATAGTGGCCATCCCTTCCCGGAAGATCGAGTCCCTGGCCAGGGAATTTATCCAGCAGGGCATTGAGGAATGCATTGTTGTAAATGTATCGAAGGGCGTGGAGCATTCTACATTGAAGACCGTCGGTCACATCATGTGCACTATACTGCCAAAGATACGTTTCGCCACACTTTCCGGGCCCACCATATCTCGGGAATTGGCAGAAGGTTTGCCTGCCAAGGCGGTGATTGCATCCAAGGATGTGGCGCTGCTTTTTCATCTGCAAACCATTCTGGAGAATGATCTGCTGAAATTCGAATTCAGCAGGGACATCCGCGGTGTAGAGCTGGCTGCATCCCTGAAAGGATTGATAGCTATCGGTGTGGGCATGGCAGACGGATTGGGCTTTAAGACCAATATCACCGGGCTTATCATCACCTATGGACTGCGGGAATTCAGCACCATAATGCAATTTTTAGGAGTGCAGTCGGAAACCGTCTATGGCATCGCCGGAATGGGAGATCTCATAACCACCTGCATGTCTGTCAACAGCCGTAATCGTACCTTTGGTAAGTTATTGGCTCAGGGGATGACACGGGATGAAGCGTTAACGGAAGTGGGGATGGTGGTAGAAGGTGTAACAATGGCTCTTACCGTTCAGAAACTGGCGAAATTCAATTTGTCTATACCGCTGATATCCTGTATTACCCGTATCATCTTTGAAAACATCCCGGATGTTCGCCAGGAGATGATAGACACACTGAACGGAATATCGTAAAAAAAACAATTGTCAAAAAACCGCCTGCTCAAAATTTAGCACAGTTTGAGCCAAAAATATGAGGAGAAAGTATGATGGAAATCAAGAATAAAATTAACATCAATTTTGATAGCCTGTTAAAACAGGGATTCGCAGTAATTGATGTTCGTTTCAGAGATTATGAAATTACCAATGAATCGTTTAAATACGTGGTGATTCAGGTAGAACGGGATCGGGAAGTTTTTTACCAAACCATGTTGAAGCATTATCTGGCCCGAGATGTGGAAGAGAAAAACATCTATGATATGTGGGTAAAGATAATGACCCATAAATTGAACATGAGCAAAATGATGGGTCGTGATATCTCGATAAAAGTAGCGGCACTGGACTATGTGGAGTCGAATTCTCAATAATGGAACACACGACTCTACTACTGATAAAGCCCAATGCCACCGCGAAAAACAAGATCGGTGAAATCATTAAAATGGTGGAAGACCATGGATTTGTGATCGATCGATTGAAGATCTTTCGTTTCGATACGGAATTGGGTCGGCAATTTTATGCCATCCATGCAGAGAAGCCCTTCTTTTCCCGCCTGATAGATTTTATGACTTCGGGCAAAACCGTTGCCGTTGTGGTACATCGCGATAATGCTGTGGCATTTTTGCGGAAGCTGGTAGGCAATACCGACCACACTCAGGCAGCACCGGGAACCATTCGCCATCTTTATGGTGAAAGCATCACCATGAATGCGGTTCATGCATCCGATTCACCGGAAAACGCAGTACGGGAAATCGGTCTGATTTTCCCTGAAGAGAGTAAATAACGAAAACACAGATGGAGAAAATGTCATGTTAATATTAACGATAAACTGCGGGAGTTCCTCCGTAAAATATCAACTGATCAATGTAGAAACCGAGGTTTTGCTGGCAGAAGGTATCGCCGAACGCGTTGGTGAAGCCACTTCACTGTTTACCTACAAAACCGATTCTTTCAAAAAGAAAAAACGCGAGATGTTGATACACAACCACGAGCAGGCAATCCAGATTATTTTAGACCACCTTACCGATGAGCATCACGGCGTGATAGCCAAAGTGGAAGAAATTGACGCAGTGGGACATCGCCTGGTTCATGCTGGCGAGTACTATTCCGGTTCGGTGTTGATCGATGATCATGTGATAGAGGTTATGAAGGAATGTACCGTTTTGGCTCCACTGCACAATCCTGCAAATATCAAAGGGGTGGGAGCAATGAAACACATCCTTCCGGACACCCCTCAGTGTGGTGTTTTTGATACCGCCTTTCACCAGACATTACCACCCAAAGCCTACCTGTATGCCCTTCCTCTGGAATATTATACCGACCACAAAATCCGTCGCTATGGCTTTCACGGTACCTCTCATAAGTACGTAAGCCAAGTGGCTGCCGATTTTGTAGGCAAGGATATCAAAGAGCTGAAAATCATCACGGCACACATCGGCAACGGTGCATCTATTACCGCTATCGACGGCGGAAAATCGGTGGATACATCCATGGGCTTCACGCCTCTGGAAGGACTGATGATGGGAACCCGCTGCGGTGATATCGACCCCGCCATCCCGATACACATGCAACAGCAGATGGGGATGAGTGTGGAGGAGGTAAATACCGTGTTGAACAAGCGCAGCGGTATGCTGGGGCTTTCGGCCATAAGCAACGACATGCGGGAGATCGAGGAAGACATCCTGGAACGGAAAGTGCCGAACGCTATTCAAGCTCATGAAGTTTATGCGTACCGCATCAAAAAATATATCGGTGCATACACTGCAGCCATGAACGGTCTGGACATCCTTGTCTTTACCGGCGGTGTAGGTGAAAACATGCCTATCCTGCGGAGTCTGGTATGTGAAGATATGGATTTTTTAGGAATTAAGCTGAATGAAACAGAAAATAACCAGTTCAAGGGTGGAACCCTGGATCTGTCGGCAGAGGATTCCCGGGTGAAAATCCTCAAAATCCAGACCAATGAAGAGCTGATGATTGCCATGGAAACCAAACGATTACTGGCAAAATAG
>JAGGWK010000033.1 GCA_021157525.1 Candidatus Cloacimonadota bacterium | reverse complement strand
TAGCACCTCCTCGGTTCGGGTAACACCATCGCCAACAATTGGTTTTTGGAAATGAGTGTCAACTTTATTTATTTTTATGCCGGATATGAGCTTTGGTGTCGTTACGGTGAGCTTCGTCAGCAGTGAAGAAGGATGGGACCTGGTACAGTATGTGGTAAACCGTTGAAACGGTCGGGTTGTTTTTTCATGTGAGGGTGCCGCAATTTCCAGTCATTCTGCCTGTCGCTGCATATTCGGGAATTGCTGGAGAAAGCGGATGGATTCTGCGGTTTCAGCGGCTAAAGAGAAATGGCACTTTGTGGCATTTGGAATCAGGCGAAACCGAAGCTTGTCCTATGCGGCGAAGCCGTTATGGGATAAGTTGAGAGATTCTATCATCTTCGGGCAGAATTATTTTCTATGCCTGTTTTTTGGGGAAAATCTTCAGATGATAGTACTTTATTTTTCCTGTTCAGATCGCAACTTTTTCCACCAGTCCAAGCGCTTTTTTATATCCCGTTCAAAACCAAACCCCGACGGTGTGTAATAGGTTTTTTCACTCATGGAGTCGGGAAAATATTTTTGATAATGGTAGGCGTTTTCATGCTCATGGTCGTATTGATAATCTCGTCCATAATTCAGATTTTTCATCAATTTGGTGGGGGCGTTGCGTATGTGCAAGGGCACGCCCAGATGGCTGGTTTTCAGAGCATCATCTTTGGCAGCTTTGTAGGCAGCATATACCCGATTACTTTTTGGCGCTGTGGCCAGGTAAACCACCAATTGAGCAAGAGCCGTAGTGGCTTCCGGCATCCCGAGGAAATGTACCGCATCTTTGGCTGCCATGGCCTGAACAACGGCATTGGGGTCGGCCAATCCCACATCTTCGCTGGCAAAGCGTAGCAGTCTGCGGGTAACATAGAGAGGGTCTTCTCCGGCTTCCAGCATCCTGGCCAGCCAATAGAGCCCGGCCTGAGGGTCGCTGCCCCTGAGGGATTTGTGCAGGGCCGAGATTACATTATAATGTTCTTCCCGATTTTTATCGTAAAACATTGCTTTGCGGGCCAGCACTGAGCTGATGTATTCCACCGTTATTTTCTGCTCTGGCACCACATGGTTCTGCAGGTTTTCCATGTAGTTCAGGGCTTTTCTGCCATCGCCGCCACTTTGTTGAGCCAGATAGCCGATGCAGTCGTCATCCAGAGCCAGGGGTGGAGTGAGGAGGGGCAGAGCTCGGCGGATGATGCGTTCCACATCTTCATCCGTGAGCTGTTGCAGAACCAGCACATGGCAGCGGGAGAGGAGGGCTGCGTTTATTTCGAAGGATGGATTTTCGGTGGTAGCACCGATGAGGATGATAGCGCCAGACTCGATAAAGGGCAGAAATGCATCCTGCTGAGATTTATTGAATCGATGAATCTCATCGATAAAAAGGATGGTGCTGCGGTTTTGGGTGCGCAGGGTAAAGTCGGCTTCCTGCATCACTGCTTTTACATCTTTTATGCTGGAAAGAACGGCGCTGAAGGAGATGAAGCGACTTTTGGTGTGTTCTTTTATGATGCGGGCGATGGTGGTTTTTCCGGTGCCGGGAGGCCCCCACAGAATAAAGGAGCTGTAGGTGTCGGTGTGAATCATGGTGCGTAGCAGTGAATCGGTGGAAAGCAGGGCGTCCTGGCCCATAACGTCTTCCAGTACCTTAGGCCGGATGCGTTCAGCCAGAGGGATATTGGTGGGAGTAATTGTTTCTTCAAAGAGAGAAAACTGGTCGTTCATAATTTCTCCAAAGGTTAGTAATGGTAGGTTTTTCCATGCAGGATGGTGTGGGCGCGATATATTTGCTCTACCAGCAGCAGGCGGATCATCTGGTGGGTGAAAGTGAAGGAGGAAAATCCCAGAACCAGGTTTGCCCGCTGACATACTGCGGCATCCAGTCCGTACACGCCGCCGATCACAAAGACCAACGGTCCTTGCACCTGAAGTGCTTCCAGCTTTTTGGCAAAATCTACCGATGCAAATTGCGTACCCCGCTCATCCAATGCAACAACCACGTCGCGTGGCGCCAGATGCTTGAGGATGATGGCTGCTTCCTGCTTTTTTACCTGTTCCACGGAGCTGGATTTGTTCAGTTTAACATCCGGCACAACCAGCCACTGAACCGGATCATAGAGTCGCAGCCGCTTCTCATATTCCCGGATGCCATCGATGATGAAGGGCTGTTTGGTTTTTCCTACACACAATATCTTCATGGAGTCTCCACGTTTTTTTTTGAACCAAAATCTTCCTGCTGTAGTGTCAACCGGAAAAAGCAGCGACAAAAAACACCGGCATCCAGACCAGGGTCTGAACACCGGTGTAATCTATCAAACACCGTGAATTATTTTAGCAGTCCGTCGCGACGCAGCAGAGCGTCGGCATCGGGTTTGCGGCCACGGAAGCGCTTATAAAGGTTCATGGGATGTTCGGTGTTACCACGGGCCAGAATCTCATGACGGAAGCTGGCGGCGGTAGCGGGATCGAAGATTCCCTTTTCCAGGAAAAGCTCGAAGGCGTCTGCATCCAGTACTTCTGCCCACTTGTAAGAATAGTAACCCGAAGAATAGCCTCCGGCGAAGATGTGGCTGAAAGAGCAGGAGGTGTTTTTGTCTGGATTCACCGGATACAATCTGGTTTTTTCATTCACTTCGTCTTCAAAGGCTGCTACGTCTTTCACATTGCGAGGATCCTGTGCATGCCAGGCCATATCCAGATAGCTGAGGCCCAGCTGGCGGACGTTCGCCATTCCAGCCTGGAAGGTCTGTGCTTTTTTGATTTTCTCTACCAGTTCTGCGGGGATTTTTTCACCAGTCTTGTAGTGAACGGCAAAGAGATCCATTGCTTCTTTTTCTATAAGCCAGTTTTCCATCACCTGGGATGGCAGCTCAACGAAGTCCCAATAGACATTGGGGCTGGCCAGAGAGGTGTAGGTGCAGTTGGAAAGCAGGCCGTGCAGGGCGTGGCCAAACTCGTGGAAGATGGTGCTTGCTTCATTCAATGTGAGGAGGGATGGCGTATCTTCGGTAGAGGGCGTGAGGCTGGCGCAGACGATTACCTGGGGCCGCTCAATTTTGCCGTTTCTCAATCCCTGAGTAAGGAAGCTGCTCATCCATGCGCCACCACGTTTGGTATCCCGTGGGTAAAGGTCGAGATAGATCAGGCCCACGTAATCACCGTTTGCTTCGGTAACTTCATACACCATAACGCTTTCGTGATACACCGGGACTTCTATTTCCTTGAAGTTGAGTCCGTAGAGTTTTTGGGCGATGGTAAAAATACCGTTGAGCACGTTTTCCATTTTCAGGTAGGGACGCACTTCTTCATCATCAAAGTTAAAGGTTTGCTTTTTCAGTTTGGTGCTGTAATAAGTGCCATCCCAACCCTGCAATTCTTCGATACCGTCCAGCTCTTTGGCGAATTTTTGAAGCTGTGTATATTCTTTTTTTGCAGCAGGATAGGCAACGTCGTAGATGCGGTTTAAGAAATTCATCACGGTGGTGGGGTTTTCTGCCATCCGCTGTTGCAATACATAATCGGCGTGGGTGCTGAAGCCCAGAAGTTCTGCCCGATCCTGACGAAGGCTGGCGATTTTTTTCACCAGATCCTGGTTATCAAAGGCATCTTTGAAAGCGCGTGAGCCGTATTTCATATTCAGGGTTTTGCGGAGTTCGCGGTTTTTGGCATATTTCACCACAGGCAGCATGCTGGGTACTTGCAGATTGAAGAGCCATCCTGATTCTTTGCCTTTTTGTTTGGCCAGGAATTCAGCAGCTTTCATGGCAGATTCCGGAAGGCCTTCCAGTTTTGCTTTATCGGTGATGTGCAGTTCAAAGGCGTTTGTGGCGCTGAGCACGTTTTTGCTGAAGAGGGGACCCAGTTTGGACATTTCGATGTTAATAGCTTTGAGTTTTTCCTTTTGATCGTCATCCAGCAGAGCACCGTTGCGTACAAAGGAGAGGTAGTTGGTTTCCAGCAGACGCATATCTTCGGTGTTGAGATTCAAGGCTTCACGGTTATCGTAGAGGGTTTTTACCCGGCCGAAGATAACGGGATCCATGATGATAGCGGAGCTGAAAACGCTCATTTTGGGGCCGATTTCCTGAGCCAGGGCTTTGAATGCGTCATCTGAATGAATGCCCATCAAATTGAAATAAATGTTTGAAACTTCGTCCAGTAATTCGCTGGCAAATTCCAGGGCGAGTATGGTATTTTCGAAGGTTGGTGCATCGGTATTGGCACGCAGAATATCGATGTTTTTCTGCGCCTGAACAAGTGCTTCGTCTATGGCCGGGATAAAGTGTTCTGTCTTGATTTTATCAAAGCAAATGGTGTTGTATTTTCCGCTTCTCAGGCCCTCAAGAAGTGGATTTGATGAGGTTTTTGTCATATTATTCTCCTTACTGATTTTATTTTTTGGGGTTATTCCTCTGCAGACATTGCTAATGTCAACATATTTAACCGGATACCTGGCTGATGAGGCAGAAAAATCGACGGCTGCTGGAATTGTTCCCGGGTTGGTGCTTTCATGCATCCTGTAAAAAAAAACAGAATAAACCGGGACAAGAAAGTCTATTGACAAGGAAAATAGATTGATACTTGTGGCTCCTAAAGGAGGGGCATATGAACTTGGCAAATATCTTACAGGAAACATCGATAGTCATCAACAGTACTGCATCCAGCCGAGAAGAAGTGCTGCACGAAATTGCTGCGTTGGCGGCGGGACAATCTCAGATGCGAGGTATAACTGAGGAGCAACTGTATCAGGCTTTTATGGAGCGGGAAAATCTGGGTTCTACCGGGTTAGCCAATCGCATTGCCATTCCCCATTGTCGCATAGAGGGCATCAAGGATTTTTCCATCGGGGTGGTGATTGTTCCCCGGGGTGTGGACTATCAGGCTATCGACAAAAAGCCCACCAGGGTCTTTGTATATATCATCGCTCCCGAAGAGCAGCGGAATGAGCATCTCCGTATTCTCAGCGCCATCTCGCGGTATCTGCGGGTGCCGGAAAACGTGAATAAATTGCTTTTGGCCAAAACCCCCAAGGATGTACACGCCAGCTTCCTGCGTCATACCAAAATTGCCAATGATCTGCCTCAAAAAAGTGATCATCTACTCTTTAATGTCGTCATTCAGCGGGAAGATTCTTTTGAGGATGTCCTGGATCTTTTTACCGAAATTGAGGGTGCCAACATAGCGGTGATCGAAGGTGCTCAGGCCAGTACCTATTTGTATAAGATGCCACTTTTTGCCAGTTTTTGGAAGGCAGAGCCATCCGGTTTTTGTCGTATCATTCAGTGCGTGATGCCACAGGCTGTGGCGCAGGAATGCATGTTGCAATTGAAAGGCATCATAGATGAGAACAAAAAAAGCGGGATATTTTTTTCCACGCAAACGCTGAGCCACGTATATGGCAATTTGGATGTGTAGCCTATGAGCAATCTATTTTCATCTCTTTCAATGCTCACCATTGTGGGTTTTATCGCCGTTGGGGGGTATTATTTTGGGCGCAACATGCAGCATTTGCGATTGCCCTCCATTATCGGGTTTATGATATTCGGTGCGATTTTGGGGCCATCTCTGCTCAACTTGCTTACAGAGGTCAAAATCGATTCTTTGGGATTTATTCCGGATATCGCGTTGGGTTTTGTAGCTCTCAGCATCGGGATGGAGCTGAAATTATCGTCTTTGAAAAAGCTGGGTAAGTCGATTATATATATCATTTTACTGGAATCTTTCGGCGCCTTTCTGCTGGTCTTTGGTTCCCTGTATCTTCTTACCGGGGATGTGGTGTTGTCATTGCTTTTCGGTGCTATTGCTCCGGCCAGTGCCCCGGCGGGGACGGTGGCGGTGATAAAGGAATACAAGGCAAAGGGAAGCTTGACCAAAGCGCTTTACGCAGTAGTAGGATTTGATGACGGCCTTGGGATAATCATATTTGGATTTGCCATGGCCTTTGCCCAGAGTATGTTGGCCCAGCAGGCCGGGCAGGAATCTACGTCCCTGCTAACCACCATCCTGGAACCAATGAAGGAAGTGGGATTGAGTGTGGTGATTGGTGGCGTTTTTGCTGGCATCTTTATTCTCCTTGCGCACAAGATAGCCCATGCGGATGACCTTCTTATTTTGATATTCGGTTTTACCCTGATGATTTGTGGTACCTGTACGCAACTGCATTTATCCCTGATACTTACAAACATGGTCATGGGAATGATTGTGGTAAATACGCAGCCAAACAGTTTTGTGGCTCGCATTCAGAGCAGACTGACGATGATTTTGCCGCTGCTGTTTATCCTCTTTTTTACCGTTGCCGGAGCCAATTTGCATGTGAGGGCACTCCCCTCGCTGGGTTTCATCGGTATTGTATATGTTCTTTCCCGGAGCGCCGGGCTTATCGGTGGAGCGCGGCTTGGTGCCATTATTGGCAAGGCTAATCCTCACATAAAAAATTACATCGGGCTGGGTATCTTGTCTCAAGCTGGTGTAGCCATCGGGCTCAGCCTGATGGTAAAGCAAAACTTAAAAACTGCCGGTCCGTTGGTGGATGCATCCAGTACGATGCATGTCGGTGAGCAGATGGGTGGCATCATCATTACCACCATCACGGCGACCTGCATCTTTTTTGAGATTATCGGACCCATCCTTACAAAAATCGCCTTGAAAAAGGCAGGGGAAATTCAATAGGAGACAACGATGTTTGAAGAAAAATTGAGTCAGGTAACGGTGGAAAGCATCAGTAATCTGATAGTGAAAAAGCCAGCGTTAGTGACCCCGGATAGTTCTATCGAGGATATGATGAGAGCCGTGATAGAAGATACTCGCTCCCGGCATGCCTATGTGGTCGATGCTGATGGGCGCCTGATCGGAGCGGTGCGCGTTAATAATATTATCCAATACCTGTTTCCTTCCACTGTGTTGTTGGAGATCGATGGCAGCCCGCGGGTAAGCTCTTTTCTGGAATATTCCAATGCCACGAAGGTGAAGGATATCATGAATACTCGGCCGAAACATGTGTATGAGACCACAACTCTCAGCAAGATGGTGCGCATTATGATGGAAGAAAAAATAAACGAATTGCCGGTGGTTGACCGGGCTATGAAAGTCATCGGCGAAGTGAATCTTCTGGAGATTATCGCTTACAGTCTCAAGATTCGCTAGACCAGATTACGGTAAAACCTGCTCTCCGTCATCAGATAGAGAACAGGTTTTTCGTATTATTGGATGTACGCCGCCAGCAGTTTCAGGGTATTTTTCACCCCTTCTTTGTGGGTGCGTTCGTAGCCGTGGGATGCTGCCACGCCGGGGCCGATAAGACCGTGACGAATATCGTGTCCAGCCCGAAGAGTTGTTTCTACATCAGAGCCATAATAGGGATAGATGTCCACGGCGTAGTTCAATTTATGCTCTTTTGCCAGACGGATGAGGGCGGTGGCTTTGTCATCCAGGTGCCTGCTCTTGATAAATCCGCTGGCGGTAACGATGGTGCGTGGATCCAGAGAGATGAAGTCACCGGCGC
>JAGGWK010000057.1 GCA_021157525.1 Candidatus Cloacimonadota bacterium | reverse complement strand
TCTGTTCTCGTATCTGAGTCAGTGAGCTGTGGGCCAGCTTGATGGGTACAAAGAGAAAAACAATGCCATTGGTGATGCGCACACTCCGCATCCCGCCCCGCTGAATATGATTTTGAACACGATACAGCTGCCGCTCTCCAACATCCTGCAATACCTGCATGTATTTCTCAAACAAAATGTACTCGTTAAGAATGAAGGCAATTTCCTGAGGGTTGAGAGCACGCCAGAAATGAACCGTTTGCGGCCTGCTTACAAAACGTCCCAGCATAAAAGATCCCGCAGAATAGCCCGAGAGATGCTGTTCGTTACACTGCTTACAAAGCTCTTTGTAACACTGTATCCGATGCTCCGAAGTCATCAACTCAAAAAACCGATGTTGCTCGTTGTGAGATCCCAGCTCGCTCGCCAATACCTGTCTGCAATACTCTGCCTGATGACTGGCGTACCAGCTGTTTACATAGTGTTCGGCTCGCTGCGGGTCTTGCTTGATATAGCGGCCCACCAGTTTTAAAACTTCTTTCAAGTCCTTTACATCCTGGATATCCAGTCGCTCCATCAATTGCTGATAGATGCGCCAGGCCGAGGCCATATTCACAAAGACGGCCTCTTCTTTGGGATGCATCTTCAAGCTTTCTCCTTCCAGATACTTTTGAAACCGTGCCGGAGCATATTCGGCTTTTCCCAGATACACTATTTGCCGCTTACTGGAAATGGTAATCCAATCACCTTCACGAATCCGGGTACCGTAGAAATTTCTGAGACCTCCCTTATGCAACCTGACGCCAAAATGTTCCAGATCGATAAAGGCCGGGATGCCAAACCCCCTGCAAGCGGTAACCACATGGATCGCCGCTGGCGTGAGACTGAGAATCGCATCCACTTCACCCAGCACAATGGTGTCTGCCGGAGAAAAACTCTCTTTACACAGGCACACCCGGGTCCCTTTTTTACGGGCATCCAGAGCAGCTTCAGCAGAGAAAAAGATCCGCACCGTAACGGCAGAACGAGGCAAAATGGAAAGTCCCCGGCAAAAGAATTGGAGGTGAGCCAGACTTTCGTCATTGATACGTTCAGAAAATATCTGAGTAAAGTGATAGGGGCGGAATAGTTCGGTAACCCGGGCTTTTGAGATGACCCCCTTTTGGTAAAGATCGATGGCCGTAAGCAGGGTCGCACGACCGGTAAGCTCGGAACAATTGAGTTGTAACACAGCAAACAAGTGGGAATTATTTCCTGATTCTGCGGCAAATTCTACGGTGGCCGGCGAGCCCAGACGCTCTTCCAATTGTGGCAAAAGCGGCGCAAAATGATACACAGCAGGGAAGTGCCGTTTTATCTCCGCCCGATGGAAAAATTCTGTATCATCCACATCCAGCTTGCCGGTCATTATCTCTTCCCCAAAGATATTCCGGAAACTCTCTATCTGCACCCCCAGTCCGGTACGGGAATGCCGCGAATAGAGCACCCCCGGATAAGAATCATCGTCTCGTACTGTCCACACCATTTTCTGCAAAATCAACGAAGGGAGTTTCCTCCCTTTTTTGATAAAGGTAAAAAGCAAATCGGCATTTTCCACATAAAAGCGATGGGCTTGGCTCATGGCAAAAACTACCTGATAAAAAGCATCGTGCATCAGTCGTTTATCTTTGGCTTCTATCTTCTCTTGGTACCACTGAATCCATTGAGCCGGCGCATCATCTGGAGGAACATCTTCCATCGTGGTGTTTGAGTAGAGCAATTGATACAATGTTTGCAGATTGTTGAGATGAATCTTCTCAGCCGCAGCAGAGCCCAAAAGCTCTGCCAGCCCCGCAACCACTACATCCGTAACCCCTATATTGAGATAGGTTGGCATCATGCCGGGAATGTAGCGGGGCATGGCGCAGCGCATGGCAAAGATAAGGGGATTGTGCGGATCACCCAACAATTCACCGGTCATCTGTTCCAGATTTGCTACCCCCTGCCGCAAAAGCTCAATGCGCTGCTGCTGCGGCTGCTGGAAAGAATGGGTGGTTAATATGCAAAAATCCGGTACCGGATACCCCAATTGCATTAATTGCAAAAGCATGGTTCCCTTATGACTGATCTCCGATGGATGAAATTCCTTTGCCGTGGTGGAAGGAACCAGGTCAATGGATTCTATAAAGTGCGCTGCTTCATCCCGGCGAATAAACTCAGAACAAAATTCCTCACGTCTCTTTTCCACCAGATGACGGGCTTCGGCATCGCCTTCATGCATCCGTACCAACAGATCTACCCACTGCGTTGCAGCATCACCACTGGCCATCAAGAGCAGATAGCCATCCAGATAAAAAAGGGAAATTTCCCGAGAATGAAGGTCATGCTCCACTTGGTATTCCAGCTCGAAGGGCAGGTGCCCACGCATCGCTTCAGCCCCATTGTGAGGGTTATACACAAAGTGTCGGGTGGTAACATAATTGGGATAATTTCCCCGTAAAAGGTAGCGTTGTATCATGGTTCCTCTGGTGCGCATGCAGGACGCATCCCGTTTCTGCGCAATATGTTTTTAGATTTCTATCTGGTGAGGATCATCTTCTTGAGAAACCACCCGCCACTCCTGCTCTTGATAATCAAAATCGGCGATTTTGCTGAGAGGCATCTTGATATAGCGGCCCGTGGCGGTAACGGCTATCGAGCCATCGGGGAGCAGTAATTCGCCGCTTCCCTGGAAAAATCGTTTGTTCTGGGAAGTGATGCGACCCACCACCCGCAGTGGAATATTGAGGGGAACCGGTTTTTTGAAGGAAACAGTAAGCTCCACCGTCACTCCCCAGATAGTGGGATCATCTACCATAACAGCGCGACCGATAGTTTCATCCAGCATGGCACTGGCGATGCCGCCATGCATCCTGCCAGGGTAGCTCTGATGCTCTTCCTTGGGCGTAAATACCGCAACCAGTTCCTTATTTTCCAGTTCGTAAAAAGCAGCCTTGAGGCCAAAGTCGTTTTTCAATCCGCAGACAAAACAGAGTTTGCTATTCTCATGCTTTTTCATCACATCATGTTTCATGTAAGCTCCAGATATTCTTTTGGTCGAAGCTGTTTCTTCGTGAGTAGCTGTCAAGCACGAAGGGGAAAACCCAACACCATGGATACATGTAGTGCACCCTTTTTTTATGGATGGCTACAACATCCGGATCCATCCTTCATGCAGAGAAAAGAAAGCCCCGACCTGTTAAGCAGATCGGGGCGTCTATTTTTTTCAGAGTTTTGCTATTCGTAGAGAGAAGAGAAAGACGAATTCACCGCAGTGAGTTCTGCCATGCCGGGAAGTTTTTGCACGGCCTTCACCGGGCATACTTCGAAGCAATTTCCGCATTTCACACAGGGATCCTGGGCAATGGTGAATTTCTCTTCCCGGCTGCCAGTGATGCAGCTTACCGGGCATTTACGAGCACAGAGAGAGCAGCCGATGCACTTCTCTTTATCGATCTCGAAATGCATCAGATTGAGGCATGTGCAGGTTGAACAGCTTTTCTTTTCCAGGTGCTCTTCATATTCATGACGGAAGTAGCGCAGAGTGCTAAGCACAGGATTGGGAGCCGTTTGGCCCAATCCACAGAGAGACGTCTGCTTGATGGTTTCACCCAAACGTTCCAGCTCTTCGACATCTCCTTCCTGCCCTTTGCCCTGGCAGATACGGTCGAGGATGGTGTGCATCATTTTGAGGCCTACGCGACAGGGGGTGCATTTTCCGCAGGATTCTTCCATGGAAAATTCAAGAAAGAATTTCGCCACATTTACCATGCAATTATTGTCTGCCATCACTATCACACCACCGGATCCAACCATTGCACCAAGATTTTTGAGGGTTTCATAGTCTATGGAACAATCAAGGTGCTGTTCGGTGAGACATCCGCCAGAGGGTCCACCCAGCTGAACGGCTTTGAACTTTTTGCCATCTGCCATACCGCCGCCAACGTCGTAGATAAGCTCCCGCAGAGTAATGCCCATGGGAACTTCTACCAGACCGGTATTTTTCACATCTCCGGTAAGGGCAAACACTTTGGTGCCTCTGCTGGTTTCTATACCCATACCGGCAAACCACTCGGCGCCTTTGCGGAAGATGGTGGGTATATTACCCAGGGTTTCCACATTGTTCACCAAGGTCGGATTTTCTCGTAATCCTCTGTTTGCCGGGAACGGTGGCTTGGGAATGGGTTGTCCACGACGTCCTTCGATGGATTTGATAAGAGCTGTTTCTTCGCCGCACACAAAGGCGCCGGCGCCAGTACGAACTTCGGCATCAAAGCAAAATTCGGTGCCCATAATATTCTTGCCGATAAGTCCATATTCCCGTGCCTGCTTGATAGCATTGCGGATGCGGCGAATCGCCAGAGGATATTCGGCACGGATGTAGAAGAACCCTTCGGAAGCACCGGTAGCATAGCCGGCAAGCATCATACCTTCCAGCACCCGATGGGGATCACCTTCCAGTAATGAGCGATCCATAAAAGCGCCGGGATCACCTTCATCGCCGTTGCAAACCACGTATTTGGGAGAACCTTCGGCATCATGGACAAATTGCCATTTGAGGCCAGTGGGAAATCCGCCGCCGCCGCGGCCCCGTAATCCCGAGTTTTTGATTACGTCGATAGCATCCTGAGGAGTCTTCTCCGTAAGGGCTACGCCAAGAGCTTCATATCCCCCTACAGCGATGTACTCTTCGATTTTTTCGGGATTTATGTATCCACAATTTTCCAGAGCAACTTTGACCTGCTTTTTGTAAAAGGGAATATCTTCTTTGTTTGCGATGACTTTGTTGCCTTCCTGTATCATAAGACGATGCAATGGACGACCCTTGACAAAGTGTTCTTCCACCAGTTCCGGTACATCTTCAGGAGTTACTTTTTTATAAAAGACGCCTTCAGGATACACCATCATTACCGGACCGTAATCGCAGGGACCCATGCATCCGGTTTCGATAATATTTATTTCGTCGGTAAGACCATGTTTGGCAAGCTGTTCCACCATTTTCTCTTTTACTTTCAGCGAGCCGGCCGACACGCATCCAGAACCACAACAGAGGAGCACATCGGTACGATTTATCGACATCCTTGCCTCCTTAGCGTTGAGCCGCAACGACATAATCGTTCACGATTCTGCCATTAACAATATGCTCGGCAACTATTCTCCGCGCCTTGTCCGGAGTCATGTTTCCATAGGTCACTACCGGTTTGCCTTCTTCTATTACATCTACCACTGGTTCCATAGATGAAAGGCCTTTTTCACCGGTTTGAGTAACCACTACATCGGCTAAACCGCGTTTTGAAACTTCGTCCAGGATGGCTTTCATAACATCCCGCGCACCCATAGCGATTCCGGATGTCCCCATCCCCACAACCACCTTCACGCGAGTGTTGCTTTCACGCAGTTTCATATCCTGCTGAGCTTTCTCGCGGATTTTCCGCAGTTCCTCCAGCGTCTTCATTAGAGTTCCTCCATTTTTGTATTTTTTATTCCTTCATTTATTGCTTCATTACAATAGGCAATTACATCGGGATAGGTTATCGGGATGCCTCCCAGTTCTTCCTTAATAACTGCTGTAGAAAATTCAAATTCCGCTTCATCGCCACTGATAAACCGGCGGCTGAGATGAATGTGGAAATCCGTTTCAGGATGTCCGATCATAGAGCCTACCAGCGTATCGGCCAGAGAGCCGATAGGCATGCGATCAACATGGTCAAACTGAAACACCGCTGTCAGCTCGGTTCCACGACCTTTTGCACTGTTCATCACAAAGTTACCGCCGCACATTTCGGCGTTTTGCTTAAATAGGGGGATGCCCAGGCCAACCTTTTTTACCCGTTCCAGTTTGGTGGTATAAAAGGGATCTTGTGCGTGGCGCAGCGTCTGTTCATCCATCCCCACACCATCGTCTTTCACGGTGATAGTCAGACGGTTTTTCAAAATATCTGCGACCACCGTAATCCATACATTGGCGGCGTGGGCACGCACCGAGTTTTCGATGATGTCCAGCAGATGAAGGGAGATATCCTGCATAAATTACTGACGATATTTATCTAAAATTGCCACTAATTTCGTACGGCTGTCAACCCGACCGTAGGTATCTTCACCGATCACAAAAACGGGTGCCAGAGAGCAGGCGCCGACACAACGCACCGATGAGAGAGTGAAAAGATTGTCCTTGGTTGTTTCGCCAAGTTTCACACCCAACTCTTCCTCCATCATCTTGATGATGCGATCAGCTCCCTTTACATAGCAAGCGGTTCCTGTGCAAACGTTGATAATGTGTTTTCCCTGAGGAACCATTGAAAAGAAATTGTAGAAAGTTACTACACCATAGACTTCTGCAATTGGCAAGCCAAGCTCAGATGCCACAAATTCCTGCACCTCTATAGGTAAAAAACCAAAAATGTCCTGGGCTTCACGAAGCACTTCAATCAGCGGATCCTGCAAATTCTTCTTCTCGTCGATAACCTCTTTCAAACGTTTGTACAACAGACCATCCTTACCTGCGGTAACACCCATGTTTCCTCCTATTATATTATTATAATTTCTAAACTCCATATAGCCTTTTTCGAGTTGCAAATAATCTAAGTAAAGAACTCAGGTCAAGGAAAAACGCCTCTTCGCTAACATCATGTGAACACACTACATACAGAGGGGATAAAACAATTGCCACAGAGCTACTTATCTCTTTTTATCCCAGAACATTACCGGCAGTTTACTGTTTCTTTCGTTTTGTTTGGATGCATACCGATGAGGGCTGAAAAGTGCACATAGTCACGTCAGGATGGCGGATTTGTTCTCATCCTTCATCGTTTGCCTTTACAAGAGCACCTCAGGATGACGGCAATAATCTCGTCCCAGCGCTATTCCCATTTCGTTCTCGGGGCCGTCCCACACTCCTTTGATTATACCCGAACTTGTGTGCTCGTTGAGCGCAGCTCAATAGGAGTAATGTTGTGACCGGCGGTGAGACCTCTCACCTACAGATCAAACAAATCCCCCAAGGTCTCTTCCGCCTTTTTCCTGGATTTTCCATACTGAGCCACCAACCGCTTTTCCGCGTGATAATCACGCTTGCTCTTGCGCTTGATAGAAAGTCCTTCCCGGGATTCACCGGTTGATTCGTACCGACAATGGCGATCGGAACAAACCAGTTTCCTGCCATTCTTTTTGTTCACATAAAACATCGGGCTACCGCACAGTGGGCACTTTTCTTTGGTCAGGTTCGTGATGTTAAATTTCTCCGTGCTACCCTTTATCATGTTCACCAAACGAGTGGTTTCCCTTTTTATTTCCTCGATAAAGTCACCTGGTTTTTCTGCGCCGGATGCAATATTGCTCAGGCGTTTTTCCCAAGATGCGGTAAGTTCAGGGGATTTCAGCATGGGAGGCACCAGCCGGATAAGCTCGCGCCCCTGAGATGTAGGAGACAAACTTTTGCCATTTCGCTCGATGTAAAAAGCACGAAAGAGCTTTTCTATGATATCGGCGCGAGTTGCCGGCGTACCGAGGCCACCGGATTTTATCGATTCCCGCAGCTCTTCATCTTCTATAAATTTACCCGGTGATTCCATGGCGGTAAGGAGGGTGGCCTCGGTATACCGCGCCGGAGGCGCGGTGGTGCCCCGATGGAGATAGATGCGTTTTACGCCGCAACGATCTCCCTTTTTTATCGATGGTAAAACCTGCATACCTGCATCGTCATCGCTTGCTGGTCGCTCAATAGCCTTCCATCCGGCGTGCAATGTACGTTTTCCAGAAGCGGTGAATTTCTCACCCTTAATGAGCACAGTCACTTTGGTCTTCTGGGTTTTACAGGGCTCGGAAAGCACTGCCAAAAATCGTCGTACTATGAGATCATAGATGTTGCGTTCATCGGTGGACAGCAAAGATAATCGGGCTGGTTGTTCGGTAGGCAGCAGCGCATGATGGTCAGTTACCCGAGCATTATTGACAAAGCGTTTGGTGGGTTTCAGTCCATTTTTCAGCAGCGCACTGCTCACCCGTTTATAGGGTTCAGCAATGAGATGGACCACTCGTGCCGGCAACGTGGGTACCATATCGGTGGTGATGTAACGAGAGTCCGTCCGGGGATATGTAACGATTTTATGCTGTTCATAGAGTCTTTGCACCGTTTGCAGAGTCTGCTTGGCAGAGAGATTGTATCGCCTGTTTGCTTCCCGCTGCAATTCTGTGAGATCATAGGCCAGGGGCGGTTGCTGAGTGTGATTGGTGGTTTCTACCATATTTACGGTTCCATCTCCACCTTGCAACTTATTCACCAAGACTTCAGCTTTTGCTTTATCGAAGAGGCGGCTGTTGCCCCCTGCATCCTGCCACACACCGATGAACTCTTTAAACTCGGCTCGGATGGTATAAAATTCTCGCGGTATAAAGGCTTCAATTTCCTCTTCCCGTTTCACGATCATCGAAAGGGTGGGGGTTTGCACGCGTCCGGCATTGAGCTGGGCATCAAATTTACAGGTCATGGCGCGGGATACATTGAGACCGATAAGCCAGTCGGCTTCAGAGCGACTTACAGCGGAGTGGAAAAGTCTGTCATACTGGTGGCCAGGCTTGAGGTTAGCAAAGCCCTCTTTGATAGCAGCATCGGTTTGAGATGATATCCACAGACGTTTAAAAGGCTTGCGCCACCGTGATTTTTCCATTATCCAGCGGGCCACCAGCTCCCCTTCCCGGCCGGCATCAGTGGCAATGATCAGCAGCCCGGCATCTTCGCGGGTAAGTAGCTTTTTTACTACGGTAAATTGTTTGGAGGTTTGGCGGATGATCGTCATCTTCATTTTCTGGGGAATCATGGGAAGATAGTTCAAATCCCATCGAGCCCAAGCAGCGTCATAGTCCTTTGGATCGGCCAGGGTCACCAGGTGCCCCAGCGCCCAGGTAACGATGTAATTTTTCCCTTCGAAATAACCATTCAATTTTCTCGTGCAACCCAATACCCGTGCCAGTTCGCGGCCAACACTGGGCTTCTCGGCCAATACTATTGTTTTCATATCACCTCAATTTCAGTGTGGTAACTTCCAGCACAGCCTGCCAGGTGACCACGTTTTTTATGAACGCCGTCAGTTTTGGATTGTGCAGGATTTTGTCAAAGCCTGTATCTGGATATTTAAGCAAAAAGCAGTGAAGCAGTAAGGGTAAAGCGGTAAAGCGGTGAAACAGTAAGACGGAAATGGGTTGGCTGCCATCGGGGAGTCACATTCATTTCGCATTATAAATTATGGCTGAATGGCTTCATAACGTTGTTAATCCACATGCGTGGTGTGGAACGTATAGACTTGTCCTAATCCCATAGAACAGTCCTTCAGGATTCCACAGGTCAAGAGCCTCGCAGAGGTTTTGGGGTAAGTCGTTTTATTCATGTAATAGGTATCGCCTTAACACATGATCACC
>JAGGWK010000069.1 GCA_021157525.1 Candidatus Cloacimonadota bacterium | reverse complement strand
GCTGTAGTGCCATGCTTCCTTTGCTTCGGCGGTGATTACTTTGTTGAGGATTTTATGTTGGAATGATTCAATTTCCAACGTAAAATTGGTAGAAACCGGACCAAAGATTGTCACATTTTCGTTGGGATGGATGTCTATCCATTCCAGCTGGTAGTTGCCAGAGTCCAGTATTGTGTAGGATGGATTCTCCGTGAAGCTGAGGGTTAGTGTTTGCCAGTCATCGGCATTTGTGCCGGTGGCATTATCCAGAGTAATAGCGGGAGGTGTGGATGTGGGATTTTGGTCTGGGGCATCGGGCAGGATGAGTGCGCCATCTACCAAAGCTGCAAAGCGAACGTATGCCGCCTGGTTATTGCTGGTAAGAGGGCGGGTTTCACGGAACCGGTCTTTGGCATAGGCGGTAAGTTGGCTCATAGTAGGAGATGGCAGAGTGCGGTAGCCTTCCAGAAAAAAGTACAGCAGGGAATAGGTGTCGGTATGACCGGTATAAACCAGGTTTCCGTTTGCCAGATAATATTCCGGCAAACCACCGTTGCTTCTCGATCCGCCGATATAACCGATGCCTGCGCCAGCAGAAGCCAGCATACCTTCGGCAAAGGAGCGGCTAAAGCCCGCATTGTACAGTTGAGTGTCAAAGGCGGCATTATCACAGGCTACGCTCAACATCAGTGGGAGGCGCTCCTTTTGGGGAAAATTCATCATATCACTGGCGCTGATGCTGGTATCGTTATCAAAGTAGATGGCGTTTCCCGATCCATGACAGATGTGCAGATGAAGCAGGTAATCATCATTTTTCATATGATTGGTCATGGGAATCGAGGAGAAAAGATCATTGTGACGCTGGTATTTTTCTATCGTCATTTCATCCAACAAATCGTCGCACACCACCTGATTGTCTATCATTTCACCGATGAAGTAGGGGGTATCAAAGGGCATGCCACCGCTTACTGTTGCGGTTTGCGTCCAGTAGCCGCTGAGCGTGTTGCTCCAGGTGGTACATTTATGGAAATAGGCAGAAAGCTCTTGGATGCTGTACAGTGAGATGCGGTTCACCGAAAAGTCATCTACCCAGTCATAATCTGGTGATGCATAGAATTGATCTGAGGGAATCCAGCCATCATATCCACTGTAGTACATAAAGTAGTAGGAAGGCGGTACTTCGGCACCGGTGCCGCAGATGGTGATGGATTCCAGATTTGGGTGCGCCTGGTCATCCCGCAGATATGCCACGATCTGTTTTGCCAGAGTATAGTCGTAGTTCTGGATGTCTGGATTATTTTGGTTGGCATAGCCGTTATTAGAGGGATCTTCGGCAGCGGTGTAATTGGCAGAAATCCAGCTGGTGGTTACCACATCTGTTGTGATGCCCTGAGCGGTGTGATATGCTGCCATGGAATCAACCACAGGCGTCCAGTCAGGGGGGCAGATATAGATGTTCTGGGCAGCAGTGCGCAGTCCGTTGGTCTGATGATGAGCTGGCTGTGCCGGGCTGCCAGATACCGCAAGTGTTCCTTGGGTAAGATAATACACTTTGTGAGAAACCGGGTTCCATTGGGCCGGATAGAGGTGCACAGAAATCATCGTGTTTTCTCCATCAAATCCGACAGTGTAATTGAGCCACGAGCCGGGATAGAGAGCATCCTGCTGGTAGATGGCGGGAGATGGCGTGCGGGAAAAGTTCTGAGGTGAGGTGTTCCACACCACAGCATCGTGGGCCGGGATAATGGCATCCTGAGTGGAGCCTTGGGAAATTGTGCCGTTGCTGAGCGCAACATTTTCTATGTGATAATTACCTTCCAGAGTGAGCTGGATGTTGTATTGTGGCAGCAGTGGTGCGCCGGGCTGGATGCAGGTGTCCAGAGTGTTGACCTGCAGCAGGTTTCCTTCGGTGGTTATCACCTCATTCAGGATGGCAGGAATGGAAAATCGGTGGTGGTATATGACGTCGGGATCATTACTGGAGCCTGCCAGAGGAATATCATCTAAGGAAAGGGTTGCATCAAAAACAACCGGCATTCCCTGTAACGTGATACATAACAACAACAATAACAGTAATATGGTGGATTGTTTCATGTTCCTCTCCTTTCATAAAGACCCTGATTAATGGGATGATACTGTCCGTCAACAGCTTTTTCCCATGAGCTCGCACCAAGGATCTGTGTATAAAAAAGCGGCTGAATAGCAGCCGCTCATTTTTATCTTTTCAGAACTAGATTATTCCGATTCGTTTTCCGATTTTTTCAAATTTTTCCAGCGCTTCATCCAGTTGCTTACGGGTGTGAGTTGCCATAAAACTGGTACGAATGATGGTGTCGGTCGGTGGTACAGCGGGGGGAATTACCGGATTGATAAACACGCCCTCGTTATCCAGCTGACGCCACATTTCAAAGGCGTTATTCATCTCCCCTACATGCAACGGGATCACCGGAGTACAGGAGGTCCCGGTATCAAAGCCCATGGCCTTAAAGTTCTCCAGCATATAGTTGGTGTTATCCCACAGGTGCTGGATGCGTTCGGGTTCTTCTTCCATTATTTTCAATGCTTCCAATACACTGGCAGCCGATGCCGGAGGCAGGGATGCACTGAAGATCAGCGGACGTGCGTTATGCTTTATGTAATGGATGATTTCACTGCTGGCTGCGATGAACCCGCCAACCGAAGCCAGAGATTTGCTGAAGGTTCCCATGATGATATCCACATCATCGATGCATCCGGATGCCATAGCAGCTCCGGCACCTGTTTTGTGCAACACTCCCAACGAATGGGCTTCGTCAACCATGACCGATGCGCCATATTTTTTGGCAAGACGGCAGATGTTTGGGATGTCGGCAATATCACCTTCCATACTGAAGATGCCATCAACAGCAATAAGAGCGTTTCCACCAGATACCCGTTTTTTCAACACCGTTTCCAGATGCTCCATGTTGTTGTGATTAAAACGCAGCATTTTGCCCTGGGAGAGAGTACAGCCATCCAGAATAGATGCATGGTCAAATTTATCGGTAACAATAAATTCATCCTTTGCGACCATCGACTGAATAGCCCCAAGATTAGCCATGTATCCGGCAGAAAAGGCTAAAGCGCCGTCTTTACCTACCAGCTTTGCCAGCTTGGCTTCCAGCTCAATATGAATGTCCAGGGTTCCATTGAGAAACCGGGATCCGGCACAACCGGTACCGTAGTGGTCGGTTGCCTTTTTGGCTGCCTCAATCACCCGTGGATGATTCGTCAGGCCCAGGTAGCTGTTCGATCCCATCATCAGCATCCGTTTGCCATTCATGGTAACTTCGGTATCTTGCTCTGAACTGATCACACGGAAATAGGGATAATGCCCCATCGCCATCACTTCCTTCGCACGGGTAAAATTACGACACTTGTCCAATAAACTCATATAATCCTCATTTCACACTGCTTTACTTACATCCTAAATCTTTTGTATCCACCTTAGTGTCAACAAAATAAATTGCTGAACCTATTTCAGCAGAACCATACGGCGGGTTTCACTGTAATCCGAGGTCTTGAGACGATAGAAATAAATGCCGCTTCCCACCTGTCCGGATGCATCCCGTCCATCCCAACTGATGCTGTGGGAGCCGGCTGACATGTCTGCATCAAGCAGGGTGGCTACTTTTTCGCCTTTGGCATTATATACCACCAGGGATGCATGCTCAGCCTGGGCCAGATCAAAACTGATGCTGGTGTTGGGATTAAAGGGATTGGGATAGTTGCCGGTAAGCCGGGTAACTGCTGGGATCACACTAGAAGCATGTGTGATAATTATTGCGTGATTTGATTCCGGTGATTCATAGAGATCACTGTACACCGCGGTACAATACATATCAAAAGTCTGACAGGATGCGTTTACCCAAACGAAAAATGTTGATGTGCAATCACCAATCAACTCACCATCATTATATATGCGGTATTTCGTGATGTTTCTGGTTTGTGCCGGTGGATCCCAGGTACACATGATATTGTTTTGAGGCATTTGAGTTACCGCATTGAAGTTTTGTGGTGCACCCAGAGTGATGGTAAGCTCCTGAATATTTCCCGGCTCTGATTCACCACCGGTATATACTGCGGTGATGTAATAGCTGTAATCGCCGCCATCCAGCCCCATGTCGTTATACGTGGTTGTAGCCGGGTCGGTGATTTCATG
>JAGGWK010000003.1 GCA_021157525.1 Candidatus Cloacimonadota bacterium | reverse complement strand
CTCCAGGAGATCGAAAGCCTTAACGACTTTTCTCTGCTGAAATCCCAATTACCCGGATGGGAAGGCTTCCGCGCCGGCTCTGCCAGTAGCAATTGGCAAGAGCTCGCCTATCTTATAAATACCCAACGCGTTGCCATTACTCAGTCGCCTTATGAGATTTTTCAGGATGACTGGTATGCTTTCCCACGAGAACCCTATGTGGTGCACATCGCTGCCTTTGGCCAGGATTTTGTGGTGATAAACAATCATCTCAAAGCAGAGATTCTTGGAGATTCTCTTTGTCAAGATCGCCGCGCTCAAGCCTGCATCAAGCTGAAAGATTATATCGATTCCCAACTGCCCTTCGATAACGTGGTGGTTGTGGGAGATATGAACGACATCCTCACCGATCCGGTGAACGACAACGTCTTCCTGCCATTTCTCAGCGACACCCAAAATTTTGCCTTTGCCGATTATGACATCGCAATTGGCAGCAGCTACTACTGGTCCTATCCCTTCTGGGAAGGCGGAAGCCACCTGGACCATATCCTTATCACCGACGAGCTTTTCGACGAATTTGACAACGCCGCCTCCACCACCGAAACTCAGCTGATCGACACATTTTTCCCCGGCGGCTTGACTGCCTATGGCCAGGTTCTTAGCGATCACCGTCCCGTGGCCATGAAACTGTTCATTCCCTGATTTTACTTTGGAGGAAAAAATGAAACCCTTCCTTCTCCTTCTTGCCTTTGTGCTTACGAGTTTTTGGTTGCTGGCTGAGGAAGCACCCTTTGTTCCCCGGCAGTGCATCATTCAGTGCGTAGCCACTACAAGGCAGGATGCAGTTATGCAGAGCCTTGCCACCGATTTTAATGCCGACGGCCTGCACAGTATCAAGCTACTTTCCCGCCGCATGGGAGTCTGGCTGGTATCCTTTGATACTCACAAAAGCGATGAGCAGATGCTGGCTGAACTGAAAAAGCATCCTGCCATAAAAAAGGCGCAGTTCAATCATTTTGTGGCCTCGCGGCAGACCTTTCCAAATGATACCTCTTTTGCGCAACAATGGCACCTGAATAATACCGGCCAGACCGGCGGTGTGAATGATGCCGATATGGATATGCCCGAAGCCTGGGATACCGCCACCGGCGGCGTTACGGCATTGGGTGACAGCATCGTCATTGCCGTGGTGGATGACGGCTTTTACCTCCCTCATGAAGATATCGCCTTTTGGAAAAACTATGGTGAAATCCCTGGTAACAACATCGATGACGACGGCAATGGATACATTGATGACTTTGATGGCTGGAGCGCCTACAACAGTACCGGCAATCTGCCGGTGGCCAGTCATGGAACCCATGTGAGCGGCATCGCCGGCGCCATAGGTAACAACGGCCTTGGTGTATGCGGTGTAAATTGGGGGGCAAAAATCATGCCCGTCGGCGGCTCGTCGGAAGTGGAATCTGTAGTAGTGGAAGCCTATGGCTATGTGCTGGAAATGCGCAGTAAGTATAATGAAACCAATGGCGTCGAAGGTGCCTTTGTGGTTGCCACCAATTCGTCTTTTGGGGTGAATTACGGCAATCCCGCAAATTATCCTATTTGGGCGGCCATGTACGATTCCCTGGGTGCGGTGGGCATTATCAGTGCCGCTGCCACCATGAATACCAACGCCAATGTGGATGAAGTGGGTGACATGCCCACCGCCTGCACCAGCGAGTTTCTCATAGCCGTTACCAATACAACTTCTCAGGATGTAAAATATACCGGTGCCGCCTACGGTGCGAATTCTATCGATCTGGGGGCCCCGGGAACCCAGATTTACTCCACAAATTATTACAATCAATATTCCCATAAAACCGGCACCTCCATGGCTTCACCTCAGGTGGCCGGTGCTGTGGCACTACTCTATGCCGCTGCCGAAGAAGATTTTCTCACCGGCTATAACCAGGATCCTGCCGCAGGTGCGTTGTTTATCAAAGAGTGCATTTTGCAGAGTGTAGATCCATTGCCGACCTTGGACGGGATTACAGTTACCGGCGGCCGCCTCAATGTGAATGGTGCTGTGCAATATCTGCTCAATTCCCCGGCATCACCCACCCGGCCCAAAGCATTGACGACTCTGCTCTGCTATCCAAATCCGGCCCGAGCCGGCTCTGCATCCAGACAAACAGGGGTAACCATTGCCTTCTCTCTGGCTCAGGTGCCCGCTGAGGTGGTTGTGGAAATATACAATTTACGGGGGCAAAAAATAGCCTCCATTCCCTGCCAACCGCAACGGGGAAATCAGGAAATTCTCTGGAATGGACGGGATGCACAAAACCGCTCTGTGGCCAGCGGAGTGTACTTCTATGGCCTGCGGGCCGATGGTGCACTGAAGAGTTTGAATAAACTGGTAATGATAAAATAGGAGAATTAGATGAAAAAACTGATGGTTCTTTTCTGTTGTCTGTGGGCACTGGTGCTGGTTGCCGGAGATATCCCCGCAGTTCAATACGACACTTTGGCCTTTGGGGATGATGCATCCCTGGAGATAATGACCTGGAATCTGGAGCACTTTCCCAAGCATGGCGCTGAGACCATTCAGTATGCAGCCAACGTGATATTTGCAGTGCAACCGGACATCGTGGCGTTGCAGGAGATCGAAAGCGATTCGGCATTTACCGCATTGGTAGCGCAGATTCAGGTGCTGGACAGGATGCACACCTGGGCAGGATTTCGCTCCAATACAAACTCATGGAAGCAAAACCTGGCCTACATTTACAAGAGCAGCGAGGTTTTTGTTACGGGGATTTATCAGATTTATGCTGATGACGAGCTGTACCATGCGCCTTTTCCCCGCAAGCCACTTCTGATGAAAGCCCGGTACCATGACACCGATCTTGTGCTGATAAACAACCATTACAAGGCTATGTCTGGTGAAAAAAACGAAGTGCGCCGGCGTCAGGCTTCGCAGCTTTTGGCAGAGTATATCCACACCAATCTCCCTCACGATAATGTGTTGCTGATGGGTGATCTCAACGACATCCTTACCGATGTTCCCGAGAAAAATGTCTTTTCTCCTTTTTTGGATGCACCCGACCAATACCGCTTTGCAGATTTTGCCATCGCGGCAGATTCCACCGCCAACTGGTCGTATCCTTATTGGAAACATCGGGGTCATATCGATCACATCCTGATAAGTAACGAACTTTTTGATGAAGCGGATAATCCTGGCTCGGAAGTACGCACCGTGGTGATAGACGACGTGATGGAAGGGGGAGAAAATGCCCGTTACAAATACATCACCGACCACCGGCCGGTGGTGCTGAAACTGGCGATTCCGTAGTCTAAGATAGTGCAAATCTTGACAGTATCATGGGCTGGGTAAATTCGGCAACGTTGGAATCTAAGGAGGATGATGCATGGATAATGTGAAACAATTACTGGCTGTTCGCAGAGACAAACTGCAAAAGATTAGAGATTTGGGGATAAATCCCTATCCCAACCATACAAAGCGCAGTCATACCATAAAAGAATTGAAGGACAATCAAGAGCAATTTGTTGCTGATTCTCAGCAGGTAACCATTGCCGGACGGCTGGTAGCCATGCGGCGTCAGGGCAAAATCGGCTTTGGTAATGTGAAAGACGAAAGTGGCCGCATACAGATTTTTGTGCGCAAAGACACCACCGGTGAAGAGAACTATGAACTATTCAAACTTTTTGATTTAGGGGATTTTGTGCAAATCAGCGGGATATGCTTCGTTACCAGAACCGGTGAATACTCGGTGAAGGCCAATGAGGTTACCATCCTGAGTAAGGGCTTACGACCCATCCCCACCGTGAAGGAAAAGGTTGTGGATGGACAGACCAGGCGCTTCGATGAATTTGCCGACGTAGAATTGCGCTACCGCAAGCGGTACCTGGATCTGCTTCTCAATCCGCAAATCAAGCGTACCTTCGAGATTCGGGCGCGGATCATGCGGGAAATCCGTACTTTCCTGGATGGCAGAGGCTACCTGGAAGTGGATACTCCCACCCTGCAGCCTCTCTATGGCGGCGCCAATGCGCGACCCTTTGTTACCCATCACAACACTCTGGATATGCCGCTGTATCTGCGCATCGCTACCGAGCTCTACCTCAAACGCCTCATCGTTGGCGGTTTTGAAAAGGTGTATGAGATCGGCAAAAACTTCCGCAACGAAGGGATGGACAAAACTCATAACCCTGAATTTACCGCTATCGAACTCTACGAAGCTTTCTCCGATCTGGATGGCATGATGGAGATCACCGAAGCGATGATCAGCACCGTGGCTCAGCAGGTGTTGGGTACTACGGAGCTGCAATTCCAGGGTCAGGCCATCAATCTTCAGCGTCCCTGGCGACGGGACACTATGCTGAATCTCATTCAGGAACACGCCGGCTTTGATGCTTCATCTTTTGACCGCGATGCTATCGCCGCATTTTGTGGGGAGCACAACATCGAGGTAGATGAAAACGCCGGCCCGGGTAAACTGATTACCGAGCTCTTTGATACCTTTGTAGAGCCTCATTTGATTCAGCCCACCTTCGTCATTGATTATCCCAAAGAAGTCTCGCCACTGGCCAAAAGTAAACCCGGCAACCCGAAGTTGGTGGAGCGCTTTGAACTCTTCATTGGGGGAAACGAATATGGCAATGCCTTTACCGAGCTCAATGATCCTCTGGATCAGCGGGAGCGTCTCACTGCCCAATCCCGCCTTCGTGAGATGGGTGATGTAGAGGCAAATGTTGTAGATGAAGATTTTTTGGAAGCCCTGGAATATGGCATGCCTCCCACAGGTGGACTGGGCATTGGTCTTGATCGTCTGATCATGCTCTTTACCAATAATACCACCATAAAAGAGGTGATACTTTTCCCTACATTAAAGCATGAATAAATAAAAATAAACACGCTGCCGGAGTGTTTATTCCCGGTCAGGTAAATTTATACTTGACCCGGGTGAATTGAAAGTCACCATTTGTACTGTATTCCATCAGGGAAAAGAGGGGAAAATGGAAAATACTGTACGGGTGCTCCTGGTTGAAGATAATCAGTTCGATGCCGAACTGATTATGCAGGACATCTCCGGATCCTTCAAAAAGGCAGAGATTAAGTGGGTAAGAACCCGGGAAGCCTATTCAGCCGCATTGCAGAGTTTTCGGCCGGACATCATTTTGTCAGATTTTATGATGCCAGAATTCGATGGCCTTGATGCCCTTGAAATGGCAAAAGCATACAACAAACGTGTGCCCTTTCTCATCATTACCGGTTCTCTCAGCGAAGAAGTCGCAGCGGAATGCATCAAAAAAGGTGCGTGGGATTATGTGCTCAAGGAACGGCGGGGACGGCTGATCCCTGCAATGGAGACCAATCTCACTCTCAAACGCGAGCGTCTTGCCCATGATGAACAGCAACGTCAGGCTAAGATCAGCCAGATGCTTTTCCGGGGCGTGGTTACATTGGCTCAGGATGGCATTGTGGTGCTGGATAAAGCGGGTCGTATCACCATGACAAATCCTGCGTTTGAACAGCTTACCGCCCTAAATACACAAGCCCTCAAAGGAATGCTATTCTGGGAAATTCCTCGCTTTTCCTCCTCTGCGGAATTTTTGAAAAACTATTGCCATAAACTGCTTGATGGGGGAAAACACAGGATGATCAATCTGGATATTGTGCATCCGGATACCTCTGCCAGTCTCCTGGAAATCCAGGGGAATCTCATGGAATATAACCAGCAATTTCTCGGCGTGCAACTGCTGGTGCGGAATATTACCGAACGGGCTGAGATGCTTTCGGAAATCGATGTCAGCCAAGATGAATACGCCAAACTTTTTAATACCATCCGCTCCGGCGTCTATGTGCTGGAAATTGCTCCCGGGGAAAAGGATTTCATCATCACGGATATCAACAAAACCGCAGAGATGATGGACCATGTGAAAAAGCACGAAGTGTGTGGCCTCACTATCAGTCAGGTCTATCCGGCCATCGTCGGGATGGATGTGATGGATAAACTTTTGCAGGTGTGGCGGGATGGAAAAACCATGCCTCCATCGGAGGTGTTTTATCACGATTCACGGCTGGAGGGATGGCGCTCTTTTCATGCGTATCAGACATCTCAGCGTCGCATTGTGTGCCTGGTAGATGATGTAACTGCAGAAATTCAGGCACACACTCGGATAGAAAAACTCTCGAAATTTCCCGACGAAAATCCCAGCCCGGTTTTGCGTCTGGATGACGGTGGCAATATGCTTTATGCCAATTCTGCCGGGCGGCAGATGCTCCTGATGATATCTCAGAAGGAAAATCAGGCATCCCAGCACTATTGGAAAAAGATGATAGATATTGCCTTGAGCGAGAAATGCCGAATAAGTTTTGAGCTGAGCTACAGTAATATCACCATGAAGGTGATGGTGGTTCCCATCCCCACTGCAAAATACTTCAATATTTATGCCATGGACATGACGGAGCAAAAAGAAGCCGAAGAAGAGGTATTGAAGTTGCTCACCTCCATCCAGCAAAGCCCGGTGATGGTGGCTATCAGCGACATCTCTGGTAAGGTGGAATTTGCCAATAAACGGTTTATGGCGGTCACCGGCTACAGCCGGGAAGAGATCATCAATGCCGATATCCGGGACGTGGGGATCTTTGATGAGCAAATGGAAAAATATGCCCAGATGAAAGCGGCTGTTACCACAGGCGCCGAATGGGAAGCTGAACTTACCAGCCGCAAAAAAAACGGCGCAACCTTCCTCAATCGAGCCATCGTATCTCCGGTGATAAATTCCGCCGGGGAGATTAGTAATTATGTGGGTGTGATGGAGGACATCACTGAAAGTAACCGGCGCGATATGGAGCTTTTTAAAAGCAAAGAACATCTTAAACTGATGAATAAAATCCTGCGCCATGATCTCACAAATCATCTGGCTGCGGTATTGAGTGCTTTACGGATTTACCGTAAAAGCGGGATGGACAGCTATCTGGACAGGGCGGAATCTATCATTCACCGCAGTGTGAACTTGATACGGGATATACGAAACACCGAAGGTATGCTGAGTAATGGAGCAGACCTGCAACCGGTGAATCTTGCTCACATCCTACGTACACTACACGACGAAAACAGTGATGTACAGGTGATGGGAAACACTGATATTCAGGTGTTGGCAGATAGTACTTTGCTCTCAGTATTTGATAACTTGATCATGAATTCCCGGCATCATGGGAAGGCTTCTGCCATAACCGTGAGAGTAGAGCAAGCAGGCGGATTGTGCAGGATATCGGTAGCTGATGATGGTACAGGCATCCCTGAAAAAGTACGGGAATATATTTTTGAAGAAGGATTTCATTACGGTGATACAGGCCAATCCGGATTGGGGCTGTTTATCGTACGCAGCGTGATAGAAGGATATGGTGGGCAGGTCTGGGTAGAAGACAATGTTCCACGGGGAGTAACATTTATGATAGAACTGAGGCGAGAGGATATGATGGGGGACGCATGCCACGATTAATGATTGTAGAAGACGAACGAATAATTGCAGAGGATATTCGGCGGACATTGATTTCCTTTGATTACGAGGTTGTTGCCATGGCCGCTACGGGAGAGCGGGCCATCGAATTGGCAGAAAAGCATCAGCCGGATATGATATTGATGGATATCATGCTGGAAGGGGATATGCGGGGAACCGAAGCTGGGGAAATTATCTACAGAAAATGGGGTATTCCCATCATCTTCCTCACCGCCTATGCCGACGTCACTACCCTGATGAATGCCAAAAACACCGAGCCTTTTGGGTATGTGGTAAAACCCTTTGAGGAGCGGGAATTACGGGCGACCATCGAGATGGGATTGAAACGGCACATGGCGGAACAGAGTATAAAAGCCCGGGGAGAACATTTCCGACAACTCTTCGAATCCAATCCGGCAATTTATCAATCTCTGGATATTGACGGAAACCTGACAACGGTAAATCAAAACTGGGTTGATCTGTTTGGTTATACTCAGAAGGAAGTGGAACACAAGCCCTTTACTGACTTTCTGGAGGATACAGAAAAAGAACTTTTTCCAAAGCGCTTCGAAAGATTTTTGCGGGAAGGAACGATAAACGACAAAGTGTATAGTATGAAAGGGAAGGATGGAAGAGAGATTTTGGTCTCCTTTAACGGTAACGTCCAGTATGACAGTAGCGGAAATTTTAAACTGGCTCATTGCATCCTTACCGATATCACACATCTGCGCCAGAATAACAAGGTGCTGATAGAAACCGGTGATCGGTACCGCACTCTTTTTGAATCGACGACCGACGCCATCCTGTTGATGAAGGATGCTGAGATTGTAGAATGCAACACCCGCTGTGAAGAGCTGTTCCACTGCAAAAAAGACGCCCTTATCGGCCGGGAAATATTCCGTTTCTGCCCACAGACTCAGCCTACTGGAGAGGATTCACAAACCGCGGCCCGGCAATATATTCTCATTTCTTCTCGGGGCAAGATGCAGCAATTTGAATGGCAACATGTGCACTATGATGGTACACCCTTCGATAGCGAGGTAATCTTAAAATCCATAACAATCGGTGGAGAAAAGTATGTACAAGCCATCGTAAAAGACATCACCGAGGAAAAACGACAGGGTAAAATTCAGAAAACCCTCTTTAATATCTCTAACGCCGTTCATACAGCCAACGATCTTCCCGAGCTCTTTGGGTTTATCAAAGAAGAGCTTTCGGCCATTATCAATACCGAAAATTTTTATGTGGCGTTGTACGATCAAGACCGTGACATGCTCTCTTTCCCCCTGTATCTCGATGAAAAAGAGGAATTTGAGGAAGCAGAGGCAGCCAACAGTCTGACTGGCTACGTGATAAAGAGCGGAAAACCACTATTGGCCACTCAGAAAGAGATCCATCGCCTGGAAAAGCTGGGTTACTTTAAGATACACGGTACCGTGCCCTTCATCTGGCTGGGGGTTCCGCTGTTTGTCGATGACATCCCTATCGGCCTTATCGGGCTGCAGAGCTATAGCGACCCCTACCTGTACACCGAAAAAGATGTAGAAATGCTGGAAGTGATTTCCGGCCAGATTGCCACCGTTATCGCCAAAAAAATGGCCACCGAAAAACTGCAGTTGCGTAACCGCCAGATGTCCAAACTCTTTGAAGCGGCCAAAAAATTGGCCACCACCCTGGACATCAAAGAAGTGTTGTCGGTAATCAGTGCAGGCGCTGCAGAACTGCTCCAGGCAGATCGGGTAACCAATTATCTTCTGGATGAGGATGGAGTTATTCTCAACCCCGTATTGGCCATAGATCCCACCTATCAGGATGAGGTGCTCTCGGCAAAGATTCAGGTGGACGACAGTCTTACAGGGATGGCGATACAGCAAAAACGCTCCATCATTTTCAATGATTCCGGAATTAATGAAGCATCGGCGAAGGTGTCCGGCGCACCCACACAAGCCGATGAGCGGATGATCAGTTCACCCTTGATTGTTGATGACGAGATCATCGGTGCCATGAACATCATGCGTAACGGCACCCCCTTTGATGAGAATGAGCTTACTCTGGCCGATACTTATGCAGCCTTTGCTTCCACGGCTATAAAAAATGCAGGGATCTATCAGAAAATGCAGCAGGAGATGGAGGAACGCATCCAGGGTGAAAAAGTACAATCCCTCCTGTATCACATAAGTAATGCCGCGCTGGAAACTCAGGATATCAGTGAATTGATTCATCAAATTAAGGAAATTCTGGGCGAGCTCATAGACACCACAAACATGTATGTGGCGCTGTATCAAAAAGAATCAGACACCTTCTCGCTACCATTTATCAGCGATGAACGGGATGATTTTAACACCTTCCCCATGGGGCGTACTCTCACCGCCTATACCATAAAATCTCGTAAAGCCCAGCTGTTAACGGAAAGGGAAATCATGGAACTGGAAAAACAGGGGATTGTTGATTCTGTAGGGACACCCAGTAAAATCTGGATGGGTATTCCTCTGATCATCAACGATGAAGTAATGGGCCTGGTAGGACTGCAAAACTATGAAAACGAGAAGACTTTTACATTGAGAGATGTGCGAGTGATGGAAATTGTGTCTGGCCAGATTGCCTCAGCCATTCAGCGTAAACAGGCCGAGGAACAGGCCAAAGAGCAAAAGGCTTACACCGATCAACTCTTTGATTCATCGCCTCTGGCCATTGTTTTGGCAGATAACGACAGTAATATTTTGGCAGTAAACAGAGAATTTGAAAACATCTTTGGCTATTCTGCCGCTGAAATATTGCATAAAAATGTGGATTCTCTTGTGGTGGCTGATGAAAAAATGGAAGAGGCCAGAGCCATCACAGAGAAAGTGAAACATGGTGAACGGCAGATTTTTGAGACCATTCGCAAACGCAAAGATGGATCTACCGTGGATGTCTCTATCATCGGGACCCCGGTAGTGGTAGACGGCAAGCAGGTAGCGGTGTTTGGATTGTACACTGATATCACCCAGCGGAAGGAGTCTGAGCAACGAGTACGGGAGAGTGAAGCCCGGTTCCGTGATCTCTTTGAGGAATCTCCAATTTCCCTGTGGGAACAGGATGTCTCTGAGGTAAAACATGCCATCGATCGTTTGGTTCAACAAGAGAGTATCACCGATTTTGGTGAGTATCTCAAAGAGCATAATGATGCGATGGTTGATCTTTTGAGTAAAATAAAAGTGGTAAACCTCAATCGTCAGACCATGGAACTCTATGATGCTCTGGATAAGGAGGATCTCAAAGAAAAGTATGGCATGGTGTTTGATACTCAATCTGATGGCATCCTGCGAGAGGCTCTCACTGCTCTGGCTAATAATGAAAAGGAATTTGAAGGGGTGGGAATAAACAAAACCTTGCGCGGCGAGCGACTGTTCGTTTCCATGAAGTGGTCGATTCCCAGTGATTACAGCCGGGCGTTGCTGTCGGTGGTGGACATTACCCAATTGAAAGAGGCAGAAGCGGAACGTGAAAAAGTGATCACCGATCTGAAAAAAGCGTTGAAAGATGTCAAAACTCTCAGCGGGCTCATCCCCATCTGTGCATCCTGTAAAAAAATACGTAATGACCAGGGATATTGGACCAGTGTGGAAGAATTTATCGCCAAAAATTCCGATGTGGACTTCAGTCACGCCATCTGTCCCGATTGCATGAAAAAGCAATATCCCAAGGTCTATGATCGCATGGTGCGGGAAGGAAAGATTAAGCCAGAGGAGACACACCAGCCTTGACACACCTCGGGGTATCGAAACAATGCGCCGGTCAGGAGGATCGGTGATAGAACATTTGATAGCATTACGGTTCATTACCGGCAAGAAGCGACGTATGATCACCTTCAGCAATGGTCTGTCCCTTGCCGGTATCTTTTTGGGTGTTTTCGCTCTGCTGGTGGTGTCGTCTGTGATGAACGGCTTTGACAGCGACATGCGAGATCGGGTGATCGGCTCCAAAGCTGAGATCCATGTGCACAACAGCGACCATGAGCCTCTGAGCAACTACGAAGCTGTGAGGGAGACCATCCTGCAAAACAAAGAGGTGGTGGCAGCTGCGCCGGTGTGTGCCGGTGAGTTGATGATTCAGAAGGATGAGAACATTTTGGCAACCCTCAACTACGGGGTACGCATGGAGGATCACCGGCACATAAACAAGGTGTTTTCCAGCATGGTGGTGGGAGCGCCTACCGAAGAGGAACTGCAGGCTGACGGCATTATCATCGGTCTGGACATGTCCCTTACCCTCAATGCCACGGTGGGAGAATATGTAACCCTCACCTTTCCCGTAGGCACCGAGCCTACCCCTTTTGGTTTGATGCCTCGCAGCAAACGACTGAAAGTCATCGGTCTTTTCGTTTCCGGATTGCCAGATTATGACCAGCTTCACTCCTATATTTCCCTGGAAAACGGCCAGTATTTTCAGGGCTTGAAAAATCAGGTGAGTCACATCGATGTTAAAACCAAGGATCCGCGGTATTCTCACAGGACGGCACAGGCGCTGAACCGGGTATTGCCAGCGGGAGTGGAAGCAGAGGATTGGAGCCAGTTTGAGTCGAATCTCTTCAATGCCATCAAGATGGAAAAAGTGGTGATGTTTGTGGTGCTGGCGCTGATGATACTGATTGCATCCTTCAATATGACCGGGAATTTTACCAAGCTGGTGGCAGAAAAACGCATGGATATCGGTGTACTCAAAGCCCTGGGTGCCGAGGACGCTCTCATCGGCAGAGTGTTTGTGCGTATCGGGTTGCTATTGGGAACTATGGGGGTGCTGTGCGGCACACTGGCTGCTCTGGGTCTGTTACTGGCCCAACAACACTTTCATTTTATCACATTGCCTATGGCGGGATTTCAATTGCAATGGTTGCCTGTGGAACTGAGACTTTCCGATTTCCTGCTGGTTCCGATGGTGGCACTCATCCTGTGTTACCTCACCACACTCAGTCCGGCAAAAAGGACAACTGCCATCCCTCCTATTTCGATAATTCGCCATTCCTGAAACTTTTTTTCTCTGCTAAACATGCTCTGGACGGTGGTTCCTCTTTCACTGTAGAGAAGAGGGGGATTTCACCCTTGACATTCTTGCTAATCCCTTTGAATTTATCAACTCATACGCATTAATGGGAGATGCTGAATTTTCCACTGAAATGACGTAATTGATTGATATATATAGAAATAAGATTTTTGATGCATTGGGAGATGCTTCATGTGAGGAGAGACGATGATCTTAAGTGATAATGCCCGTACCGTCCTGGAAAAACGGTACTTTTCAAAGGATGATAATGGCAACGCTATGGAGGATTGGCAAGGGCTTATCAACCGCGTGGCCACCGATATCAGTGCTAATGATGCCGAGAAATATGAACGCTATATCAGCCTGCTGGATTCCGGTTGCTTTTTGCCCAATTCACCTACCCTGATGAATGCTGGGAACGATTTACAACAACTTTCTGCCTGCTTTGTGCTACCTCTGGAAGACAGCATGGAAGGTATTTTTGATACCATCCGTAATGCAGCGCTGATTCATAAAAGTGGTGGAGGAACCGGTTTCAGTTTCAGTCGATTACGGGAGGCAAATGCTCAGGTGCGCTCCACCAATGGCGTTTCCAGCGGGCCCATCTCGTTTCTGAAAGTGTTTAACGCAGCCACCGATGCGGTGAAACAGGGAGGCACCCGCAGAGGTGCAAACATGGCCATCCTCAATGTGGATCATCCGCAGATCCGGGAATTTATTACCTGCAAAGAAGATATCAATGAACTCACCAATTTTAATATCAGCGTTGGTATCACCGAACCCTTTATGGAAGCTCTGTATGCCGACAGCGATTACAACCTCGTCTCACCCCACACGGGAACTGTGGTGGAGAGCGTAAATGCCAGGGACATCTTTGAATTGATTGTTGAGATGGCTCATAAAAATGGGGAACCGGGAATCGTATTTATCGACAGGATAAACGCCTACAATCCCACACCACATATTGGTGCTATCGAGAGTACAAATCCCTGCGGTGAGCAGCCACTGTTGCCTAACGAAGCATGCAATCTGGGCTCGATAAATCTAGCCGCATTTTGGCGGGACAATGCCATAGATTGGGAGGCTTTGCAGCAAACCGTGTACGACAGCGTGGACTTTTTAGATGATGTAATCAATCGCTCGAAATTTCCCCTCCCCGTCATCGACGAGATGGTAAAATCCAACCGTAAAATAGGTCTGGGTATCATGGGCTGGTCGGATCTGCTCTTTATGATGCAGATTCCCTACTGCTCTGATGAAGCAGTGGCACTGGCAGAAGAGATCATGGAATTTATCGACTATCACAGCAAAGTGCAGTCTGTAGCTTTGGCGGAAAAATACGGTTCTTTTCCCAATTTTGCGGGTAGCATCTATCAGCATAAGGGATTGCAGCGGGAAAGTACCAAACTGGATTGGGACGAGCTCAATAGCCGGATGGCGGAAAAGGGGCTCCGCAATGCCACCACCACCACCATCGCTCCCACCGGAACCATCAGCATGATAGCCAATACCTCCAGTGGTATCGAGCCGCAATTTTCTCTGGTGTATGTAAAAAACGTGATGGATGGCGAGAAATTGCTCTACATCAATCCCCACTTTGAAGAAGCCATGAAACAGGCCGGGCTCTACTCCAAAGAACTGATGGAAGAGGTGGCAAATGCTGGCTCTGTGGCTGACATCCCTGCCATCCCGCAAGAGATAAAAGATGTCTTTGTTACATCTCACGATATCTCACCAGAGTGGCATATCAGGATGCAGGCCGCTTTTCAGAAATACACCGATAATGCGGTATCGAAGACCATAAACTTTGGCAAGGATGCAACCAAAGAAGACATCCGCACAGCCTTCGAACTCTCCTATCAGTTGGGATGCAAAGGGGTAACGGTGTATCGCGATGGTAGTCGGGATAACCAGGTTCTCAATGTGGGACCAAAAGTAAAAGAGCACACCAATGGCAATCGCGTTGCCCCACGTCAACGTCCGGAAGTTACCTCCGGTATCACCCGCAGAGTAGAATCTGGCTGCGGTCACCTCTATGTTACTATCAATTCAGACGAAGATGGACCCTGCGAAATTTTTACCCAGATGGGAAAAGTAGGGGGCTGTGCCTCGGCTCAGCTGGAAGCAATCGCCCGCCTCACATCCTTGTGCTTGCGTTCAAACGTAAAAGTGAGCTCGATTATCAATCAGCTTCAGGGAATCCGCTGCCCATCACCCATGTGGAGCAAAGGAGAAATGGTAACATCCTGTGCAGACGGCGTAGCCAAAGCACTGAAAACCTATCTGCAAGGGGAAAACGATATTTCACAGCCCCGGGAACCGCTTCCTGCATCCCAACTAAAAAGTGCATCAGGGGGGATGCAAGCCACCTGTCCTGACTGCGGTGGTGCCATAGAACACACCGAAGGCTGCATGAAATGTCTCTCCTGTGGCTGGTCAAAATGCTGATAAATTCTCGGGGGAAGTTTGCTTCCCCCATTCTGTTAATGATTTAATTAAATCGCATATCGTCACGATCTACAGTTACACTTTTTATTTGACCGATAACTCTCTATTCAGATTTTGACTCGAAAGTTACAATGGAAAAGGAGGAGGAGTGAATAGCTATGTTGAACGTCTGAAACAGTCGGGTCTTACCGAATATGAGTCAAAAACCTATTATATGTTGTTAAAGCGGAGCAACTTTACCGCTACCGAATTATCAAAACTGGCTGGTGTGCCCCGCACGCGAATTTACGAGGTGCTGAACAATCTGATAGAGAAGGGCTTTTGCTCGATGATACCAGGAAAGGTGCGGCGCTTCAAGGCGGTGAATCCTGAATTTGCCTTTGATATGCTGGTAGATACCATGCATAGCAATCTGGAATTGCGGGAAAAACTTATCACTGATCTCTCCCATTCATTAATGCCGCTGTATCATGCCGAAAAAGGGAATAATCAGCCTCTGGACTATATCGAAGTGATAAAAGAACAAAATAAAATTACTGCCAAAGTGGATGAATTGGAGTCGGGCACTCTGAGGGAAATAGTGGCGATGAACAAACCTCCCTATGTCAAGAATCCCCGTCGCCTGATCGATGAAGGAAAAATATCTCCCCGCAAAGGTGTGAATTATCGGTTTCTCTGCGAAGTGAACGATACTACCAATCCCGACTATCTGGAATATCTGAAATTATGGGAAAAGCAGGGAGCCACGGTGGGCTTGGTGCCCAAATTGCCTATCAAGCTGATGATATTTGATCGTTCGAAAATAATAGTTCATCTTTCCAATAAAATTACCACATCAAATGCCATAACCTCCATGGTCATCGAGCATGAAGATCTGGCAGAATTTTTCTACGAAATTTTCGAAGTCTATTTTGCAAAGTCTCAATCCTTGGCACAATATAACCTGTAAAATCCAAAATACGGGAGTAACCATGGCTAAGGCTTGTTGGGTAGTGTTAGTGCTGAGTATTTAGCTGTTGCCACTCGGCTCAGCAGATACCCTTTTTGTGCGCTTTGAGCCAACTCAGAATAGCAGCTATGCCTCCAATCTCACCGTGGCTTCCTTTTTTTTATTGGATGTTAAAGAGGTATCAGTCCCCTTTGGTTCTGTTCCAATTTTCCCTTTATTTTGCCGCTGCCGTGGAACATTTTTTTTTCGTTGCTCTATCTTGCCTTGTAAAGCGGGTTTCACAGATTTTGAGTAATAGAAAAATAAAACCGTCTTGACAGTGATGCTAAATCTTTAAATCATCGCATTTAGATTTCAATGATCAATTTTTGAAATTCGTGCACATGGGCGCATAAGCTACACCTTAATATAGGTTTAGCACTTTGATCTAAAAAATGCAATGTGGGTGGGATGAGAAATGTTTAAATTTATTAAAAAACGCGATGACGCCGTCGTACGATTCGATTCCAGTAAGATTACCGCCGCTTTGGTGAAGGCAGGAAAAGCAACCTCTGAGTTCAATGAGGAGGTGGCAAGCCGGCTTACGATTCAGGTGATGAATCTGGCTGCTCAGATGATCACCGAGAAGATACCAACGGTAGAAGCCATCCAGGATATCGTGGAAGAAGTGCTCATTGCCTCACCCTACAAAAAAACGGCAAAATCCTACATCCTGTATCGTGACCAACACAGCAAGATCCGGGAAATAGTCTCCAATGCCGAGATCAATCTCATCGATCAATATCTGGAAAAACTCGATTGGCAGGTGAAGGAAAACAGCAACATGGCTTACTCTCTTCAGGGACTCAATAACTACATTGCCTCCGAAGTGAGCAAAAGCTACTGGCTCAATAAAATCTATCCTCCCGAGATTCGGGAAGCCCATGTAAATGGAGAATTTCACATCCATGATCTGGGGCAGATTTCGGTATATTGCGTGGGTTGGGATCTCAAGGATCTTTTGCTTATCGGTTTTAAAGGTGCTGTGGGCAAGATCGAGAGTTCTCCTGCCAAGCATTTCCGTGCTGCTCTGGGACAGATCGTTAACTTCTTTTATACCCTTCAGGGTGAAGCCGCCGGAGCTCAGGCTTTTTCAAATTTCGACACCCTGCTGGCTCCCTTTATTCGCTATGATAGCCTGGAATATCACGAAGTGAAACAAGCCATGCAAGAGTTTGTCTTCAATGTGAATGTACCCACCCGTGTCGGCTTCCAAACGCCCTTTACCAACATCACTATGGATCTGGTAGTGCCTTCGATGTACAAAGACCATCCGGTGATTATCGGCGGGGAATTGCAAACGGACACGTATGCCGATTATCAGGAAGAGATGAATATTCTGAACCGCGCTTTTTTGGAGGTGATGGGTGAAGGTGATGCCAAGGGACGTGTCTTTACGTTCCCCATCCCTACCTACAATATCACCAAGGATTTCGATTGGGAAAATCCTGTTTTGGAAAACCTGTGGGAAGCTACCGCAAAATATGGCATTCCCTATTTCTCAAACTTTATCAATTCAGAGATGGATCCCGATGATGCCCGGTCAATGTGTTGCCGCTTACGACTGGATACCCGTAAGCTGGAAGCCCGTGGCGGTGGCCTCTTTGGGGCAAATCCCCTTACCGGCTCCATCGGTGTGGTAACCATAAATCTGCCCCGCATAGCCCATCTGGCCAAGAACGAAGCAGAGTTTCTGGCCCAGCTTGAAAAGAAAATGAACATGGCCCGCAACAGCCTGGAAATCAAACGGAAAGTGCTGGAGAAACTCACCGGCAACTTCCTCTATCCCTACACAAAATATTATCTGCGGGATATTCATAAACGCTTCGGCCAATACTGGAAAAATCACTTTTCCACCATTGGCATCATTGGAATGAACGAAGCCTGTCTCAATCTTTTGGATATGAACATCGGCACCGAAATCGGTAAGGATTTTGCCCTGCGGGTAATGGATTTTATGCGGGATAAACTGGTGGCATTTCAAGAAGAAACAAGCAATAACTACAATCTGGAAGCCACACCGGCAGAGGGTACAACATACCGACTGGCTCAACTGGATGTGCAGCGGTTCCCGAATATCAAGCTGGCCTACGAAGGAGATAAACCATTTTATACAAACTCATCTCAGTTGCCGGTGAATTTCTCCGATGACCTTTTTGAAACCCTGGACCTGCAAGATATGATTCAGACCAAATATACCGGCGGAACAGTATTGCACCTCTTTGCCGGAGAGCGTGTGACTAATACCAAAACCATCAAAAATCTGGTGCGGAAAATCTGCGAAAACTATCGCCTGCCCTACTTCACCTTTTCCCCAACCTTCAGTATCTGCAAAAATCACGGCTACATCACTGGCGAACATTTCACCTGTCCTATCTGTGGAGCTGAAACCGAAGTCTATTCCCGCGTGGTGGGTTACCTGCGTCCCGTGCAACAGTGGAACGACGGGAAACGGGCGGAGTTTGATCTGCGTAAAACCTTTAAATTTGCGGAGTAACAGATGAGAATAGGTGCGATGCAGAAGTTCTCCATGATCGATTACCCCGGGAAACTGGCGGCAATTCTTTTCACCCAGGGATGCAATTTTCGGTGCCCCTACTGTCACAATCCCGAGCTGGTTGATTCTGCCCTCTTTGCCAAACCTCTGGAGGAATTGGATGTGCTGGCATTTCTCAACAAACGTGTCGGGCAGCTGGACGGCGTGGTGATCACCGGCGGCGAACCTACGTTGCATGAAGATCTTCCCCTGCTGATCAAAAAAATCCGCTCTCTGGGCTTTTTGATCAAACTGGATACCAACGGCTCGAATCCTGCCATGTTGCGGCGACTTTTTGCGGAAAATCTTATCGACTATTGTGCTATGGACATCAAGGCCCCGGCGGCAAAATATCAGAAAATTACCCGCTCTAAGGTTTCCATCGTCGCTATCAAAGAGAGTATCGAGCTGATAAAGGAGGCCAATATCGAATACGAATTTCGCAGCACTTTGGTAGATGAAATGCTCTCCGCCGAAGAAGTGCTGGAGATGGGGTCATTGATAGGGAAAGCCAAACGCTATTTCCTGCAGAGATTTGTATCCACAAAAACGCTGGATGCCAGCTTTCGTAAAGCTCAGCCCATTTCTGATGATACGCTGAAGAGCTTGAAAGCACACTTTAACACTCTACTCACCGAATGTTCTCTCCGTTGATTGGCTGTCATGCTTACCCTCGCAGTTCCCGGTGATAAGACCTATTCCTTTTCCCATATTCTGTTCGATTTTAACGGCACCATTGCCTTCGATGGTATCGTACTTCCCGCATTTTTATCAGCTATTCCGTGGCTGAGTTTGCACCTGGAGGTTCATGTGATCACCGCCGACACCTTTGGCTCTGTTCACCAGCAATTGAGTGGGCTTCCCTGCACCATACACATTATCCAGTCAACCGGCCAGACAGAAGCAAAACAGCGCTACCTCCGGCACCTGCATCCAGCCCAGGTAATAGCGGTGGGAAATGGATATAATGATGCTTTGATGTTGCAGGAGGCAGAGCTGGGATTCGCATTGTGCGGGATGGAAGGCCTGGCTGCTATTACGGCTCAAAATGCCGACATTATAGTGCCATCTCTGGAGGCTCTGACAGGCTTGCTACAGCATCCTCGGAGGCTTATTGCTACCCTTCGGCGCTAACCTGTTTCCATCCGGAAAAACCAGTGAAAAAGGTGTTTGACAAAAATAAACGAAAAATAACTTTTGAAGTTGTACAAGAGATTGGAAATAAACAAGTTAAAAAATATATCATTGTAGAGGGACGTATGTTTTATGGTGAAATGATCCGGGATATGTTGAAAGACAAACATAAACCGGTTAACAGTATGTACTTACACGAGATTGGTCTGAAATGGAATCATGTAGAAGAAGCAATCGCTGCCCAGAAAGAAACCCCCGACAACACCACTATTGTAGAGGCTCTGAACAAATTTATCAAGGCGATTAGTAACAAAAAATTCTACTTCAACCCCAAAACGGAAAATGGATTTAAACGGGATTCTGATATTTTTTCCACCGCCTACCTCGATGATCTCATCTCGATATTGATTCATCGTACCGGTATCGAGCATCATAAAGGTATTGAGTGGGGTAAGAAATCCTATACCAGTTCCATGGGCTTTCTCCCTGCCAATTTTGCCTCTATGGAAAAAAATCCCCAATTCACCGTTTCCCGCTCCCCCGAAAACCTGCAACTGATCCAGAATATCGACATCCAATACCGTATCAGCGGTAAACGCAACTTTATCAAACGAGTCATCAGCCTTCCGATGCTCACCTTTCACACCTGCCATTGCCTGGAACAATCGGAATTTATTGACTTCGATTATCAGGCGAAAATCGCCAAATCCATGCTGGGAACTTCCCGCACCTACATCATTACAGAATCTCTTTCTGCCGACTGTATGCCAGAGCTCACCAATGCCAGTATCGACGGCATTTTTGTGCTGAGTAAAACCATCGGCGCTTCCGCCCCCATCGTCATAGAAACCGATGTGGTGGATTTACTGGAGTCCTACATCAAAGAAGCAATCTTCGGAAGCCGGGACAAGAGCGCCGACGTGAAAATCAAAGGACTATTACAATAAAAAAAATAGATGGAGAATGTATGAATAATCATGCAATTGACAACGCAATGACAATCAAGCTGGATGCGGTTTTGCCCCCAAAACCGATTTTTGAAAAGGGTATCCGCCGGGCTCCCCGACGGGAAATGACTCTTACAAAACCGGAAATCCAGCTGGCACTGAAAAATGCCCTTCGCTATATTCCCGAAGAACTTCACGAAATCCTCGCCCCGGAATTTCTCGACGAGCTGATGGAACATGGCCACATTTACGGCTATCGCTTTCGTCCTGCAGGATGCCTCAGCGGGAAACCCATCGACGAATATTCCGGCCTCTGTACCGAAGGCAAAGCCTTTCAGGTGATGATAGACAACAACCTGGATTTTGCAACCGCTCTCTATCCTTATGAACTGGTTACCTACGGCGAAACCGGAGCAGTATGCCAGAACTGGATGCAATACCGATTGATCAAAAAGTATCTGGAAAAGCTCACGCATGAGCATACTCTGGTGGTCGAAAGCGGACATCCTTTGGGACTCTTCAAATCCAGTCCCACAGCTCCCCGCGTGGTTATTACCAACGGTCTGATGATCGGCATGTTTGATAACCAGCATGATTTCAACCGGGCCAATGCGCTGGGTGTGGCCAATTATGGACAGATGACGGCTGGCGGGTGGATGTACATCGGGCCGCAGGGTATCGTTCATGGCACCTATAACACCATCCTTATTGCAGGACGCATGAAGTTGGGAGTGGCTGCCGATGGTGATTTGCGGGGTAAGCTTTTTGTCTCTTCCGGTCTCGGCGGGATGAGTGGAGCGCAGCCCAAAGCAGTGGAAATTGCCCGTGGCGTAGGCATTTTTGCCGAAGTAGATTTTTCCCGCATCGAAACCCGGCACAGCCAGGGATGGGTGGGTTTGGTAACCGATAGCGCAGCTAAAGCCTTTGAGCTGGCCGAAGAGTTTATAGCACGGGAAAAATCCGTTTCCATCGCATATCACGGCAACATTGTGGATCTGCTGGAATATGCTGCTGCCAACGATAAACACATCGATTTGCTCAGCGACCAGACCTCGTGTCACGCAGCCTACGAAGGGGGCTATTGCCCGGTAGGTATGAGTTTTGAAGAGCGTACCGAGTTGTTGGCAACGGATCGTGAGAACTTTTGCAAGCGGGTGGATGAAACCCTTAAACGGCATTATAAAGCCATCAAGATTTTGGTGGAAAAGGGCACCTATTTCTTCGATTATGGCAACAGCTTTATGAAGGCCATCTTTGATGCCGGCGTAAAGGAAATCTCGAAAAATGGAGAGAACACCTACGACGGATTTATCTTTCCCAGTTATGTAGAAGACATCCTTGGACCGGAGCTCTTTGATTACGGGTACGGTCCTTTCCGCTGGGTTTGCCTCAGCGGCAAAGAAGAAGATCTGATAAAAACTGATGCAGCAGCTGCGGAAATCATTAAAACCTGCCGCCCCCAACTGCGCTACCAGGATCGGGATAACTACATCTGGGTACGGGATGCCATCAAGAATAAGCTGGTGGTGGGTACTCAGGCCCGCATTCTCTATCAAGATGCCACGGGCCGCATGAGCATCGCACTGAAGTTTAATGAAATGGTGCGGAATGGCGAAGTTGGCCCTATCATGCTTGGCCGTGATCATCACGACACTGGCGGAACAGACAGTCCCTACCGTGAGACCTCAAATATCAAAGATGGTTCCAACGTCATGGCGGATATGGCTACTCAGTGTTTCGCCGGTAATGCAGCTCGGGGCATGAGTCTCATCTCTCTGCACAATGGCGGCGGCGTGGGTATTGGCAAGGTTATCAACGGTGGCTTTGGTATGGTGCTCGATGGCAGTGAACGGGTGGATTTTATCCTGGAACGGGCATTTCCGTGGGATGTAATGGGAGGTGTGGCACGCCGCGCCTGGGCTCGTAATGAGCACTCCATCGAAACCGTTATTGAGCACAACGAACGCTGTAAAGATACCGATCATATCACGCTTCCCTTTATCCCCGATGAAGAGCTGATCAAAAAAACTGTTGCTGAAAAACTGAAGTAATTCAGGAAAAATATTATCGGCCCTTTCTGCTTGCAGAGAGGGCCGTTTTTGTGCAAAAAAACATGGAAATGATAAACCATCTCAGTTGATGATTATAAACAACAATGGCCTACCCAATACTGCACAAACAAAAAATCCCATATGTGCATAAATAAACAATTTGACATAAAACAGACCAATTACTTCTGTCGGCTCTGGTTCAATACTGATTCACGAGGTAATTATGGTTGCTCCAGGCGAACAGGTTGCGTATATACCTCCTTATTTGGGGTGATCCCCAATATATTTTAACGTGCGGGGGAACAGATATTACAGGCAAAGAAATAAAAGTATAGTTGTGTTTTTATTTGACACAAGTTGATGTAAATTTGAAGTTAATCAAAGTAAATAATAATCAGATAAATCGAGGTTAGCATATGGCAAAAAATGTTGTAATTGATAATTATTCAAAAGGTAAGCTTTACGAATATTTAAAAATCAAACTGGGAACAAAAACAAAAGCCTCATTCGTTTCTGCATATTTTACTGTTTATGCTTACTACTATTTACGAGATGAACTTGATAAGATCGAGGAATTACGATTTTTATTTGGTGAACCAAAGTTCATAAAAAAAGTAGCAAAAGACAATAATTATAAACCAATTGCAATTGAAGACAGCTCGTTAATAATTCCTGTAACTGAGAGACTTGAACAAAAGAAAATCTCTCGATTATGTGCAGAGTGGATAAAAGAAAAAGTTCAAATTAAATCAATCAAGAAATCAAGTTTTCTGCACGGAAAAGCGTATTGTATTGAAAAAGAATATCCTGACAGAAAGATCTTTGATGCTGTAATCGGAAGTTCAAATTTCACATACAAAGGGTTGGGATTCGGTAACAACCCAAATATGGAATTGAACCTGAGAATGAGTGATGAGCGTGATGTTCAGGAAGTGATCGATTGGTTCAACGAACTTTGGGAAAATGAAGATTTGGTAGAAGATGTTAAAGATAAAGTAATCAAATATATTGAACAACTATATGCAGAAAACGCTCCTGAATTTATATATTTCAAGACATTGTTCCACATTTTTGAAAATTTTCTGAATGAAGAGAATAAAATAACGTTACTAAAAGATGAAATGGGTTTTTTGGAAACTGATATCTGGGATATGTTGTATGAATTCCAAAAAGATGCCGTGAAAGGAGCAATCAATAAAATCGATCGTTTCGGAGGCTGTATAATTGCCGATAGTGTCGGACTCGGAAAAACTTATGAAGCACTCGCAATTATAAAATATTATGAATTAAGAAACAGCAGAGTTCTAGTTTTATGCCCTAAAAAATTAAGAGAAAACTGGACATTGTACCGTGAGAATTATGATATAAATCCTCTATTAAAAGATAGATTTAGTTATGATGTTTTATCACATACTGATTTAAGCAGAACAGAAGGTAAATCTGGAGATATTGAGTTAGACAAAATTAATTGGGGAAATTATGATTTAATTGTCATTGATGAATCTCATAATTTCCGAAACAATAAGCGTGGCAGAGAGAAAGAAGGAATCAAAAAATATACAAGATACGAACGGTTGATTGATGAAGTAATCAAAAAAGGTGTTAAAACAAAAGTTCTGCTTCTTTCTGCAACTCCCGTGAATAATTATCTAAAAGATCTTAGAAATCAAATTTACCTGATTACTGAAGATGACGACAAATCTTTTGCTGACAATTTGGGAATAATGAGTATCGAGCAAACAATGAAAAATGCTCAAACCAAATTCCAAAAATGGGCTAAAGACAAACAAAAAAATAAATTGCATTCCACTCAACTTATGGAAAATCTTGATTCTTCTTTTTTTAAACTGCTTGATGCAATAACAATTGCCAGAAGTAGAAAACACGTTGTTAAATATTACAAAGATACAATTTCTGAAGTCGGCAAATTCCCAAAAAGAGAGAAGCCAATCTCTGTTTTTCCCGATATTGACCTTTTAGGAAAATTCCCATCCTATGATGAATTGAATAAAGACATTCTTAAGTTCAAATTATCTGTTTATAAACCATCTCTGTATGTTAACAAAGAATTCAGAAAAGAATACGATATTAAATACATTAGAAAAAAAGAGTTTGATGATCAATCAACCAGAGAAAGGTTTCTTGTAGCAATGATGAGAATTAATTTCTTAAAAAGGCTTGAAAGTTCCATAGAAGCATTTGAAATTACTATTGGTAGAACAGTTGAAAAGATTGATACTCTAATTAAAAGAATTGAGAAATACAAGCAAAAAGTAGAAACCGGTGAAATCTACGAACTGGAAATGCAGATTGATTACAATTTAATTGATGAAGATGAAGCAGATCAAATTAAAGAAATGCTGACTGTTGGGAAAAAATTAAAATTTAAGCTAAAACATTTGAATCTGGAACGTTGGCTAAAAGATTTAAAATCGGATAAAGAAAGTCTAACAAAAATCTATGAAAACGCTAAAGCCATTACGCCCGAAAGAGATGCAAAACTGTTTAAAGTAAAAGAACTCATCAAAAACAAAATTGAAAATCCAATAAATAAGGGAAATAAAAAAATCGTAATATTTACGGCATTTGCAGATACGGCCAATTACCTTTATGATAATTTAAACGAATGGTTTACAAACGAATTCGGACTAAATTCTGCAATTGTCTCAGGTGGAAATAAAAGTAATCGTTCCACTTTCCAACCGAAAGATTTTACGAAACAAACCAAATTTAATGCAATACTTACCAATTTCTCACCACTTTCAAAAAATAGAGTTAAAATGAAGAATATGCCGCAATCAAGTGAGATTGATCTTCTCATTGCGACAGATTGTATTTCGGAAGGACAGAATCTGCAGGATTGTGATTATCTCATAAATTATGATATTCATTGGAATCCTGTAAGAATAATTCAGCGTTTTGGTAGAATAGATCGCATCGGAAGTAAGAATGAAACTATTCAACTTATTAACTTCTGGCCAACTGATGATTTGAATAATTACATAAAATTAAAAGACAGAGTAGAAGCAAGAATGGCTCTTGTAGATGTTACAGCTACTGCCGACGATAATCTATTGGAAACTAAACAAATTGAAGAACTTCTGGAAGAAGACATAAAATACAGAGATAAACAACTGATGAAACTCAAAGATGAAATATTAGATTTAGAGGATATGGACGAAAATATTTCTCTGACTGATTTCACGCTTGATGATTTCCGAATTGAGCTTCTAAATTATATTCAAAATAATAAAAAGAAACTCGAAGAAGCTCCACTCGGTCTTTATGCCGTTGTTCCTTCTGCAGATAACGAAATGTCTTACATTGATAACTCGGTATTTAATCTTAGTGCAAAAGATATTATAAAGCCAGGAGTTATATTTTGCCTTCGTCACAAAACCGAACATCTGAAAAATGACAAAGTAAATCCCCTCGATCCGTATTTTATGGTTTATATTCGTGAAGACGGAAACATCAGATACAATTTTACAAATATAAAGCAAACACTGGAAATCTATAAGCTCCTCTGTGAAAATCAAAAAGACGGAATTGAAGCATTATGTGACCTCTTCAACAAGGAAACCGAAGATGGAAACTGTTTAGAAAAATATTCCGATTTACTGGAAAAAACCTGCAAAGGAATTATGCATCAATTTGAAAAAAGAAATACAGCAAGATTATCACACTCAAGAGATGCAGTTCTGATTCCTCAAAAAGATAAAGCTACCGATTTAAAAGACTTTGAATTAATAACTTGGCTGGTAATTAAATGAAAAATAAATAGTGGACACAAATTGTGACCGCATAAAATTGATATTAAATTAAGGATAATAAATATGAAAGATGAAATTGTGATTTTAGAAACTCAGCAAATTCAAAATAGGATTTTTGCTATTCGCGACTTGCATATCATGTTAGATACTGATTTAGCTGAAATATATCAAGTTCAAGTAAAAAGACTGAATGAGCAGGTAAAAAGAAATAGTATGAGATTTCCAAATTCTTTCAGATTTCAGTTAAATGATTTTGAGAAAAACGAACTGGTCGCAAATTGCGACCGCTTCGAAAACCTCAAACATTCTACATCAAATCCTTATGCTTTCACTGAGCAAGATGTTGCAATGCTTTCTGCAGCTCTCAGAAGTAATACTGCTGTTCAAGTCAGCATTCAAATTATAAATGCTTTCTCAAAATTTAGTAAAGGTGCTTTAACGATTTTGGAGAAATTGGAGAAATAACTATTATGGGAAAAATTATTAAAAAAAAAGATTTAATAAATTCCCCTCTACAGAGG
>JAGGWK010000070.1 GCA_021157525.1 Candidatus Cloacimonadota bacterium | reverse complement strand
TCAGCAGCAGGCACTTCTGTACTTTGTTATTACCATGATCATCTGACAGCCTGTAGAAGTACACTCCAGAAGCTACCGGATTGTTTTCTGAATCAGTTCCATTCCACGGGGTAGCGTATTCTCCCGCTTCCTGATGTTGGTTAACCAGAGTAACCACTTTCTGGCCTTTCACATTGTAAATGCTCAGTTCCACCGTAGCGGCGGCCGGAATGGAGTAGCTGATAGTCGTTGTCGGATTGAAGGGATTTGGATACACAGAAACAGAATTGCCTTTATTTACTACTGGGATTTCGTTTACCTTGGTTGATCCGTCTGGATTAATACGTATCAATTGTAGATCAGGTTGATAGCTTTGTCTGTTTATCGTTGCACAATATACAATATCTCCATTTGGTGCAAGACAGCCTTTGTTGTTTTCTCTCCCAAGTCGATCATTATCATCAAGACTGATGTAGCTGTTTGACCATTCAAGTTGACCCATGCTGTTTAGCCTATGGACTTCATGCGAAGGCGTTGCATAAAGAAGAAATAACTCTCCATCATTGCTACTAAAAATAGTTGATTCGGTATCTTCAGTACTTAAGCCGTCTTCAAATAATTCATTACTATGAAGAAAAGTTCCATTATAGTCATATTGCCGCGTTTCAATCAGATCAATTGACGGATTACTAGCATACTTGTCGACAATTGTAATAATCTCATCTTGGGCATAAGCACCAATGTATTGATGGTACTGATCGTGCTTCACCCATAAACTGTCTCCATAGATGTTGCATTTAGCAATTATGCCGTATCTATCATAACAATCATACACATACCCACAGGCAACAAACTCTTCATCATTAATCATGCTTACCGAATAAAAACCATCAATATCACCATATCCCCATTGATCAGTGGTAATATACCATTGGATTTCACCATCATAGCCCATCATTAACAAGCATCCTCCTAAGCCAGGTGTACCAGATTCCATCATTTTTCCCACACACAAAATTCCTTCGCTTGTCAGGGTTATCGCTTTTATTCTTATTTCATACGGGAAGAAAAAGCCATAGGAAAAATTGTCTACAATATTGCACTGTTCATCTAAAACAAGGATTTCGGCTTGGCATGTAGTGTATGTACCCACACTTTGGCTTGCATAATAACGATCTACTCCATTTGAAGCCATGGCAGAAATACGAATACCTTCGAATTGATCGTAGTCTTGTTTTCTCCACTCCAATTCGCCGTCTTCACTTATCTTAAAAAACATAACCTGTGGTTCCATATAAAAATCTATACCAGGAGAGAGGAACGCTTCCAGAAGGTAACCGCCTCCTATGGCCGGTATAACATTCTCGCAACCATCTGAATGTGAATATTCAGAAAAGTTTGGCCACAAGTCAGCATAAGGGTAAGTGTTTACAAAGGTAGGGCTACTGAACAAAGTTAGGAAAGAGCCGATAAACATCCAAATAACCGTACTTTTAATGTACTGGAGATATACTTTTGTACTACACATTTATAAAGTCCTCCCGCAAATTTGTTTAGACAACACGAACATTAAATTCGTGTTCTGTTCCATGTTGTCTCCTTGTGCTTAGGATTAAGCAAGTCAATAAACGAAAAATGGAATATATAAGTCAAGAACATTTTATCATGCAGGTTGTATTTATGCAAAACTCCAAAATAATTGAAAACATATTCTCGAGAAAGATCTTACTTTTCCGCTTCTCCCTTTTCACATTCTTGTCCGGCGAGTTGTCGCGGCGTAATGAAATGAAGCCGGATCCCATTTCTGCTTTCTGCTTTCTGCTTTCTGCTTTCTACTTTCTACTTTCTGCTTTCTACTTTCTACTTTCTGCTTTCTGCTTTCTGCTTTCTACTTTCTGCTTTCTGCTTTCTGCTTTCTACTTTCCCATTCACTCCAGATATTTCATGGGATCTACACTGGTGCCGCGCTTGCGCAGTTCAAAGTGCAAACTTGGCACTTCGGCACTGCCGGTTTTACCGCTGAGGGCAATGGTTTGGCTTCGGTTCACACTATCGCCTTTGGATACCAGCAGTGAGCTGTTGTGAGAGTACAGCGAGAAAAAGCCGTTTTGATGATCAATAATCACCATCTTACCGGCGCCATTGTACCAGGCGGCAAAGGCCACCACGCCGTCTTCAACTGCTTTTACCGGATGTCCTTCTTCCAGAGCAATGTCGATGCCTTTGTTTACCAGGGTCACATTATACAATTCGCTTTTTTCTTCCCCAAAGGGACGAATTATCTCACCCCGGGCAGGCCATGGCAATTTGTCTGTGGAAAAGATATAGCTGTAGGCTTCATGACTGATCTCCGAGCGCAGTTTGGCCAACAGTTCATCCAGGGCTTTTGCTTCGGTTTCCAAAAGGTTCTTCCGCTCTATAGCCGTTGCCCGCTGATTTTCCAGTGAGGCAATATCACCGGAAAGCGTAGATATCTCGGCCTCGTATTTTTTCTTTTTCTTTTTAGCCACAATGCGCGACCACTGAAAGTTTTCAAAATCCTTCTGGCTTTTGCTACGCTTCTTTTCCAGTTGCGATGAGGTTCCTTCAAATTCGGCAATCTCGTCTTCCGTAGATCTTTTCAGATCGATGCATCCCTTTATCAACAAAGGCAAGGCTTTCGTATTTTGTTTGGATGCAGCCAGGCTTGGGCGGAAGTGTTCTACAAAAAGCGCGTAGAATTCTTTATGGATTTCTGAGGAAAGCTGCCGGGCTCTGGCACGGGATGCAGCCAGATTTTGCCGGGTAACGGTAAGCTGTTCTTTGGCCCTTCTCAGTTCCTTTTTGGCAGCTTCTTCCGATTTCTTCAATCGCTTAATCTTCGCATCGGTCGCTTTATAGGTTTTTTGGGTTTTTTGGAGGTTTTGCTCTTTGTTCTCTTTTTGGGCTTCTGCCTCCCGGATGATCTCTTCCTGTCGGGATATCTGCTTTTTCAGCTCTTCCAGCTCTTTCTGTTTGTCTCCCAATGTTTGCCCGTATGCCGCTAGAACTGTCAGCAACAACACTATTCCCAGAATGTATTTCTTCATGATGCCTGCAATTGTTCGGTTAATTGAACAGTGCTTTTATCAGGATGTCTGGATCCAGACGATGCTCCGAGCCATGCCCTTCAAAGAATCCATGTTCACGAATCATGTGGATGTTCAGGGGTGTCCAGCACAGAGTGATGTTGTTTCTGGTATTTTGCAAAGTCACCGAGCCTTTACGAAACCCACCGGGATGGGCAAAGGGACAGGTGAGTTTACCCCGGAATGACGTATATTCCACTATCAGATGCTCTTCCAGGGTAATGGAACCCATAAAGGCTTCGAAGGCGGCATTGGTGAGAGCCTGCATCCTGTCTGCCACCTCTTCTCTGGTGTAGCCCAGGGTTTGCAGATGGGCTGCGTCGGTTTCGATAATCTCGTGGAAATGCCGGGTATCAGAGCCCAAAAAGCCCTTGGCGCACATCACGCCGGCTTTCATGTTTTCATGGATGCGTTTTTCTTGGGGTGTTTCTTTCATAGCGTCCTCATCATGCAAAACTGTCGAAATAGATTTTTTCTTTCGGGATGCCTTTGCTGACCAGATATTTCACCACTGCGGCTATCATGCCGGGGCTACCGCAAAGGTAAGCTTCGGTATTGTTTACATCCTGTATAAATTCATCGAAATAGGGCATCACGTAGCCGCAACGTCCATCCCATTCGCATTGTTCGGTAGGTTGAGACAGGACAGGATAATAGGCAAAGTTCCGCATTGACTTCTCCCAGGTGGCAAAGAGGTCATCCAGATAGAGGTCTTTGCGACTGCGGGCACCAAAGAAATAGCCCATTCTGCGGGTGCTGTTTCGTGCATCCAGATATTCCAGCATGGCCTTGATAGGAGCTTTGCCGCTGCCACCTGCCACAAAGAGCATATCGGCCCGGGTATCTTGAATAAAGAAATCTCCAAAGGGGCCGGTGAAGGAAACTTCGTCGCCTTCCTTCAAAAAGTCGTGAACCCAGGTAGTGCAGATGCCATCGGGCACCCGGCGGATAATGAGCTGGATGTAATCGGTATGATCCGGGCTGCTGGAAATGGAATAGGCCCGGCTCACCTTTTGCTTGATTTTTCCATAGCGGGGGGACTGCAATTGCACATATTGCCCGGCCTTAAAATTTATTTCCGTTGGTTGGGTAAGCTGAATTGTGAGCTCTTTGATGTCGTAGGTGTGATCTTCGATCTTGCTCACCACTCCGGCAAACTGCCGCACATTAAATATTTCTTCCGGGATGATAATGGCGATATCTTCTTTTACCTTTACCTGGCAGGAAAGTCGCACATTATCCTTGATTTCATCAGGCGAAAGAAAGGGCTTTTCTGTGGGTAACAGCGGCCCGCCTCCAGATCGTACTTTGCATTTACAAAAACCACAACTACCGCGCCCACCACAGGCCGAAGCCAGATAAATCTTGTTTTCGTTGAGGGTACTCAGTAGCGAGCTGCCACCTTTTACTTTTAACTTTCGTTTACCGTTGATATCAATAATCACTTCACCGTAATTGGCAAAGAACATCTCGGCCACAACCAGCAGGAGGGCCAGAAATCCGGCCATCCCGCCTACAATGGCAATGGTAGTGAGTATGGTGGTAATCATTGTATCACCACTATGCCCGAGAAACCGATGAAGGCCATGGCCATGATGCCGGTGATGATCATGGAAAGGCCGGCGCCCTGCAAGCCCTTGGGAACAAATTTATAGCGTACTTTTTGCCGGATGCCGGCCAATGCCAGTATCGCCAACAGCCATCCCAGGCCGCCTCCTGCACCAAAGGCGATGGATTGCAAAAAGCTGTAATTACGAATAATCATAAAAAGCGATACTCCGAGGATGGCGCAATTTACCGTGATAAGCGGCAAAAAAATCCCCAGAGAATAATAGAGTACCGGAGAAAAGCGTTCCAGCATCATCTCGGTAAGCTGCACAAAAGCGGCTATCACGATGATGAAGATGATGTATTGCAGATAAACGATGTTCAGGGGAACCAACACCATGTGATACACCACATAGTTCAACGCAGTGGTGAGGGTCATCACAAATACCACAGCCAGTCCCAGTCCTACCGATGATTCCACTTCTTTGGAAACCGACAAAAAAGAGCACATCCCCAGGAAATTGGTGAGCAGAATGTTGCTGGTAAATATCGATGCGATAAAGATGATAAAGGCATTGATTTCCATATTATTTCCCCACTTTTGCTGCGATTGGTCCGTGTATGATCCATATCAATACGGCCAATACAAAGAAGGCACTGGGCGCCATCACCATGATACTCCAGCGGGTAAACCATTCACCCAGAATCTGTATGCCAAAAAGAGAGCCAAAGCCAAAAAGCTCGCGGATGGTGGCTATCACCATAAGCACCACGGTGTAGCCCACACCGGCACCAATGCCATCGATCATCGAATCCAGTGGCGGGTTTTTGCCGGCAAAGGCTTCGGCCCGTCCCATAATGATGCAATTGGTAATGATGAGGCCGATGTAGGGGCCCAACGCTTTACTCATCTGAGGCATATAGGCCTTGAGAATGAGATCGACGATAATCACATAGGAGGCAATGATGAGGGTTTGCACCATCATCCGCACTCTTTTGGGAATGAGATCGCGGATAAGGGAAATAGTGCTGCTGGAAAGAGCTAAAGTAAATATCACTCCCAGTCCCATCACCAAACTGTTCATCATGAGGTTGGTAACCGCCAAAGCAGAACAGATTCCCAGAATCTGGCTCCAGATGGCGTTTTCTTTGAAGGCACTGTTGATAAAAATTTCTTTTTTTGTCATTGTGCTGCTCCCTGAATCAGGGTTTGCTGAAAACCACTCATTTCTTTATACAGCATGTCCACCACTGCTTTGCTGGATGCGGTGGCGCCGGTAATCTGGTTTATCTGCATTGGCCCGGCAGGTTCGTCTTCGGCGATGAGCTCAAAAAGGACAGCCGTACCGGACTGCACCAGCATCTTGCCCGCAAACTGCCCGGTGAACCACTCTTCGGTGATGCGTCCACCCAAGCCAGGGGTTTCGTTTTGTTCCAGTATTTCTATTTTCCGGATGCGATCCAGCTGAGGTGATACAGCCACCATAGCGTGAATAGTGCTCCACAGCCCGCTACCGGATATTGGCAGGCAATAGCCGATAAGGGAATCGCCATCCATAGCTGCGTAGTATAGACGACCATCCAGCATTTTTTCCTGAATATAGGCGTCATAGGTACTTTGCAGATCGTCAGTGGGGAGCTCAAAAAGTTGCAGAATGGTGGTTTTGAACACCATCTGCCGGTGGGTTTCCACCCGCTCCCGGGTGAGCTGATAAAAGGTAGCCAATAGGCCTACGAAAATCACGGTGATGATGATCATAAACAGCACCGGGTAAAAGCGCCGTTCCCTGAGGGATTTTGCTTCAGCCATCTATGCTCCCTTCCTTTTTGAGCGGTCTAGCGCATACTCGATGATGGGCATGAAGGTATTTGCCAGAAGCAGAGCAAACATAAAACCCTCGGTAAAAAGGGAAAACTTGCGGATGAACACGGTGAGAAATCCTACCAGAGCGCCATAAATCCAGATGGCAGTTTTATTTTTGGGCATAGAAATGGGGTCTGTAACCATAAACACGGAGCCGAAAAGCAGGCCGCCGGAGAGGATAAAAGGGAGTGGGTTTTGCTGATAAAAGGCCAATACGGAAATAGTGAATCCAAGAAGCGTGGCCAGCATGGATTGCCATTTGGCGGTTTTTGTGACGATGAGGTAAATGGCCGCCAGAGCTATCAGGATGGCCGAGGTCTCCCCTGCCGAACCGGGTATCAGGCCCGATGCCAGATGCCAGGTGGAAGTGATTTCGCCACTGCTTTTAAAGAGACTCATGGGGGTGGCAGAGGTAATGGCTGCGCTGTTTTGCCAGGATGTAAACCCTCCTGGCCAGCTGCTGAAAGGTTTGAGCCACTGCACCGTCATAGCATTGGGGAAGGAGATATAGATAAAGGTTCTGCCTACAATGGCAGGATTGAACACATTCATCCCAAAGCCACCAAACACCATCTTGCCAAAAACAATGGCAAACACGGCCCCCACTCCCGCCATCCAGAAAGGAATGGTGGGAGGTAGCGTGAGAGCCAGAAGCGATGCCGTAACAAATACCGCCATGGAAATCTTTCCATTTTGTTTTGTCCGCACAAAGAGATACTCGCTTATAACGGCGCAGAGATTGCTCACTGCCAGCACCGCCAGCACCCGCCATCCAAAGAGAAAAACCGAAAACACGGTGATAGGAGCCAAGGCGTAAAGCACCTTGTTCATCACCTGCTGTTTCATAAAAAGTTTCATAGCAATCCTTTGTTAGAACAGACCTTTGATATTGCCTCCAGAATCGACATCTATCTGCAATGCGCTGGGCTCTTTAGGCAGCCCGGGCATCCGTAGAATCTCACCGGTAACAGGAATGATGAACCCCGCACCGGCGGAGATGAGAATTTCCCGCACCGTAACCAGAAAGTCCTTTGGCCGCCCCAAAAGCGCCGGATTGTCCGACAGAGATTTCTGGGTTTTTGCCATGCATACCGGTAATTTGTCGTAACCATATTTCTTGATGGCCCTAAGGTTCTTTTTTGCTTCCGGGGTGAAGTCGATCTTTTGGGCACCGTAGATGTTTTTGGCAATGGTTTCTATCTTGTTTTCTACCGTATCGCCCCAGTCGTAGAGCATCCGCTGCTGGCATACATTATCCCGAATAAGGCGCTCCACCTTTTCGGCCAGGTTCAGACCACCGTCTCCACCTTTTCCCCAAAAGTCCACAATAGCCGCATCAAAGCCCTTTTCTTTGGCAAAATTCTCTACCAGCGCCAGCTCTTCGTCGGTATCGGTGGCAAATTTATTTATAGCCACTACCGACCGCATCCCAAAGATGCGGATGCTGTCCAGATGCTTGGCCAGATTTTCCAGTCCTTTGCTTACGGCTTCGAGGTTCGGGGTGTTCAGATTGCGGAGTTTTACCCCACCATGATGTTTGATGGCCCGCACTGTGGCAACCAATACCACGGCTGACGTGCAGAAATCGCCGTAGGGACACACAATATCAAAGAATTTTTCAGCACCCAGATCAAAGCCAAATCCAGCTTCCGTGACCACGTAGTCCGCCAGCTTCATAGCGGTTTTTGTAGCCAGAATGCTGCTGGTTCCCTGAGCGATATTAGCAAAGGGACCGCCATGAACAAAGGCCGGTGTATTTTCAAGAGTTTGCACCAGGTTTGGTTTCAGGGCGTCTTTCATCAAAGCAGCGATGGCACCTTCAAAGCCCATATCCTTCACCAGCACCGGTTTGTTATCATAGGTGTAAGCCACCAAAATCCTGCCGATTTTGGTGCGTAACTCTTCCAGAGAATTTGAGAGGCAGAGGATCGCCATAATCTCTGATGCCGGTGTAATGTCGAAGCCATCTTCCCGTGGCACACCCTGAGTTTTGCCCCCAAGGCCGATAACCACATTGCGCAGAGCGCGGTCATTTACATCCAACACCCGTCTCCACATCACTGTACGCGGATTCAGCCTAAAGGGATTGTCATTGTAAATCGAATTATCAATGAGGGCTGCAAGACTGTTGTTCGCCGCTGTCACCGCATGCATATCACCGGTGAAGTGCAGGTTGATATCTTCCATAGGAAGCACCTGAGACATCCCACCGCCAGCTGCGCCACCCTTAATGCCAAAGACCGGGCCCAGAGAAGGTTCACGGATAGCAACGATGGTCTTTTTGCCCAGTTTGTTCATAGCCTGAGCCAATCCAATGGAAGTAGTGGTTTTTCCTTCTCCTGCCGGAGTCGGCGTGATGGCTGAAACGAGAATGAGCTTTCCGGTGGGTCTGTCTTTCAATCGCTCGATGGCGGAGAACTTCAATTTTGCCTTGAAATCACCATAAAGCTCCAGATCATCAGGTTGCAGGCCCAGCGTTGCAGCAATGTCAGTAATCTTTTTCATCTGCGCAGATTGTGCTATTTCGATATCAGATTTCATCACTCCTCCTTAATGTGTGTGATTAGTCAGGATTGTTGCTGGAAGTTTTTGATAAACTGCACCCGCTCGTAGAGTGCGCCTTCACGCAGGTTTCCCTGGCTTAGTCTGCCTTTCATTTGAGCAATGGAAGTATAATTGTGTTCTTCCATCCACTGCCGCATTTCAGAAATGACGGTAGCGATATATTCAGTACCTTCCAGATAATAAGCAGAGACCATCTGCACTGCTGATGCTCCTGCCAGAATCATTTTGATGGCGGTTGATGCATCATGGATGCCGGTAGTGGCAGCCATATCGCAGTCTACAGAGCCATACATCAGACCGACCCAGCGCAGGGGCATCACAAAATCTTCCGGATGGCTGTAAGGCAGGCCGCTGATCATGGTTTCGGTATCCAGGTCTATGTCTGGACTGTAAAAGCGGTTAAAGAGCACCATACCACTGATGCCGGTATGAGAAAGTCGCTGCAGCATTCCGGCTACAGCATCAAAATAATAGCTGATCTTCACGGCAACAGGCAGAGACGTCTCTTTGCGGACGTTTTTTATAATGGTGAAATAGCGCTTTTGCAACTCTTCACCACTGATGTCAGGATCTGACGGCAGGATGAAAATATTCAGTTCCAGTGCATCTGCGCCGGCAGCTTCTATCTCTTTGGCAAAATGGGTCCAGTCACCTGAGGAGATACAATTGATGCTGGCGATAATGGGGATATTCACCGCTTTTTTTGCATTGCGGATAAGGGTCAGATATTCATCCACCGCATGTTTTCTTTCAAAGTACCGCAGATGATCTTCTGCGCCGGGGTAACGAAATGCTGCCGGCATGTCTTCCATGGATTTATCTATCTGCATCAAGATTTGTTCTTCAAACAAAGACTTCAGCACCACTGCACCAGCGCCCTGTTTTGCTATTTCTTCTATCGATTCTACCGTGGCGGTAAGTCCACTGGATCCCACGATTACGGGATTGCAAAGTTCCAATCCCATATAGGTTGTTTTCAGATCAACCATCATTCCTCCATTAATTTATTTGCGTTTCCATATAGCTTATGAAAAAATCTCTCCATCGTTGCTCCTCACTAATTGTTTTTCAACACCTCTTCGTCATAGATGCGTTCAAAGCGCAGCTTATGCTCGGCTTCTTCGGCAGAAAGTCGAGCAAAAAGGGTGCCGGTTTCAGTGCCATCAAAACGCTTTGCCAGGTCGGCATAGAGATCCCGGGATGCTTCTTCCCGTTTCATGGCAATGATCATGATATCCTGATAAGTAAGGATTTTCCCTGGCTCTTCGGGCACAATGTAGTCGCTGATGTGGAGGTCTTTTACTTCTTTGGAAGTAATATTCCCGAAGCCACGTTTTTTGATATCCTCCAGGATTGTGATGTGTCCACGTTCCATGCTTTCCAGCTCTTTCAGCATCTCTTTCTGAGCAAAAAAATTCGTCTTGCCTTGCAAATCGATATAAAAGGCAACCGCCTCTTTTTCCCGTTCGATAGCAAAGGCGATAATGGTATCAAAGTTCTCCTGCATCATGCTTTCTCCTTTTCTGGCTTTTTTTAAAAACAGGTGGGAGCGTCGAAAGACGCCCCCACAGGGTTATTTAGTCAACGGGACTGAACAGATCTTTTCCTACGCCACACTCGGGGCAGGTCCAATCTTCCGGAAGGTCTTCAAAGGACACGTTTCCATTTTCAGCCGGGTCGTAAATATACCCACAGGCATCACATACATATTTTTGCATTTTTCCTCCTCAGGATTTATTTCTGCTCTTCAGCAGGTTCTAATAATTTTCTACCCACTGTTCAAAGTACTTTTGGGGATGCAGACACACCGGGCACATTTCCGGTGCTTCGATAGATTCTACAATATGACCGCAGTTACGACATTTCCAAAACACCTTTCCGCCTTTTTTAAATACTTCGTGATTTTTCACATTGTTCCACAGTTTACGGTAGCGGGCTTCGTGACGCTTTTCTACCAAGGCCACCAGTTTAAACACCTTAGCAACTTCGGGGTAGCCTTCGTCTTCGGCAACTTTGGCAAAGGCAGGATAGAGGTCTGACCATTCTTCCTTTTCACCATTGGCAGCGCACTCGAGATTTTTCAGGGTATCGGCATAGCAAACGGGATAGCCGGCAGTGATATTTACCACTTGGTCATTTACACCGTTTTTGATCAGCTCTTTCATAAATACTTTTGCGTGCTCTTTTTCGTTTTCTGCAGTTTCCAATAAAATTTCGGATATCTGCAAAAATCCTTCTTTTTTGGCTACGGACGCATAATAATTATACCGCATCCGTGCTTGAGATTCACCGGCAAAAGCCTTCATCAGGTTTTCACAGGTTTTGCTATTTTTAAATTCCATCGTCACTCCTTATTCTTTATAGAGCCGGCCGTAGGCAGACTCATTTCTATTTTGCCTGCCAATAACACCGCTTGGGCGATGTAATGGCTTCGTCCTTTTTCAATTCTTTCATCGCCTTGTCCACGGTTTTTTTATCCAACCTGCAGAGCTCGGCGATCTCACTTGCCTTCAATGGCGTTGCGGCCTGCTTCATTGCGGCCAGTACTGTTGCCTTTGCCCCAGCCATGGACGTCTCAGCTTTTCCACAATCCGTGAAGGTTACACCATTCCCGTGCCTCTGTCACGTCGCCTTTTTTTATCGGGAACCATGCTTCAGGAGCCATTCCCGGAGTCAGTTCTGCGCGGTATACCTTCTCTTTGGTAAGAACTTCGATAAACTTGATATAGTGCTTTTCCATCATTGGATGAGCCGTATTCCGGCCCACTTTTACCAGGACGCCACCATCTTTTTCTTCTACATAGGGCACATGTTTTTCGGTGGAGGCATCTTGAGTTTTTGCTTCCAACTTTACCATGGGCACGCCACAGCAAACCAGTGCCGGTGCGCCTTCATTCATAATTTCTACCACATTTCCACATTTCTCGCAAAAGTAAACTTCCCGTAATTGAGTCATTATTCCTCCCTTTGTTTATATCGTTGGCGGGGTAAATACCCTGCCTGCTAATTCACGATCTAACATCAACATACCGTGGCCTTTGCCATCGATCAGCCGCAGGTGATTTATGATGGTATCCATGTTTGACTCTTCTTCCACCTGCTCATCAACGAACCAGTTGAGAAAACTCCTGGTCGCATGGTCATTTTCTTTGATAGCCAGATCCATCAGCTCATTTATCGATTTTGTGATGAACTGCTCATGTTTGTAACTTAGCTCGAAGACTTCCAGCGCAGAATTGAAATCCACCTTGGGTTGGGCGATGGCATCCAGCACTACTCTGCCTCCCCGTTCATGCACAAAGTCAAAAAACCGCATAGCGTGGAAATGCTCTTCCTGAACCTGAATCTTGAAGAAATTGGCAAAGCCCGACAGTCCTTGGGCTTCACAGTATGCAGCCATCGAAAGATAGAGGTATTCACTATATATCTCCCGATTGATCTGCAGGTTAATTCTGTCTTGTAAAGATTGCGCTAACATTTTTCCTCCTGTTAGATTACGTACTTCAACGCAGAAGCATAGTCCGGTTCCTGGGCGATCTCGGGTACCAATTGCCGATAGAGCACCGTCAGGTTTGCATCCAGCACGATAACGGCCCGTGCCAAAAGCCCGGCCAGGGGCCCTGTGGTAATGGTGAGTCCCAGGTTTTTGCCAAAGTTGTTGTCCCGCATTTCACTTAAGGAAATTACATTTTCCAATCCTTCGGTGGTGCAAAACCGTGTATGGGCAAAAGGCAGGTCTTTGGAGATGCAGAGTACCAGCGTATTTTCCAGCTGAGCTGCCTCTTTGTTAAACCGCCGCACCGAGGTGGCGCACACAGGGGTGTCCAAACTGGGGAAGATATTTAGTACCAATTTTTTACCGACGAAGTCGGCAATGGTCACATCTGACAGATCGGTTTTGGTAAGGGTACCGATGAGCTCAGTGAGGTTTGTCCCCACATCTGGCAATGTGCCGGTGGTCTCGATGGGATGTCCTTGAAGAGTTATTTTTGCCATAGGTTATCTCCTAATCTATTTGGGTTATCAGTTTTTGTTCTTCGGCTTTCAGCAGGTCATCATCGGGTACATATTGGAGCCGAATCTGTTCCAGCATATCAAAGCCGCATTCCTTCAGGATGGTTTCTACCATACCCACGCTTTGCCCGCCCCAGCCGTAAGAGCCAAAAGCCAGGCCATGACGGCCTTTGGGAGCCAGACCCTTGAGATAGGTGAGGAAAGATGCCACGGTGGGTAAGATGTTATTATTGAGGGTGGGCGAACCTACACAGATATATTTGGCGGTGAGAATTTCGGTCATGATGTCTGAAATGTGAGTGTACTGCAAATTAAACAGGCGGGTTTGATACCCCTTGCTCTCGAATGCTTCCAATATAATCCCGGCGATCTTCTCGGTGGATTTCCACATGGTATCGTAGATAATCAGCGCTTTTTTATCCACGGAATTGGCAGACCATTTGGTGTACATCTCCAACATTTCCGGGATGTATTTGCGCAGTAACAAACCATGACTGGGGCAAATCACATCGATATCCAGGGTCTTTACGACGTCCAATGCCTTCTGCACCTGTTTGGAATAGGGCAACACAATGTTGGCATAGTATTTTGCCGCTTCATTCATCATGGTATTAAAGGGATACTCGTCATCAAACCGCTCAGAGGAGGAAATATGCTGTCCAAAGGAGTCGTTTGAAAAAAGCACTTTCTCTTCAGGACAGTAGCTCACCATATTATCGGGCCAGTGCACCATGGGAGTCTGCACAAAGTGCAATGTTCTTTTTCCCAGATTGAGTGTGTCACCGGATTTTACCGGCATAAAATTCCACTGTTTTTTATAGTGTTTTGGAAGTCCTTCAACCCCCTTTGGCGATGCTATCACCCTGGCGTTGGGACATTTTTCCAGGATACCGGGAAGTGAACCCGAGTGATCCATCTCGATGTGATTTTGCACAATGTAGTCTATTTTTGCAGGATCAATGATCTGGGAAATACGCTTCATCTGCTCTTCGGCCATATAGTATTTTACATTATCAATGAGGGTAATATTCTCGTCGATGATAAGGTATGAATTGTAGGTAGATCCACGCTGGGTAAGATACCCGTGGAAATTACGCAGATCCCAGTCGATTCCTCCAACCCAATAAATTCCCGGCTTAATTTCTATCGCTTTCATATATGCTCCGTACTTATTCGTCTTACTTTTTTTACAAGGAGAACACAGTTTCTCTAGACCAGCAGATGCATGGATGATTGTGTACTTCACCAAACTCAAGCATTATCTGCTTTTTCCTTTTCCAGGCATTCGCGACAAATACCTTTGAGATTTACGTGATGCTCCAGCACCTTGTGGCCCTCTATCACGCCATCTTTCAGACAATTAAAATCGACAGCCACATCGTACAATTTTCCACAACGGCTACACTTAAAATGGATGTGTGGCTCTTTGTTATACTCATACCGCACCTCTGGTTCAAACACAGACAGCTGCACCAGCATCCCCTTTTCGCTAAAAAGCTTCAACGCGTTATACACCGTGGTTTTCGAGAGGGTAGGAATTTGCTCATGCAAAGCTTGATAGATCATCTCAGCGGTAGGATGAACAGCATTGTGCATAAGGTATTCCATGATTTTCATCCGTTGAAACGATGGGGAAATCCCATGTTCTTCCAGCATTTTTTGAATGTTTTTCATCCTTACCTCTTCATTTTATTTTTGTAACAATTACAAAGTTGTTTATATCCCATTTTTGTGTCAAGATACTTCTCACCTTTTTTTACACTGTAGGCCAGGATGCATGTAGCAAGAACAGCAGTACTGCACCCATACTGACGCTAACCTCCTGTCAGGCAAAGAACTATTGACAACTGGATGGCTTCGTAGCTTTTGAACTTCAGAAATAAAAAATGAGGTACGAATGATGGAATATACAGGAAAACAAAAATCTTACCTGAAAAGCGTGGCCAATGGGCTGGATGCCATTGTAAAGATGGGAGGCAAAGGGGTAACAGAAAACTTGATCAAAGCGTTGGACGAAGCTCTCACCGCCCATGAATTGGTAAAGGTTTCCAGTTTCGAACGGGATCGTGACACTCGCACATCAGCGGCTCGGGCACTGGCCGAGGGAACTCAATCACAATTGATAGCCATTCTGGGAAGGACAATGCTCTTTTATCGGGAAAATCCCGATCACCCTACGGTTTCCAAGAGCTTAAACAAAATCAAATAGAGCACAAACCACAAAGAGCCGCATCAATTGCGGCTCTTTTGCTATAAATAGAGTTCTATCCTTTTATGCGACGAATATCCGCTCCCACCAGTTGTAGCTTCCGCTCAATCCGGTCATACCCGCGGTCTATGTGATAGATGCGGGAGATGGTGGTTCCGCCACGAGCTGCCAGCCCGGCCAATACCAATGCAGCGCTGGCCCGCAGATCGGTGGCCATCACCTGAGCGCCGCTGAGCTGCTGCACTCCGTCGATGATGGCGATGTGTTTATCCATACCTATGGATGCATCCAGACGATTGAGCTCGGCAACATGCATAAAGCGGTCGGGGAAAATAGTTTCTTCGATGCGGGATGTTCCCTGTGCCAGAGTCATCAGCGCCATAAACTGTGCTTGAAGGTCTGTGGGAAATTCCGGATATGGCCGGGTAATCACATCCACCGGTAATATGCGATGAAGAGGATGAATGTGCATGCTGTCAGGCTCCACGTCGATTGTGCATCCGGCCTGCCGCAGATGCTCCAGCAAGCTGGTAAGGTGCGAAGGATGGCAATCGGTAACGGTGAGAGCGCTTCCCGTGATGGCGCCAGCGATGAGAAAGGTACCTGCTTCGATGCGATCTGGAATCATAGGATAATCCACCGCATGAAGTTTGGTTACCCCGGTTACCACCAGATCTGAGGTTCCACATCCCTGGATGTCGGCACCCATAGCTATGAGGAAATCCACCAGGCTGGTAACTTCCGGTTCTTTGGCGCAGTTGTGCAGAAGGGTGGTTCCTTTGGCCAATACGGCGGCACAGAGCACATTTTCCGTAGCCCCCACGCTCACTTTTTCAAAGGTAATTTCGGCACCCTTGAGGTGTTTACCGCGAGCCAGCACATAGCCATGTTCCACACTTACAGTGGCGCCTAACGCCGCCATGGCCTTCAGATGAAGATCAACAGGTCTTGGCCCAATGGCGCAACCTCCGGGCAATGAAACCTTAGCTTCGCCAAATCGTGCCAGAAGCGGGCCCAGCACATTTATGGATGCACGCATTTTGCTCACCATCTCATAAGGCGCTTCCCAACTGTTTATCCCGGCTGTATCAATCTCGATGGTATTATCATAAAAATCAATTTTCGCACCCAGATAGCGCAAAATGAAGACCATCATCTTTATGTCATTTAAGTAGGGAACATTGGTAAGGCGAAATGCGCCGTCGGCCAGCATCGTTGCCGCCAAAATCGGTAATGTGGCATTTTTTGCACCACTCACAGAAATCTGCCCCTTCAGGGTTTTACCACCCTTTATTACAAATGAATCCATAGTTACCTCACTGAATGCCAATTACCAAATGTGGGCATATCTGTCAAAACCGTTTAAATCTTTTGTTACCACTACGTCGTGAAATCCGGCGGCAATAGCCAATTGCTGGATTTTTTCTCCCTGCCCGTGACCTATCTCAAAGTATATTTCTCCCCTCGGACGCAGGTGATTTGCGGCCTTTTGCAGTATCTTTCTGTAACAGATCATTCCCTCTTCCTCAGCCACCAGCGCCAGCTTTGGCTCAAACTCCAAAATCTGAGAATCCAGCTTCTGGTACTCAGCATCGGGGATATAGGGCGGGTTTGATACGATAATGTCAAAGCGTCCTTTCACCTCATCCAGCAAATCGCTCTGGATAAAGGTAATTGCCACGTCATTGGCATCGGCATTTTCAGATGCCTTTGCCAAGGCTTGGGAAGAAATATCTGCCCCGGTAATCTCAGCATCGGGGATGAGCTTTTTCAGAGCAATGGCAATGCAACCGCTGCCGGTACCTACATCCAAGATAGAAGCTGCTCGGGGATGCTGATCAACCACCATTTCCACCAGATATTCGGTTTCCGGGCGGGGTATCAGCACCGATGCATCCAGGGCTATGGGAAAGCCGTAAAAGGAGGTCTCCCCCAGCACATATTGCAAGGGCTCCCCTGCTGCACGGCGCTCTACACATGCACGGATGGCACCACGATGGGCTTCCGACACCACTTCTTCAAAACGAACATAGAGGTTGATACGGGTATCTTCCAGCACATGGGCCAAAATATACTCCGCATTGAGACGCGGATTTTCCAGCTGTTTCTGAGCAAAAAAGTCCTTCGTCCAATTGAGAATTTCCAAGATCGTCCACTCTTTCATGTGCCACCTGCAAAAAAAACCTTCAGATTGCCCTCTGAAGGTCTCTTACTGTTTTTTTGAAATGCAAAGAGAGTTAATAGCCCCGCATCCGCTTCAGGATTTTTTCCTGAATCTGTGCAGGCACCGGCTCGTATTTGCAAAATTCCATGGTATAAATTGCCCGTCCCTGAGACAACGACCGCAGTCTGGTTGAGTAGCCAAAGAGCTCGCTCATGGGAATTTCGGCAGTCACGGTTTGTTTATTATTTTCGTTGCGAATGGTTTCTATTCTACCCCGTTTTGAATTGATATCTCCGATCACGTCACCCACAAATTCGTCGGGGGTGATCACGTTAACCAGCATGATGGGTTCCATAATGGCGGCCTGAGCTTGAGGCAATCCCTGAGAAATCGCCATGGACGTAGCAATGCTGAAAGCGGTATCGCTGGAATCCACTTCGTGGAATTTTCCACCCACCAGCGTCATCTTTACCCGCTCAACCGGGCTGCTCATCAACGGCCCGTCGTTACAGGCATTCAGAGCGCTTTTTTCAATAGCCTGCCAATAGATGCGGGGAATCACATCTTCACTTATTTCAAAGGCAAAGAGGTTTTTCTTACCCTGGGGCAATTCGCTCAAGGCCAGGGGAGTAAGACGCAAATCCACGACGGCATAATGGCCTTTGCCATTCAATTCACGGATAAATTCACCGTGAATGACCACCTCTTTCTGGATGGTCTCTTTGTATGCCACCTGGGGTTTCCCTACATTGGCATGGACGTTGTATTCCCGTTTCAGCCGTTCCACGATTATTTCCAGGTGCAGCTCGCCCATCCCGGAGATGAGGGTTTGGCCGGTATCTTTGTCTTGATGCACGTGAAAGGTGGGATCTTCTTCTTCCATCTTAAAAAGGGCATCGGCCAGGGTATCCGAATCGGCTTTGGTTTTTGGCTCGATTGCCGAAGAGATCACCGAATCGGGGAAGGTGATATTATGGTATACTACGGGCAATTCGCCATCGGTGATGGTATCGCCGGTGTAGAGAAACTTGGGTCCGACGATGGCAGCGATATCTCCGGCTGTGAGTTCCTGGATGTCTTTCTTTTTATTTGAGTGCACTTGCAGGATGCGGGCAACCCGCTCCCGCTTGCCGCTGGTTTGATTTATCACGGTGGCACCACGTTTGAGAGAACCGGAATATACCCGGATGTACAACACCTTACCCACATATTTATCCATCTGCACTTTAAACACCACGCCACTGAAGGGGGCCTTTACATCCGGGGCAATTTGGAGGGGAGTATTGGTTTCTTTGTCTTTTCCTTCTTCAGGAGGCACGTCCAGTGGAGATGGCAGATAGTTGCAGATGGCATCCAGCAAAAGCTGAACACCGACATTTTTGAGGGATGAACCGCATAAAACCGGAACAAATTGATGATGCATTGTCGCATCCCGGATAGTGGCATAAATGAGATATTCATCCACATCATTCCCCTCCAGGTAGGTTTCCATCAGCTCGTCACTGTACTCCGACAGCGCTTCCAACAGGTGCATCCGTGCTTCTTCTGCTGCATCCAGCATATCCGGAGAAATCTCACGGGATGCATACTGAGCACCCTGCATACCCTGATCGAAATAGATGCTTTTCATCCGCACCAGGTCAACCACTCCCTCCAGTTTGTCTTCAGCTCCTATGGGAATCTGAATGGGTACAGCGAGGGGAGTGAGGCGATCATGAATCATGTCAACGGCATGTTCGAAATCAGCGCCAGAACGGTCGAGTTTGTTTATAAAGGCCAGGCGGGGAATCCGGTAGCGGTCTGCCTGGTGCCAGACAGTTTCGCTTTGAGGTTCTACTCCGCCAACTGCGCAGAAGATGCCCACGGCACCATCCAGGATGCGGAGTGAACGTTCTACTTCGGCAGTGAAATCCACATGGCCGGGAGTGTCTATGATGTTAATCTGTTTTTTATTCCAGAAGCAGGTGGTTACGGCGGAGGTAATGGTGATACCTCGCTCTTTTTCCTGTTCCATCCAGTCCATCACGGCATTGCCGTCATGCACTTCTCCCATTCTATGGATAATGCCGGTATAGAACAACATCCTTTCGGTGGTAGTCGTCTTACCGGCATCAATATGTGCCATTATACCAATATTGCGTATATCGGCAAGGTCGGCTGGCATAGTACTTATACTCTAAAGTGAGCAAATGCTTTGTTGGCTTCAGCCATTTTATGCGTATCTTCACGCTTTTTAATGGTTGAGCCTTCTTTTTTGTAGCAGCCCAAAAGCTCAGCAGCCAGGCGTTCAGTCATGGTATGTTCGCTGCGTTTTCGAGAAAATCCGATAATCCAGCGGAATGCCATTGCCTGTGCGTTTTTGGGAGTTACTTCAGTAGGAACCTGGTAGTTTGCGCCACCGATACGGCGGGAAACAACTTTTACAACAGGCCGGGCGTTTTCCAAGGCCTGAAGAAAAACTTCCAGGGGTTCTTTGCCGGTTTTTTGGGCAAGGATGTCCATTGCCCCATAGACGATTTTCTCGGCAAGACTCTTCTTTCCGCACATCATTACGGAATTTATGAACTTACTCAAAATAACGTTATGGTATTTTGGATCGGGAAATATCTCGCGTTCAACTTGTTTGCGTCTTCTTGACATGCTCTGCTCCTACTTCTTCGGTCTCTTCGTTCCATATTTGGAACGAGAGTTAAGGCGTCCTTCTACACCCGCGGTATCGAGAGCACCACGAACGATATGATAACGAACGCCAGGAAGGTCTTTTACACGACCGCCACGCACCAGAACGATGCTGTGTTCCTGCAAGTTATGGCCTTCACCGGGGATGTACACGGTTACTTCAAAGCCATTGGTCAAACGAACCCTTGCTACCTTACGCAAGGCTGAGTTCGGTTTTTTGGGTGTGGTGGTATATACACGGGTACATACGCCACGACGTTGCGGGCAAGCGGAAAGCGCACGATTCTTTTTCTTTTTAATGATGCGTTTACGCCCTTTGCGCACTAACTGATTAATAGTTGGCACTATTTTCCTCCATGGTTATTTATTTAGAAATCCAGGATGTCATCAACTGATTCGTCTTCTTCGGAGTGAGCAAATTCTTTTATGATCTCTCCGATTGATTTGCCGGAATCCAGAGCATCACTCACGATAGTGTTGTAATACTTAGATCCGGTACCTACAGGGATGCGGTGGCCAATAATGATACTCTCTTTTAATCCTTCCAGGTTATCTACCTTTCCTTCGATAGCAGCCTGGGTGAGTACCTTTGTGGTTTCCTGGAATGAAGCCGCCGAAAGCCAGCTGTCGGTCATCAGTGATGCTTTGGTGATACCAAGCAGCAACTGATCAAAGGTAGCTCCTTCGCCACCCTCTTCTTCGACCCGTCGATTTTCTCTCATCACAAGGTTTCTGTCTACAATTTCGCCTTCAAGGAGCAAGGTGTGACCGGGGTTAACCACCTTCACCTTTTTAAACATTTGCCGGATGATCACACCGATGTGTTTGTCATCGATCTTCACACCCTGCTTACGATATACTTCCTGAATCTCGTTAAGAATCAGCTTCTGAGCTGCCTTTATACCCTTTGTCTTCAGGATATCGTGGGGGTCTATCGGCCCGCCGGAAAGAGCGTCACCACTCTCTACGATGTCACCTTGATGCACAATGATACGTTTTCCTGGTGGAATCACGTATTTGCGATCGGTGCCATCTTCTCCGCGCACGTAAATTACACGGCCGGATTTCGTCAAGTCTCCAATACTCACGGTACCGTGAATTTCAGAGAGGATAGCTTTATCTTTGGGTACACGGGCTTCAAAGAGGTCTTGCACTCGTGGCAGACCACCCGTGATATCACTTTGTTTTATGGTGATACGGGAAGATTTCCCCAGAATATCACCGTGATGCACATATACACCATCTTTCACCTCTACCTTCAGGCCAGTGGGAATGGGAACCAATGCATCTTCGCCATTTTCCTGCTCGATAACAAACTGCGCCTGCAACTTGCGGTCTTTCGAGTCAATAATGGTGATCTCCCGGGATCCGGTGAGATCATTGAATTCTTCTTTGTAGGTCACGTCTTTGATGAAATGTTCAAAACGAAGACGTCCCTTTGCTATAGCAATAAGGGGGTTGTTGTAATGATCCCAGCTCATCAACTTGGTATTCTTTACCACTTTCTGACCGTCTGAAACATACACCGTAGCGGCATATTCAACTTTGTAGGTTTCGAGTATTGTATCAGTGGCAGGATCAACAACATGCATCGAGCCAAGGTGACTGATGGAGACCATCTCTTTTTCACGGTTTTCCACCATATTCATACGGTCAAACCGGATAACGCCATCGGAACCGGCCGAAACTTCTGCCAGGTCAACATCGGTACTTGCGGTACCACCAATATGGAAGGTACGCAGAGTAAGCTGAGTACCGGGCTCGCCGATACTTTGGGCAGCAACTACCCCTACAGGTTCGCCGATGCTCACCGCTTTATGAGTTCCCAGATTCCGGCCATAGCATTTGGCACAGATGCCTTTTTCCGATTCACAGGTAAGCACGGAACGCACGCGAACACTGTTTATCCCATGATTCTGAATGGTCATAGCCATCTCATTGCTTATCACCTGGTTTGCTTCTACTATCAGTTTATTGGTTATCGGATCATACACGTCATCAGCAGCAGTGCGGCCGGCGATGCGTTCGGAAAGGGGTTCTACCACTTCCAGACCTTCTTTCAGGGCAAACATCTCAATACCTTCGATAGTACCACAATCTTCGTCAATGATGACCGCATTTTGTGCCACATCCACCAGACGACGAGTAAGGTATCCGGCGTCAGCTGTTTTCAGCGCAGTATCGGCCAGTCCTTTACGGGCTCCGTGAGTAGAGATGAAGTACTCCAGTACGGTAAGTCCATCTTTAAAGCTTGATTTGATGGGTGTCTCAATAACTTGAGCACCACTGTCAGAGCTTCCCTTTGCAGGTTTATCCATCAGCCCGCGCATAGCGCCCAGCTGTTTAATCTGATCTTTACTACCACGAGCTCCGGAGATGTACATGATATTGATAGAGTTGAAACCATTCTGATCGACGGCCAGCTCTTTCATCAATGCCTCGGTAACTCGCTCGGTAGTCAGTTTCCATTTATCTATGACACGGTTCGAGCGCTCGGTATCGGTGATTTCACCATTCATATAACTTTCGGTGATACGGGCAATTTCCCGCTCGGTTTTGTCGATAATCTCACCCTTGTTTTTGGGAGCAATCACGTCATTGGCACTAAAGGTAATCCCGGCTTTGGTTGCATAATGATAGCCATAATCTTTTACCATATCCAGAATTTCAGCGGTTTTATTCTGGCCCACAGCCTTGAAGCACACCATCATCAGCTCATTGAGCTTCCCTTTGGTGAGGGTTTCGTTGACGAAATCAACTTCCGGTGGCATAATCTGATTGAATATCACGCGACCAACAGTGGTGGTAATCAATTTTCCGTTTATGATGCATCGAATCCAGTTGTGCAGGTTTATCCGACGTCCGCTGCGAATTTGTCCCTTTTGGTTATAGAGAAATTCGTCCTGTTCGTATGCCGAGATAACTTCGGTAGGACTGCTGAAATGGGGTAAGGTTGTTTCGTCTTCCGGCTTTTTCTGAGCCAGTACGGTAAGATAATAGATACCCAACACGATGTCCTGGTTTGTTGCCATAGCCAATTTACCACTGGCAGGCAACAGTAGATTGCGGGATGACAGCATCAACACCCGGGCTTCCATCTGAGCTTCATTGGAAAGCGGAACATGCACAGCCATCTGGTCGCCGTCAAAGTCGGCATTGTATGGTATGCAAACCAGCGGATGCAGCTGAATAGCCTTGGATTCTATAAGTACCGGCATGAAGGCCTGGATACCATGTTTATGCAGTGTCGGTGCACGGTTGAGCAGCACCGGATAATCTTTGATCACATCTTCCAGAATCTTCCAGATTTCAGGACGCTGCTTTTCTATCATCTTCTTGGCGGTTTTTGCCTTTTCAGCTTCTCCCATCTTCTCCAGACGTTCGATGATAAAGGGTTTAAACAGCTCGATAGCCATTTCCTTGGGAAGACCACACTGATGCAGCTTGAGGTTTGGACCTACGGTAATAACCGAACGCCCGGAATAATCCACTCGTTTCCCCAACAGGTTCTGACGGAACCGACCGCTTTTTCCCTTCAGCTGGTCTGCCAGAGATTTTAACGGGCGATTGCCGCGACCCCGTACCGGACGGGATTTACGAGAGTTATCAATAAGAGCATCCACCGCTTCCTGAAGCATGCGCTTTTCGTTACGCAAAATCACTTCCGGAGCGTTGATTTCCAGCAATCCCCGTAAACGGTTATTGCGGGTGATCACCCGGCGGTAAAGTTCATTAAAGTCGGCAGTGGCAAAGCGGCCGCCATCCAGCTGCACCAATGGGCGCAGAGTAGGAGGCAACACTGGCAACACTTCCATAACCATCCATTCAGGTTTCTGGCCGGATTTGCGGAAGGCGTCGATCACTTTCAGGCGCTTGATAGCTTTTTGCTTTTTCTGCTGCGATGTCTCCATCTTGATGATGGTACGCAAATTCATAGCCTCATCTTCCAGATTGATTTCTTCCAACAGCATCCGCACAGCTTCAGCACCCATCACTGCTTCAAAATCTTTTCCTACACGATCCCGGATTTCATAATATTCATCCACGTCGATAAGGTCTTTATATTCATAATCGCTGTCCCCAGGATTCATGATAATATAGGATTCATAGTAAAGAATCCGTTCCAGTTTGTTTACCGGCATATCCAAAAGAGTACCGATAACGCTGGGCATACTTTTTACAAACCAGATGTGTGAAATTGGCACTGCCAGTTCGATATGACCCATGCGGGAACGCCGCACCCGAGACGAAGTTATCTCTACTCCGCAACGGTCGCAAACGGTATTTTGGAAACGCTTTTTCTTATATTTTCCACAGGAACACTCATAGTCCTTTTCAGGCCCGAAAATACGCTCGCAAAAAAGGCCACCCTTCTCCGGCTTTAAGGTACGGTAGTTCAAAGTGTCGGGCTTTACCACTTCACCATAACTCCATTCACGAATCACATCGGGTGAAGCGATTTTGATACGAACCTGGTCGTAATTCTCTATTTTCTTAATACGTTTAATTTCTCTAATCACTGCAGGACCCCCGTTTATGATTCCCGATTGGAAATAAATTCAATATCGAAGCAAAGTGATTTCAGCTCACTCACCAGCACATTAAAGGATTCCGGTGTGCCGGGCTTCGGCGGGTTTTGACCGCTGGTAATGGCCTTGAAGGCATTTGTACGGCCATCCACATCATCAGATTTTATGGTAAGCATCTCTTCCAGCAGACGTGAAGCGCCATAGGCTTCCAGAGCCCATACTTCCATCTCACCAAGACGCTGACCACCGTGTTGGGCTTTGCCACCCAGAGGCTGCTGTGTGATGAGTGAATAAGGACCGGTAGAACGTGCATGCATCTTATCTGCCACCAGGTGATTCAGCTTGAGCATATACATCACACCCACGGTTACCCGCTCTTTAAAAGGCTCACCGGTTTTCCCATCATAGAGTATCTGCTTGCCGTCCAGAGGAAGTTTTGCTTTCTTCATTTCTGCAAGGATGTCCTCCATAGTGGCACCATCGAATACCGGGGTCTCGACGTTTAAACCCAGCACGCGGGCTGCCATGCCCAGATGGGTCTCCATGATCTGACCGATATTCATACGAGAAGGTACACCCAGAGGATTCAGGATGATATCTACGGGATCGCCATTTTCCATAAAGGGCATATCTTCGATAGGACTAATCCTTGAAATAACCCCTTTGTTACCATGACGACCAGCCATCTTGTCACCCACCTGAATTGTACGTTTCTTGGCGATGTACACCTTTACCATTTTACGAACGCCGTAGGGAAGTTCATCCCCATGTTTCAGCCGTTCCTGATGTTTCTTATAGATATTCTCGCTTTCTTCGGAAGCTTTCTTCACCTTGAGAACGATGGTCTGATAAATGGTCTCATTCATAGCCGCATCTTCCACCAGATCAAATTCCAGATTCAACCGTTTGAAATTGATTTTCTTCAGATCTGCTGCGGTGATAGTCTTGCCACTGGGCACATAGAACATGTTGGTTTTATCGTCCACGATGTTCTTGGCTTTTTGGCCCACCAGCAGAGCGGAGAGCCGTCTTTTCAGATATTCATCGATTCTGTTTTGACGGTCTGCTTTTTCTTCCTTGATGCGAGTAAGCATCTCCTGGCGATGATCCTGTTCTTCAAAATCATCGGTGGTTTCGTTGCGTGAGAACACTTTCACATCGATCACAACCCCTTCCATGCCAGGCTTGGCTTTGAGAGAGCTATTGGTAAAGTCCCCGGCCCGGTCGCCAAACAGTGCCCGCATCAGGTTCTCTTCCGGTGATGGATCGATATCCACATTTTTGGGAGTGATTTTACCCACGATGATATCCCCGGCTTTTACCACCGAGCCCACACGAATAATACCGGTTTTATCCAGATTTCGCAGGGACTTGATAGGAACGTTCGGGATGTCGTAAGCCAATTCTTCATTCCCTGTTTTCATCGTACGCACCAGCACTTCATGCTGATCGATATAGATAGAGGTAAGCATATCTTCCCGAGCAACATTCTGGCTCAGAATAATGGCATCCTCGTAGTTGTAACCATACCAAGGCATGAAGGCAACAACCATGTTCCTGCCCAGGGCAAGGCGCTGATTGCTGATACCTGGTCCGTCAGATAATATCTGACCTTTTTTCACTTCCTGCCCGACACTGACCGTTGGCCGCTGATTGATGCAGGTATCTTGGTTGGAACGATCAAACTTACGCAACCAGATGCGGTTGCTCCGCTGCATATCCAATATACTTTCATCGGGATCATCCCGCAGGATGTCGATGTAGCTACTGGTTACCCCTACCACTTTGCCATCAAAGGGAGCGACTGCGGCAGAACCGCTGTCTTCGGCCACGATGGTTTCCATCCCGGTACCAACCAATGGCACTTGAGGATTGATGAGGGGCACAGCCTGACGCTGCATGTTAGAACCCATCAGGGCCCGGTTTGCATCATCATGTTCCAAAAAGGGAATAAGGGCTGCAGAGGCAGATACGGTCTGCTGAGGTGAAACATCAAGATATTGTACCTCTTCAGGTTTTACTTGAACATATTCATCGCGGTACCGAGCAAACACTCGTTCGTCGGTAATGCGCAGGGATTCATCGTAATTCACATCTACCTGAGCGATGATGAATTTCTCTTCTTTATCGGGACTCAAATAATCTACTTGCTGGGTAATCTGGCTGTTTTCCACCTTGATGTATGGGGTTTCCAAAAAGCCCATGTCATTTACCCTGGCAAACATTGCAGGGGATGAGATAAGGCCGATGTTCGGGCCTTCCGGCGTCTCGATAGGACAGATGCGCCCATAGTGAGAATAATGCACGTCACGAACTTCGAAGCCGGCCCGTTCACGGGTGAGGCCACCAGGTCCCAGTGCCGAAAGCCGACGCTTGTGTGTAATTGCGGTGAGAGGATTGGTCTGCTCCATAAATTGCGACAGCTGACCTGTGAGGAAAAATGCCTGTACGACAGCGATGAGTGCGTTGCTGTTTATCAAGTCATGGATGGTAATCTCATCGGGATTGGCGATGGACATCCGTTCTACAGCAGTACGCGCTACCCGCGACAGACCAATATTATACTGTTCGTGCAACAACTCACCGACAGTACGTATGCGACGATTTGCCAAATGGTCGATATCATCGATATCATCTTCATCTTTATAAATTGCTATCAAGCGCTCTACGATGGCAATGAGATCTTCTTTGGTAAGAATGTGGATTGAAGGATCTATATCCAGTTCCAGCCGTTCGTTGAGTTTGTAACGTCCTACCCGATCCAGGTTGTACCGACGTTCGTTAAAAAACATCCGGTTAAAGAGTTCCTGAGCAGAGTTGATTGACGGCCTTTCCCCGGGACGGATAAGGGTGTAGAGTTTTTTCAGCGCTTCTTCATTGTTTGTGGTTTGGTCTTTTGCGATGGTTTGTTCCAGGATGCGTTTGGCAATTTCAGATTCAGCGGTAACCACGGTAAGGTTGGTGATACCACGGGCTACCAGAGATTCGATGGTATCTTCATCCAGTCCGGTAGCAGCATCGAAGATAACTTCGCCGGTGGTTTCGTCTATGAGATCGGTAAATAAATAGCGCCCTTTCGCTTCCTTCACATCGATCTCTTCTTTATCATAAAAGTATTCACGCAGGTCATCATTGGTAGAGAGACCTATAGCGCGCAGTAAAACAGTTGCCGGTAGTTTACGCCGTTTATCGATAAGCACAAACATGGCGTCGTAGCTATCCATGGTAAATTCAAGCCAGGATCCGGTGTAGGGAATCAGTTTGGCAGAGTAGAGAGATTTGCCGCTTGAGTGCTTTTCTTCGGAGAAAAAGATGCCGGGAGAGCGGTGTAACTGGCTGATGATGACCCGTTCGGCTCCGTTTACTACGAAAGTACCGCCGGGGGTAATGAGAGGAATTTCTCCCAGGAACACATCCTGTTCGATGGTGTTTTTCACCCGTTTTTCGCCGGTTTCTTTCAACAGCTCTTCATCATAGACAGTGAGGCGCATCCGTGCTTTTATAGGAGCCTGGTATGATAAGTTTCTTTCAATACATTCTTGGATGGAGTATTTTTCCTTGAGCACGATATAGTCGATATACTCAAGCAAATAATATCCTTTGGCATCCTGTAACGGGAAGATAGCGCGCAGAACGCTTTCCAGCCCAAAGATATCACGTTTGGCCGGGTGTTTATCCCGTTGAAGGAACGATTCAAAAGAGTCTACCTGCATCGCCAGGAGGTTAGGAATCTCCACCTGGGGAAGACCGGCCATTTCGGCTTTTTTCTTTATACGGGAATAGCTTTTGATTTTCAAAGCTTATCACTCCTTTACATGCAAAAAGCGACCATAATCGCTTCGTTTTTTAAAAAAGAGGTAACGGAAGTGAGTGCTGATATGCCCACTTCCGTTCAGATTTCGAAATTATTTAAGTTCAACAGATGCGCCAGCTTCTTCAAGGCGGGCTTTTACGGATTCAGCTTCCTCTTTAGGAACTCCCTGAACTACCGGATTAGGGCAACTATCAACGAGTTCTTTAGCTTCTTTCAGGCCAAGTTTCGTCAGTTCACGAACAGCTTTAATTACCTGAATTTTCTTAGCACCAATACCAGAAAGAATTACATCGAATTCAGTTTGTTCTTCAGCAGCTTCGGCAGCAACAGGAGCTGCAGCAACAGCTACGGGAGCAGCAGCGGTTACACCGAAGAGTTCTTCAAGTTCTTTCACCAATTCAGACAGTTCCAGAACCGTCATCTCTTTAATGATATCAATCACTTGTTGTTTCTTATCAGCCATTTTATCCTCCATCAGATCTCTATTTTTTTATTCGGCTTTGTCTTTTGCGATAGCATCTACCGCATATACAAATTTACGTATGATTCCAGAGAGTACTCCCACAAAGCCAGTTATTGGAGCATTAAAACCCTGGAGTGTCATTGAAAGCAGTTGATCCCGGGTTGGCAGAGATGCCAGTTTTACCAGATCATCCACTCCCATCACAGAACCGGACACATACCCTTTCTTCAAGACGGGAAAGAGTTTGTCACCCATTACTTCTTTTTTGAAGTTTACCAGAACCCGCGCCGGGGCTACTTCATCAGTTTTGCTCACTGCTACAGCCGTCGGGCCTTTCAGATCAGCATCCAGAGCAGTCACTCCCACTTCATTAAGAGCGATTTTGATGAAAGTATTTTTCGATACAAAGTACTCAATATCTTCGTTACGCAGACGGTTACGAAGTTCGTCCACTTCCTCAATATTGATTCCTTTATAATCCACCAGCACGATTGATTTTGCATCCCGCACCCGTTCGATGATGTTTTGTACTTCGTCGATTTTGTATTTTTGCGGCATGATTCCCCCTACTTCTTAGATTCCAATGTTGCAGCAGTTACATCGAGTTTCACACTTGGGCCCATGGTCGAAGTGATAGAAATACTTTTGATGAAAACCCCTTTAACAGTAGAAGGACGTTCTTTTAAGATTGCGGCAATAATAGTAAGAATGTTGGTTTTCAGTTTATCCGGATCGAAGCTCAATTTCCCGGCGATAATATGCAGGTTTGCAAATTTATCGATGCGGTACGTTACTTTTCCACCTTTGGATTCTTTCACTGCCTTAGTAACATCCATTGTCACTGTTCCGACTTTTGGGTTTGGCATCAGGTTACGGGGGCCAAGTACGCGACCCAAGCGACCGATTTTTCCCATCAAGTTCGGTGTAGCGATGGCTACATCAAAGTCCAGCCATCCTTCATTGATTTTTTCTACATACTCAGCCACACCTACATAATCAGCTCCGGCTGCTTTGGCTTCTTCAGCCTTGTCACCTTCAGCGAAAACCAGTACTTTAACTGTTTTGCCGCTACCGTAAGGCAACACCAGAGAGTTACGAATTTGTTGATCAGCTTTGCGAGGATCGACCCCAAGATTCATGTGAACTTCCACCGTTTCGTCAAACTTGGCGGCGGGAAGTCCCTTGAGAAGCGCTATTGCTTCATCAAGTTCGAAGCGTTTGGTTCGGTCGATCATCTCATGAGCTTGTTTGTAACGTTTGCTAGCCATTAGCACTCCTTTTTGATAATCTCCTGCATCATGGCGCAGTGAGCCGTCAGGTTAATCTACGACTTCTACGCCCATATTGCGTGCAGTACCTTCGATCATGCGCATCGCGGCTTCAATCGAATATGCGTTCAGATCCGGCATCTTCATTTCAGCGATTCTCCGCACCTGCTCGCGTTTAATAGTTCCGACTTTATCCCGGTTTGGAACACCGGAACCTTTAGCCAGTCCTGCCTCTTTCTTGATGAGAACAGCAGCTGGCGGTGTCTTGATATCAAAGGTATATGATTTATTTTTCTTCACATATATAACCACCGGGAAGATCATTCCTGGCTGGTCTTTTGTTTTGTCGTTAAATGCTTTGCAGAACTCGGGGATGTTCACACCGGCCTGACCCAAGGCTGGGCCTACGGGAGGAGCCGGAGTGGCCTTACCTGCGGGAAGCTGTAGTTTAACAACATGTTCTACATCTTTTGGTTTTGCCATTTTTACCTCTAAACCTCTATAAAATTTCTACCTGGTCCGTGCTCACTTCTACGGGTGTCACGCGGCCAAAGACGGTTACTTTTATCGTCATCTTCTGTTGGTCAGCACTGATCTTCTCGATCACCCCGTCAAAGTCACTAAAAGGACCACCGGTAATTCGAACCATATCGCCGGGAAGATATTCGTATGCCTTCCCTCCGTCTTTTTCTCGATCGGAGATACCCAGCAGACGGTTCACTTCGTGTTCTGTCAGTGGCTGTGGTTTCTTTCCGTTTCCCAGAAAATTGGTAACACCAGGCATGTTTTTGATAAATTCATACACTGCCGTGGTGAGTTCAGCTTCTATGATGATATAACTGTTGAAGAGCTTTTTCTCGCGCTCCACCTTCTTTCCGTCACGGATGTGAAAGGTCTTTTGCGTGGGAATCAATATCTGGCCGATCAGCTCGTCAAGCTCTGTTCCCTCTTTACCCTTTTCTATCGCTTCACGGATTTTGAACTCATGAGAAGCATAGGTGTGAACTACATACCATTTCATGGATTTTAACCCTTCAGTAAAAGGGTTCGGATCAGATAATTGAATATCCCATCAACTGCGGTAAGAAAGATGGCGACAATACCCGACATCACGATAACTACCGTTGTTCCCTCTTTCAGGTCGTCTTTGGTGGGCCAACTGACCGCGCGCATCTCAATGCGAACACTACGGAAGAATGCGGCTATTTTTTTAAACATGCTATACCCTTTGTGTTATAAAAATGGCAGGTCAGGCAGGACTTGAACCCGCAACCCCCGGTTTTGGAGACCGGTGCTCTACCAATTGAGCTACTAACCTGCATCATGTTTTATCGAGTTTGCTTATGTGTCGTGTGTTTACGACAGTTTGGGCAGTACTTTTTATATGAAACACGTTCGGGATGCGTGCGTCTGTTTTTCTTCGTGGTATAATTGCGATGTTTACATTCATCGCAAGCCAGGATGATTATTTCTCTCATGACGCCAACCCGTTATTCGATCACGTCAGCAACAACGCCGGCGCCGATTGTACGACCACCTTCGCGGATAGCATAACGAAGACCTTTTTCCATTGCGATGGGGGTGATCAGTTCTGCAAAGATCGATACGTTGTCACCGG